>NZ_JBIAMS010000023.1:0-157727 GCF_042874195.1 Streptomyces sp. NPDC004134 | reverse complement strand
CCGGTCTCATTCCGAACCCGGAAGCTAAGCCCGTCCGCGCCGATGGTACTGCATGGGGGACCGTGTGGGAGAGTAGGTCACCGCCGAACAAACTTTAGTACTCAACCCCCGGACACCGTCCGGGGGTTGAGTCATTTCCGGGCCCTTTTCCAGGGCCCGGTCTCCTACTCGCCGTTTCCGTTCATCTGGCCCGGCACCCGCATCGTCAGGATCGCCATGTCGTCCGACGCCGGCTCCGCCGCGAAGCGTTCCACCGTGCGCAGCACCCGGGCCGCCACCGCGCCCGCCGTGAGGCCCGTGCATGTCGTGAGGACGTCGATCAGGCCCTCGTCGCCGAGCATGCGCGTGCCCTCGCGGCGTTCCGTCACGCCGTCCGTGACGCACAGGAGGACGTCGCCCGGGTCGAGGACCAGTTCTTCGCTGTGGAGCTCCAGGTCGTCCATGACGCCCAGCAGCGGCTGGGATTCCGTGGCCTGCTCGACCGTGCCGTCGGGGCGCAGGCGGAGCGGAGGCGGGTGGCCGGCGCAGACGGTCTTGAGGACGGCGCTGCCGTCCGGCTGGGGCCAGAGTTCGCCGTAGAGGAGCGTCAGGAAGCGGCCGCGGGCGCCCTCGTCGAGGATGGCGGCGTTGAGGCGCTCCAGGACCGCCGGGCCGCCGAAGCCCTCGCGGGCCAGCAGGCGCAGTGCCGTACGGGCCAGGCCCGTGACGGCGGCGGCTTCCGGGCCCGTACCGCAGACGTCTCCGATGGCGAAGCCGTAGGTGCCGTCCCGGATCTCGAAGAGGTCGTAGAAGTCGCCGCCGACCTCGTTGCCTTCGCCCGCGGGGCGGTAGATGACCTCGACCTCGACGCCGGGGACGTCCGGCAGGCCCGGGGGCAGGAGGCTGCGCTGCAGGGACTGGCTGATGGTCGTGCGCTCGGAGTAGAGGCGCGCGTTGTCGAGGGCGAGGGCGGCCCGGCGGGAGAGGTCCTCGGCGAGTTCGAGGATCTCCTGGCGGAAGTGCTCGTCGGTCGGCTTGCCGAGGACGAGCATGCCGATGACGCGGTTGCGGGCGACGAGCGGCAGCACAACGGTTTCGCCACCCACGGTCGCCGCCGTCGCGAGGGAGGTCTCGGCGTCCTCGGCGAGGGTCGTGTTGCCCACGATGCTCAGGCTCAGGAACGAGCTGCGCATCGCCAGCGTGTGCGCCGCGTCGCCCGGACCGCGCCACTGGCGGGCGCCGGGGACGAGGACGGCGTCGGGCGGGTCGATGCGGGAGAGGAGGGCGCGCAGGTCGTCGATGCGGTCCTCGTCCTCGTGCAGGACGTAGCTGAGTTCGGGTTCGGCCTGTTCCGGGAGGGTGTACACGGCGCACCACGTGGCGAGCGTCGGAACGATCATCTGGGCCATGAGGGCCAGCGTCTGGTCCCGGTCCAGAGTGCCGGCGAGCAAATCCGAGGCTTCGACGAGGAAGGACAGGGACCCGCGGCGCAGCCGTTCCAGCTCGCCGAGGCGGGCGGACTCGACGGCGAGCGCGATGCGGTCGGCGGCGAACTGGAGGCGCAGCGCCTCCTCGTTGGTGTAGCGGCCGGGCACCTCGGCGGCGACGCCGAGGGAGCCGGTGAGGCGGCCTTCGACCTTCAGCGGTACGGAGACCACGGAGCGCATGCCGGTGGCCGCCAGCAGGGGCACGGCGTCGGGGTCGGCCATGAGGTCTTCGTGGACGGACGGGAGGCGGGCGGAGCCGTAGCGTCCGGTGCCGGTCTCGACGGGGACGCGGGCGAACCGCTGGCGGGCGGAGGGCAGTCCGGTGGAGGCCCGTACCTCCAGCTCGGTCTCGTCGTCGGTGGCGAGCAGCAGGTACGCGGCGTCGCCGGCGAGCATGTCGCGGGCGCGTTCCACGGTGCGCTGGAGCAGGCCGTCGAGGTCGTCGGGGGAGGGGGTGCCGATGAACGCCTCGAAGGAGTTGCCGCCGGGGAAGGCGCCGGCGCGGCCCTCGCTGCCGGGGCTGTCGCCCGCGGGCACGCGCAGCGGGGTCTGCAGGATGGCGCGTTCGCGGTCGCGGACCATGAGGCAGATCGTGGACGGGTCGCCGGCCGAATTGCGCAGGCGCATGTGCGAGGCGTAGACGGGGGTGACGCGCCCGTCGTTGCAGCGGATGCCGTACGAGCCCTCCCAGCGGGAGAGTTGGAGCGCCTCGACCAGTCCGGTGCCGGTGCCGGGGGTGTGCGGCCAGGCGGCGAGGTCGCCGAGGGGCTTGCCGACGACCTTCTCCGATTCATAGCCGAAGAGGTCGCGGGCGTCGTCGTTCCACTCGCTGACGAGGCCGCCGCGGTCGATGCGGACGACGGCCACGCGGATGCGCTCCTCGGCCAGCGGCAGCTCGTCGACGGGCAGCTCGGGGCCGGCGGCGCGGGTGCCGGCGGGCGGTTCCGCGACGGTGAGCTGGAACCAGACGCGCTTGTGCTCCGCGGTGTAGTCGACGCCCCAGCGGCTGGCGAGGGCGGCGCACAGCATCAGGCCGCGGCCGCCTTCGCGGTCGAGGGGCGTGGGCTGGAGCTGGGGGCTGTGCAGCGGCAACTCGCGCTCCGCATGCCGGTCGGCGACCTCGACCCGCACCGCGTCCGCCATCCGGACACAAAGGACGTCTACTGCCGTACCAGCATGAATTATGGCGTTCGTCACAAGCTCACTGGTCAGTACGACGGCGTCGTCTGTAGCCTCGGGATAGCCCCAGCCCTGGAGGGTGTCGCGGACGAAGGTCCTGGCCGCGGCGACGGAGCGCCCGACCGGCTCGAAGGTGGCCGCAGCCCGCGCGGTGGTCACCAGCTCTCCTCTCGATGTGCCACTCTCCCGGCTGAAGGGATGGACGGCGGATGCCAGGGTACTTACCTTCACCCTGCGGACAGATGCCGGATCCTTCTCTTAACACTCGGAAAGTGCGCCTTAGCCGCCGAACTGTTATGGCCTGCCAGGGCCGGGGTGAAACACTGGGAAGGCTTCGGAGGGAGCCCGAGGCGAACGTCGACCCTGCGGGAGGGACACAGTGGAGTCTGACGCGAGCGCGCCGGGCGTGAGTCCGCGCACGAAGGGCGGGCGCTCCCGGACGCCTTCCGGGACCACACAGGTCGATACGGCCTCGCTGTATCGCCTGCTCGGCGCCCTTGAGTCGATGCGCGACGGCAACTTCCGCAAGCGCCTGCGGGTCGGCGGCGACGGCGTGATGTCGGAGATCGCCGAGGTCTTCAACGAGGTCGCGGAGCGTAACCTGCACGTCACCGGCGAGCTGTCGCGGGTGCGGCGCATGGTCGGCCGGGAGGGCAAGCTCGCGGAGCGGCTGTCCGCGGGGCCCTGCGAGGGGTCGTGGGCGGCGGCGGTCGACGCGTCGAACGCGCTCGTCGACGATCTCGTACGCCCCCTGGCCGATGTCGGCAGGGTGCTGACCGCGGTGGCGGAAGGCGATCTGCAGCAGCGCATGGACCTGCGGCCGCAGGGCCAGGACGGCGCCCCGCACCCGCTGCGGGGCGAGGTGCTGAAGATGGGCCGTACGGTCAACGGGCTGGTGGACCAGCTCTCCGTGTTCACGGACGAGGTGACCCGGGTCGCCAGCGAGGTCGGCACCGAGGGCAAGCTCGGCGGCCAGGCGAAGGTGCGCGGGATGTCCGGGTCCTGGAAGGACCTCACGGACTCCGTGAACACCATGGCGTACCGGCTGACGGCCCAGGTCCGCGACATCGCCCTGGTGACCACGGCGGTCGCCAAGGGCGACCTGTCCCGCAAGGTCACCGTGCACGTCGACGGCGAGATGCTGGAACTGAAGAACACCGTCAACACGATGGTGGACCAGCTCTCCGCGTTCTCGTCCGAGGTGACCCGGGTGGCCCGCGAGGTGGGCACCGAGGGCGAGCTCGGCGGGCAGGCGCAGGTCGAGGGCGTCGGCGGGGTCTGGAAGGACCTCACGGACAGCGTGAACCTGATGGCGGGCAACCTGACCGCCCAGGTGCGCGGCATCGCGCAGGTCACCACCGCGGTCGCCAACGGCGACCTGTCGCAGAAGGTGACCGTCAGCGCGCGCGGCGAGGTCGCCCAGCTCGCGGACACGATCAACACGATGACCGAGACGCTGCGCACCTTCGCCGGCGAGGTGACGCGCGTGGCCAGCGAGGTCGGCGCGGAGGGCCGGCTGGGCGGGCAGGCGCAGGTGCCCGGTGCGGCGGGGATCTGGAAGGACCTCACCGACTCGGTGAACACCGCCTTCTCCAACCTCACCCGGCAGGTGCGCGAGTTCGCCCAGGTGACGACGGCGGTGGCGAACGGCGATCTGTCGCAGAAGGTCACGGTGGACGTCTCCGGCGAGATGCTGGAGCTCAAGAACACCGTGAACACGATGGTCGACCAGTTGTCGTCCTTCGGCGCCGAGGTCACGCGGGTCGCCCGCGAGGTCGGCGTGGAGGGTGAACTGGGCGGCCAGGCGCAGGTGGCGGGGGCCGCGGGCACGTGGAAGGACCTCGTCGACTCGGTCAACACGGCGTTCCGCAACCTGACCGGCCAGGTCCGCAACATCGCGCAGGTGACGACGGCGGTCGCGAACGGCGATCTGTCGCAGAAGGTCACGGTCGACGTCTCCGGCGAGATGCTCCAGCTCAAGAACACCGTGAACACGATGGTCGACCAGTTGTCCTCCTTCGCCGACCAGGTGACGCGGATGGCGCGGGACGTGGGCACGGAGGGCCGCCTCGGCGGTCAGGCGCGCGTCGAGGGCGTCTCGGGTACGTGGAAGGACCTCACCGACTCCGTCAACTCGATGGCGAGCAACCTGACCGGCCAGGTCCGCAACATCGCCCAGGTGACGACGGCCGTGGCGCGCGGCGACCTGTCGCAGAAGATCGAGGTCGACGCCCGCGGGGAGATCCTGGAGCTGAAGAACACCGTCAACACGATGGTCGATCAGCTCTCGTCGTTCGCCGAGCAGGTCACGCGGGTGGCGCGCGAGGTGGGCACGGAGGGCAGGCTCGGCGGCCAGGCCCGGGTGCAGGGCGTCGCCGGCGTCTGGCGGGACCTGACCGATTCGGTCAACTTCATGGCCGGCAACCTGACCGGCCAGGTCCGCAACATCGCCCAGGTCGCGACGGCGGTCGCGCGCGGTGATCTCTCGCAGAAGATCGACGTGGACGCGCGCGGGGAGATCCTGGAGCTGAAGAACACCATCAACACGATGGTGGACCAGCTCTCGTCCTTCGCGGACCAGGTGACCCGGGTCGCCAGCGAGGTCGGCACCGAGGGCAAGCTCGGCGGCCAGGCGGAGGTGCAGGGCGTCTCCGGTACGTGGAAGGACCTCACCCAGTCCGTCAACTCGATGGCGAACAACCTGACCTCGCAGGTGCGCAGCATCGCCGAGGTCACCACCGCGGTGGCGCGCGGCGACCTGTCCAAGAAGATCACCGTCGACGCGCGGGGCGAGATCCTCGAACTCGTGACGACGGTGAACACGATGGTCGACCAACTGTCGTCGTTCGCCGAGCAGGTCACGCGGGTGGCGCGCGAGGTGGGCACGGAGGGCCAGCTCGGCGGCCAGGCGCGGGTGCGCGGGGTCTCGGGCATCTGGAAGGACCTCACCGACAACGTGAACCAGATGGCGGTCAACCTGACCAGCCAGGTGCGCAACATCTCCCAGGTCGCCACCGCCGTCGCCAACGGCGACCTGACCCGTACGGTCACGGTCGAGGCCCGCGGCGAGGTCCAGCAGCTCGCGGCCACCGTCAACACCATGGTCAAGACGCTGTCGTCGTTCGCCGCCGAGGTCACCCGCGTCGCCCGCGAGGTCGGCACCGACGGCCGGCTCGGCGGCCAGGCCCGGGTGCCGGGTGTCTCGGGCACGTGGAAGGACCTCACCGAGTCCGTGAACTCGATGGCGTCCAACCTCACCAACCAGGTGCGCAACATCGCCATGGTGACCACCGCCGTGGCCAGCGGCGACCTGTCGAAGAAGATCGACGTGGCCGCGCAGGGCGAGATCCTGGAGCTGAAGACCACCATCAACACGATGGTCGACCAGCTCTCGTCCTTCGGTGACGAGGTGACCCGGGTCTCGCGCGAGGTGGGCACCGAGGGCCGCCTCGGCGGGCAGGCGCGGGTGCGCGGGGTCTCCGGGATCTGGAAGGACCTCACGGAGTCGGTCAACCTGATGGCGAACAACCTCACCAGTCAGGTGCGGCAGATCGCCCAGGTGGCCACGGCGGTGACCCGCGGCGATCTGAACCTCAAGATCGACGTGGACGCCTACGGCGAGATGATGGAGCTGCAGGACCACATCAACACGATGATCGTGAAGCTCCGCGAGACGACCATCGCCAACAAGGAGCAGGACTGGCTCAAGGGCAATCTCGCCCGCATCTCCGGCCTGCTCCAGGGCCGCCGCGACCTCGCCGACGTGGCCCGGCTGATCATGAGCGAGCTGACCCCGGTGGTCGCCGCGCAGCACGGCGCGTTCTTCCTCGTGCAGCGCTCCGGCGCCGAGGCCGTCGTGGAGATCGGCGCGGCCAGCGGGGACGACGCGTACGAGCTGCGCATGATCGGCTCGTACGGGCACTCGGGGAACGAGCTGCCGCACATCCTGCGGCCCGGCGAGACGCTGGTGGGCACCGCCGCGCAGGAGCGGCGCCCGATCGTCGTCGAGAACGTCCCCAAGGGCTATCTGAAGATCGCCTCGGGGCTCGGCCAGGCGCCGCCGGCGCACGTCATCGTGCTCCCGCTGATCTTCGAGGGCCGGGTGCTGGGCGTGGTGGAGCTGGCGTCGTTCCAGCCGTTCACCCAGATCCAGAAGGACTTCCTCGGCCAGATCGCCGAGGTCATCGCCACCAGCGTCAACACCATCAGCGTCAACTCCAAGACCGAGGTGCTGCTCAGCCAGTCCCAGGAGCTGGCCGCGCAGTTGCGCGACCGGCAGGGCGAGCTGGAGGTGCGGCAGAAGGCGCTGCAGGAGTCGAACGCGGAGCTGGAGGAGAAGGCCGAGCTGCTGGCCCGGCAGAACCGCGACATCGAGATCAAGAACGTGGAGATCGAGGAGGCCAAGCAGGGCCTGGAGGAGCGGGCGGAGCAGCTCGCGGTCTCGATGCGGTACAAGTCCGAGTTCCTGGCGAACATGTCGCACGAGCTGCGCACCCCGCTGAACTCGCTGCTGATCCTGGCGAAGCTGCTCGCCGACAACGGCGACGGGAACCTGACGCCGAAGCAGGTGGAGTTCGCCGAGACGATCCACGGCGCGGGCTCGGACCTGCTGCAGTTGATCAACGACATCCTCGACCTGTCGAAGGTCGAGGCGGGCAAGATGGACGTGAGCCCCACCCGGATCGCGCTGGTGCAGCTCGTCGACTACGTGGAGGCGACGTTCCGGCCGCTGACGGCGGAGAAGGGCCTGGACTTCTCGGTACGGGTCTCGCCGGACCCGCCGGCGACGCTCAGCACCGACCAGCAGCGGCTGCTCCAGGTGCTGCGCAACCTGCTGTCGAACGCGGTGAAGTTCACCGACAGCGGCGCGGTGGAGCTGCTGATCCGCACCGCGAAGGACGACGTGCCGCAGGCCATCAAGGAGCAACTGCTGGAGCAGGGCGCGCTGCGCGACCCGGACGCCGAGCTGATCGCCTTCTCGGTCACGGACACGGGCATCGGCATCCCGTCGAACAAGATGGGCGTGATCTTCGAGGCGTTCAAGCAGGCCGACGGCACGACGAGCCGGAAGTACGGCGGCACGGGCCTGGGGCTGTCGATCAGCCGCGAGATCGCCCGGCTGCTGGGCGGCGAGATCCACGTCGACAGCGAGCCGGGCCGCGGCTCGACGTTCACGCTCTACCTGCCGCTGCACCCGACCGAGCTGCCCGCCCCCGGGCTGCCGGGCACGGCCGGCGCCGTCGCGGGCGCGCTCGCGGCGGGCCTGGAGCAGGCCGAGGCGGCGAAGGCTCCCGCCGCGGCCGACGTCGAGGCGCCGCCTTCCGGACGTACCAGGAAGTCCTCTGACGGACGCTCAGGCGCCGCGGGGCCGCCCGCAGGGCCCACGACGGCCGAGACGGGCGCGCGGGACGCCTCGGGGGCGTCTGGGGCCCTTTCCGGCGCCCTCTCGATGAACGGCGCCCTCGAACAGGCGGTGCCGCAGCGGTCGGCGTCGCCGCGCTTCAAGGGCACGTTCCGCGGCGAGAAGGTGCTCATCGTCGACGACGACATCCGCAACGTCTTCGCGCTGACGAGCGTGCTGGAGCAGCACGGGCTCGCGGTGCTGTACGCGGAGAACGGCCGCGAGGGCATCGAGGTGCTGGAGCAGCACGAGGACGTGGCCGTGGTGCTGATGGACATCATGATGCCGGAGATGGACGGCTACGCCACGACCGAGGCGATCCGCCGGATGCCGCAGTTCGCCGGGCTGCCGATCATCGCGCTGACGGCCAAGGCGATGAAGGGCGACAAGGAGAAGAGCATCGAAGCGGGCGCATCGGACTATGTGACAAAACCGGTGGATACCGATAGATTGCTCGCCGTAATGACCGGTTGGATGAGCGGAGAGTAGTCAAATCGCCGTGAATTCCTGCTCTTTGATGACTCAGTGTGTCCAAATGCGTGTGAGAACGCGGGATTCCGGGAACCAAACTGATCGCAGGCGCGTTGTCGCTGTGTATGCAGTGACAACTCGGTGACAGGGTGTGGCGAGTCTCGGGGTGTGGATACGATGACCGGCACGAGGGCGGGCGGCACGGTGGGCGCGTCTTTGGCGACGAGGACCGGCACACCGCCGGGGCGAGGAGGGCAGGCCATGGTGCAGAAGGCCAAGATTCTCCTGGTCGATGACCGGCCGGAGAACCTGCTGGCGCTGGAGGCCATCCTTTCCGCGCTGGATCAGCACCTGGTCCGGGCGTCGTCCGGAGAGGAAGCGCTCAAAGCGCTGCTGACCGAGGACTTCGCGGTGATCCTGCTCGACGTGCAGATGCCGGGCATGGACGGGTTCGAGACCGCGGCGCACATCAAGCGCCGCGAGCGCACCCGCGACATCCCGATCATCTTCCTCACGGCCATCAACCACGGCCCGCACCACACGTTCCGGGGGTACGCGGCCGGAGCCGTCGACTACATCTCCAAGCCCTTCGACCCCTGGGTGCTGCGGGCGAAGGTGTCGGTGTTCGTCGAGCTGTACATGAAGAACCTGCAGTTGCGCGAGCAGGCCGGCCTGCTTCGGCTGCAGCTCGAGGGCGCCCAGAAGGGCAACGGCGACGGGGCCGCGCAGACCGGGCTGCTCGCCGAGCTGTCGGCCCGGCTCGCCGCCGCGGAGGAGCAGGCCGAGGCGCTGTCGAAGCAGCTCAGCGGGGCGAACGCGGAGTCCGCCGTCGTCGCCACCGCCGCGCATCTGGAGCGGAAACTCACCGGGCTGCGCAAGGCGATTGACGCCCTGGAGCCCGGCTCCCGGCCCGACGCGGAGTAGCCGGGCCCGCCCCGCGGGGCGGGGGTGCGCGGAGGATGCGTCCCTGCACGTCCTACGTGTCCCGTGCGGGCGCTGCCGGTAATCTCGCAACCATGGCCTCACGTACCTCTGGCAGCGGCAACTCCCGGCAGCGGTCCGGAGGTAGCACGGCCAAAAAGCCCGCGGCGAAGAAGGCACCCGCCAAGAAGCCGCCGCAGAAGAAGGCCGGGGGCGCGGCCAAGGCGCCGGCCAAGAAGCCCGCCCCCTCGCCGACCGGCGGTGTGCTGCGGCTGCTGCGCGCGATCTGGCTCGGCCTCGCCCGCACCGTCGGCGCCCTCTTCCGCGGCATAGGGCGCGGTGCCAAGGGACTCGACCCCGCCCACCGCAAGGACGGCCTCGCGCTGCTGCTGCTCGGCATCGCCCTGATCGTCGCGGCCGGCACCTGGTCGAACCTCAAGGGACCCGTGGGCGAGCTGGTCGAGATCCTGGTCACCGGCGCCTTCGGCCGCCTCGACCTGCTCGTGCCGATCCTGCTGGCCACCATCGCCGTACGGCTCATCCGCCACCCCGAGAAGACCGAGGCCAACGGCCGTATCGTCATCGGCCTGTCCGCACTGGTGATCGGGGTGCTCGGGCTCGTGCACCTGGCCTGCGGCACCCCCGGGCGCGGCGAGGGCACGCAGACCATCAGGGACTCCGGCGGGTTCGTCGGCTGGGCGGTGTCCCGGCCGCTGGTCACCACCCTCGGCGACGTGCTTGCGCTGCCGCTGCTGGTGCTGCTGACCATCTTCGGGCTGCTCGTCGTCACCGCCACGCCCGTCGCGGCGATCCCGGACCGGATCCACTCCGCGGGGGTGCGGCTCGGGCTCGTACAGCCGCGGCCCGATCCGGCTGCCGCGGCCAAGGCGGAGGAGTTCGACGACGACTGGCGTGACGGCCTGGTGCGTACGGACGAGGACGACGACGGGCCCCCGCCGCCGCGCCGCCGCCGCACCCGCAAGGCCCCCGCAGCACCGGCCGCACCCGCGCGCCCGCGCCGCGCGGCGGCCGACCGCGACTACGGCGGCATGGACCCCATCGACGCGGCCGCCGCCGCGGCCACCGACCTCGACGGCGCCGTGCTGCACGGCGTCCAGCCCTCCCCGCTGCTCGCCAACCTCACCCACGGCGTCGCCGAGCGCACCGGGGGCGTCCCGGCCGCGCGCGAGGAGTCGGGCGCGGAGGAGCCCGTACGCTCCGAGAGCCCGAACGAGCACTCGGTCCCCGACCTCACCAAGCAGGCCGCCGAGCCCGGCTCCGCCGCCCTGCCGCCCCGCGCCGAACAGCTCCAGCTCTCCGGCGACATCACCTACGCGCTGCCGTCCCTCGACATCCTGGAGCGCGGCGGCCCGGGCCGCACGCGCAGCGCCGCCAACGACGCCGTCGTCGCCTCCCTCACCCAGGTCTTCACCGAGTTCAAGGTCGACGCCGCCGTCACCGGCTTCACCCGCGGCCCGACCGTCACGCGGTACGAGGTGGAGCTGGGCCCCGCCGTGAAGGTCGAGCGGATCACGGCGCTGACGAAGAACATCGCCTACGCCGTCGCCAGCCCCGACGTGCGCATCATCAGCCCCATCCCCGGCAAGTCCGCCGTCGGCATCGAAATCCCCAACAGCGACCGCGAGATGGTCAAGCTCGGCGACGTGCTGCGGTCCGCGGCGGCGGCCGGCGAGGACCACCCGATGCTCGTCGGCCTCGGCAAGGACGTCGAGGGCGGCTACGTCTCGGCGAACCTCGCCAAGATGCCGCACATCCTCATCGCCGGCGCCACCGGCTCCGGCAAGTCCTCCTGCATCAACTGCCTGATCACCTCCGTCATGGCGCGGGCCACGCCGGAGGACGTGCGGATGGTGCTGGTCGACCCGAAGCGGGTGGAGCTGACCGCGTACGAGGGCATCCCGCACCTGATCACGCCGATCATCACCAACCCCAAGCGGGCCGCCGAGGCCCTGCAGTGGGTGGTCCGCGAGATGGACCTGCGGTACGACGACCTGGCCGCGTACGGCTACCGCCACATCGACGACTTCAACGCCGCCGTCCGCTCCGGCAAGGCCACCGCCCCGCCCGGCAGCGAGCGGGACTTGGCCCCGTACCCGTATCTGCTGGTGATCGTCGACGAGCTGGCGGACCTGATGATGGTCGCGCCGCGGGACGTCGAGGACGCGATCGTACGGATCACGCAGCTCGCCCGCGCCGCCGGCATCCACCTGGTGCTCGCCACCCAGCGCCCCAGCGTCGACGTCGTCACCGGGCTCATCAAGGCGAACGTGCCGTCCCGGCTGGCCTTCGCCACCTCCTCCCTCGCCGACAGCCGCGTCATCCTCGACCAGGCCGGCGCCGAGAAGCTGATCGGCAAGGGCGACGGGCTGTTCCTGCCGATGGGCGCGAACAAGCCGGTCCGGCTGCAGGGCGCGTACATCGAAGAGGACGAGATCGCCACGGTCGTGCAGCACTGCAAAGACCAGATGGCGCCGGTCTTCCGCGAGGACGTCGTGGTCGGCGGGGCGAAGAAGAAGGAGATCGACGAGGAGATCGGCGACGACCTCGATCTGCTGTGCCAGGCGGCCGAGCTGGTGGTCTCCACGCAGTTCGGCTCCACGTCGATGCTCCAGCGCAAGCTGCGGGTCGGGTTCGCCAAGGCGGGGCGGCTGATGGACCTGATGGAGTCGCGCGGGATCGTCGGTCCGAGTGAGGGTTCGAAGGCCAGGGACGTACTCATCAAACCGGATGAAATGGACGGAGTGCTCGCCCAACTGCGGGGGCAGGATCATCCGTAACGGCGACCAGGGCAACCGGTTCGGCGCCTGATGCGTCACATCAATGGGCCGGGCGGGTGATCCGCGGTCGGGCAGTACGTCTATCCCGATGGCCCATTAAGTGTGCTCGACCGGTTGGCCGATCCTTTTACAACCCCCCTAGACTGAACACCCGGCAGGTGGCTCACCCCGAAAGGCGCCCACGTGTCCCTCGGCAACTCCCCCACAGGCGACCGTCCTTCCGTCGGTCGCGCACTTCAGCAGGCCCGCCTTGATGCCAAGCTGTCCGTCGAACAGGTCAGCTTGACCACGCGTGTGCGCATTCCGATCATTCATGCCATCGAACAGGACGATTTCTCTCGCTGCGGCGGCGACGTCTACGCCCGCGGACATGTGCGAACCCTTGCGCGGGCGGTCGGCCTGGAGGCCGGGGACCTGGTCGCGCAGTACGACGCGGAGCACGGCGGCCGGCCCGAGCCGACACCCGCCGCCCCGATGTTCGAGGCCGAGCGCATCCGCCCCGAGCCCCGCCGCCCCAACTGGACCGCCGCCATGGTCGCCGCGATCGTCGCGGTCGTCGGCTTCGTGGGGTTCACCGTCTTCAGCGGCGGCGACGAGGACGAGCCGGACGGCTCCTCGGTGGCCGGGGAGTCGCAGGGGTCGAAGAAGCCGAAGGACCCCGACTCCGGCAAGGACGCCGGGGAGGACAAGCAGACCCCGCAGCCCTCGGACAGCGCGGTGGCGGGGGCCCCGCCGGACAAGGTGACGCTGCGGATCGTCGCGGCGGACGGGCAGAGCTGGATCTCCGCGCAGGGCGCCGACGGGCGCGAGCTGGAGGAGGGCGTGCTCGCCCAGGGCGACTCCGTCACCGTCACCGACAGCGAGAAGATCTACCTCGTCCTCGGCAACGCCGGCGGCGTCGACCTGTTCGTCAACGGCAAGCAGATCGCCGAGGACTTCCAGCCCGGCGAGGTCGAGCGGCTGACGTACACCAAGGGCGATCCCGAGGCCGGCTGACCTGCCCCGCCGGGCGGCGGCGCGGGCCCGGCCTGCGGCAAGGCTCGTACGTCCGTGCCCTCGCTCTCCCGTGCTTCGCGCAGGCGTACGGAATGCGGCTGGTGGGCGGCCGTTTGCGGGCGCGGGACGAAGTAGGCTGAGCCCATGCCAGAACGCCGTACCGTCGCCCTCGTCACGCTTGGCTGCGCCCGGAACGAGGTGGACTCGGAGGAGCTTGCGGGCCGCCTGGCGGCGGACGGCTGGGACCTCGTCACGGACGCCGCCGCCGCGGACGTCGCCGTCGTGAACACCTGCGGGTTCGTCGAAGCCGCCAAGAAGGACTCCGTCGACGCCCTGCTGGAGGCCAACGACCTCAAGGACACGGGCCGTACGCAGGCCGTCGTCGCCGTCGGCTGCATGGCCGAGCGGTACGGCAAGGAGCTGGCGGACGCGCTCCCGGAGGCGGACGGCGTCCTCGGCTTCGACGACTACGCGGACATCTCGGACCGGCTGCAGACCATCCTCTCCGGGGGCGGCCACGCGGCGCACACCCCGCGGGACCGCCGCAAGCTGCTGCCGATCAGCCCCGCGGAGCGGCAGGACGCCGCCGCCCGCGGCGCGGCGGCGCTGCCGGGCCACGGCGACCCGGCCGCCGTGGATCCCGCCGATCCGGCCGGCCCGGGAGACGCGGCCGCCGCCGCGCCCGCCGACCTGCCCGCCGGGGTCGCCCCCGCCTCCGGGCCGCGGCCGCCGCTGCGCCGCCGGCTCGGCTCGGGTCCCGTCGCCTCGGTCAAGCTGGCCTCCGGCTGCGACCGCCGATGTACGTTCTGCGCCATCCCCTCGTTCCGCGGCTCCTTCGTCTCCCGCCGCCCCTCCGACGTCCTCGGCGAGACCCGCTGGCTGGCCGGGCAGGGCGTACGGGAGATCATGCTCGTCTCCGAGAACAACACCTCGTACGGCAAAGACCTCGGCGACGTGCGGCTGCTGGAGACGCTGCTGCCGGAACTGGCCGCCGTGGACGGCATCGAGCGGATCCGGGTCAGCTATCTGCAGCCCGCCGAGATGCGCCCCGGGCTGATCGACGTGCTGACGTCGACGGAGAAGGTGGCGCCCTACTTCGACCTCTCCTTCCAGCACGCCGCCCCCGAAGTGCTGCGCGCGATGCGGCGCTTCGGGGACACCGAGCGGTTCCTGCAACTCCTGGCGGAGATCCGCTCCCGGGCGCCGGAGGCGGGCGCGCGGTCGAACTTCATCGTCGGCTTCCCGGGCGAGACCGAGCGGGACGTGGAAGAGCTGGAGCGCTTCCTCACCGCCGCGCGGCTCGACGCCGTGGGGATCTTCGGCTACTCCGACGAGGAGGGCACGGAGGCCGCGACGTACGGGTCGAAGGTCGCGCCGGAGGCGGTCGCGGAGCGGCTGGCGCACATGACGCGGCTGGCGGAGGAGCTGACCGCGCAGCGGGCCGAGGAGCGGGTCGGAGAGACGGTACGGGTCCTGGTCGACGCGGTGGAGGACGCCGGTCCTGACGCGGGTGCGGACCCCTTGGCGGACGCCGGGGAGGTCGTCGGCCGCGCGGCGCACCAGGCGCCGGAGACGGACGGCGTGACGCTGCTGGCCGGCGGGAGCGCCCGGGAGGCGGCGCCGGGGGCGCTGGTCACCGCCAAGGTGGTGGCGAGCGAAGGCGTGGATCTGGTGGCGGAGCCGATAGGCGAGCCCGATCGGCGGCGGCCCAGGGAGCCGGCCGAGGAGGCCGCGAGATGAGCCCCGCCCCGGCCGTCGGTCAGGCCGGTCTGTGGAACATCGCCAACGTCCTCACCATGGTGCGGCTGCTGCTCGTACCGGCGTTCGTGCTGCTCATGGCCGCCCACGGCGGCCATGATCCGGCCTGGCGCTCGTTCGCATGGGCCGCCTTCACGGTCGCCATGATCACCGACCTCTTCGACGGGGAGCTGGCCCGCCGCTACGACCTCGTCACCGACTTCGGCAAGATCGCCGACCCCATCGCCGACAAGGCGATCATGGGTGCCGCGCTGCTCTGCCTGTCGGCGCTGGGGGACCTGCCCTGGTGGGTGACGATCGTGATCCTGGCGCGGGAGATCGGCATCACCCTGATGAGGTTCTGGGTGATCAGGCACGGTGTGATCCCGGCCAGCCGGGGCGGGAAGCTGAAGACCCTGGCCCAGGGCGTGGCCGTGGGCATGTACATCCTCACCCTCACCGGACCGCTCGCCACGCTGCGCTTCTGGATCATGGCCGCCGCCGTGGTCCTGACCGTGGCGACCGGCCTGGACTACGTCAAGCAGGCGATCGTGCTCCGCCGCAGGGGGCTGGCCGCCGAACAGGAGCAGAGAGTCCAGTGACCACACAGAACACCGACGGGGCCGCCGCCGGCCTACTCGCCCTCTGCGACGAGCTCGGCGCCACCCTCGCCGTCGCCGAATCCCTCACGGGCGGCCTCCTCGCCGCCGAGATCACCGCGGTGCCCGGCGCCTCCCAGGCGTTCCGGGGCGCCGTCATCGCGTATGCGACCGACCTCAAGCGCGATGTGCTCGGCGTCGACAGCTCGCTGCTCGCCCAGCGCGGCGCCGTCGACGGCGAGGTCGCCCGGCAGATGGCCGCCGGGGTGCGGTGGCGGCTCGGCGCCGACTGGGCGGTGGCGACGACGGGTGTCGCGGGACCCGATCCGCAGGACGGCCAGCAGCCGGGTACCGTCTTCGTGGCCGTGGCCGGTCCCGAGGGGCGGACCGAGACGCGGTCGCTGAACCTGACGGGCTCTCGCACGGAGATCCGCACGGCGGCCGTGGGGGAGGCGCTGGCGCTCCTCCGGCGGCACCTGGACGCGGCACCGAAGGGGCAAGACGGGCGGAAATACCCGGAAAATCCTGATCAGGAGGCCCCCTATTCCTCGCTTGGCGAACGGTGAAGATGACTTCCGTCGCCGCACTGTCACGGTCCGAGGCGGTACGGTGGAGCGGAGAGGATCCGGACCCGAGGTCCTAGGAGGGAGCCACGCATGATTCTGCTCCGTCGCCTGCTGGGTGACGTGCTGCGCCGGCAGCGACAGCGCCAGGGCCGGACGCTGCGCGAGGTTTCCTCGTCAGCGCGTGTTTCCCTCGGCTATCTGTCGGAGGTCGAGCGCGGCCAGAAGGAAGCCTCCTCCGAGCTGCTCAACTCCATCTGTGAAGCCCTGGACGTCCGGATGTCGGAGCTGATGCGCGAGGTGAGCGGCGAGCTCGCCCTCGCCGAGCTGGCCCAGTCCGCGGCGGCCACCGAGCCGATTCCCGCCCCCGTGCGGTCGTTCACCGTGACCTCGGTGACGGGAATGCCCGACGAGCGAGTCACCATCAAGGCGCCCAAGGAGCCCGACCCCGTCGCGGCCTGAGCGTAGAGAGCCTGGCACGAGAGCCCGGTCCGCCGTCGGCGGGGCCGGGCTCTCGGCTTGCGTGCGGGCGTACGGGCCGCGGCGGCGGTCACTCGCCCGGCTGGCAGCGCGGGCACCAGTACGTCACGCGCTCGTCCGCCGTCTCACCCTGCGCCCGTTTGCGCACCGCCGTCCCGCAGCGCAGGCACGGGCGCCCGCCGCGGCCGTAGACCCACAGCCGCCGGTCGGGGCGCCGGGAGGGCGTCGTCGTACGGGCCACGCGGTCCCGGTTCGCCTCCAGCAGCCGCTGCGCGGCGGCCACGAGCCGGCCGGGCTCGGGGAGCGCGGCGACCGGGGCGTACGGGCTGACGCCCGCGAGGAAGCACAGCTCCGACTTGTAGACGTTGCCGATCCCGGCGAGGTTGCGCTGGTCGAGCAGGGCCTCGCCGAGCGGGCGGGCGGGGTCGGCGAGCAGCCGGCGCTCCGCCTCCGCCGGGTCCCAGTCGGGGCCGAGCAGGTCGGGGCCGAGGTGGCCGACGATCCGGTCCTCGGCGGCGGTGCGCAGCAGCTCGAGCACCGGCAGGCGGTAGCCGACCGCGGTGCGGTCGGCGTTGCCGAGGACGGCGCGGATCTGGTGGCCCGGCCCGCCGCGCCAACGCTCCCCGTCCGCGTACGTGATCCAGGCGCCCTCCATCCGCAGGTGCGAGTGGAGCGTGAGGCCGCCCTTGACGCGCGTCAGCAGGTGCTTGCCGCGCGGGACGACCTCGGTGACCTCGCGGCCGGTGAGGTCGGTCGTGGCCAGCTTGGGCACGCGGAGGTCGCAGCGGGTCAGCCGGCGGCCCGCCAGCGCCTCGTGCAGCAGGCGGGCGGTGCGCCAGACGGTGTCTCCTTCGGGCACGTACCCATCGTGCCAGGCGCGGGGCGCACGGCCCCGGTACCGGGTGGGGATAGCCCCACCCTGGTCCGGGGCCTGCGGGGGCGGTGCCCGGGGTGCCGCGCGGGCCACGATGGGCGGCATGATGAGGACGGGAGAAGGAGGCGGGATGAGCAGGCCGCGACGGTACGCGACCGCGCTGGGGCGCGCCCTGGTGCTGGTGGCGCTCGCCCCGCTGGTGACCCTGGTGCAGGCCGTCATGCTGGTGTCGCTCGTGCTCGCCTTCGGCCTGGGGCTGGTGTTCGTCTTCCCCTGGGCCGTCGGCCTCACCCGCGGCACCGCCAACCTGGCGCGGGCCGTGCAGGGCCGCTGGACGGGACGCCCGATCCCCGCGCCGTACCTGCCGGCGCCGCCGCATCCGCGGCCGGGGCCCGACGGGCGCTACCGGCACCTGGGCATCAGCTACCGCAGCCCCGCCCTGCCGGAGTTCTTCGAGCGCGTGCACCGGCTGCTGGCCGACCGCGCGACCTGGCGGGACACGCTGTGGCTGGTCGCCGACCCGGTCGTCGGCCTGGCGATGGCCGCCCTGCCGCTGATAGCCGTCGGCTACGGGCTGGCCGGCATGGCGCTGCCGCTGATGTGGGATCCGTCGTACCCCGGGGACACCCACGGGCACTACGCGGGCGTCGAGGTCGCCTCGCAGGGCACCACCCTCGCGCTCGTGCCGGTGGGCGCGGCGCTCTTCGTGCTCGGGCTGTGGGCCGGGCCGCGGGCGATGGCGCTGCACGCGCGCTGGACGCGGGCCGTGCTGGCGCCGGCGCGGGCCTCGGAGCTGACGCTGCAGGTCGCCGAGCTGGACCGGAAGCGTACGGCGGCCACCGACTGGCAGGCGGCGGAGGTGCGGCGCATCGAGCGGGACCTGCACGACGGGCCGCAGGCCCGGCTCGTCGCCCTGGGCATGACGGTCTCGGCGGCGGAGGAGCTGGTCGACGAGGACCCGGCGGCGGCGAAGGTACTGCTGCGGCAGGCGCAGGAGTCGTCCTCCACGGTGCTGCAGGAGCTGCGCGGGCTGGTACGGGGCATCCACCCGCCGGTGCTGGCGGAGCGAGGGCTCGGGGACGCCGTACGGGCGCTGGCGCTGGACAGCGCGCTGGACGTACGGGTCGAGGTCGACCTGCACGGGCACCTGCCGGACCCGGTGCAGTCGGCGGCGTACTTCGCGGTGGCCGAGATCCTCGCCAACGCGGGCAAGCACGCGGGCGCGGACCGGGTGGACATCGACCTGTGGCACCGCGACGGCGTGCTGCGCGCGACGGTCACCGACGACGGGCGCGGGGGCGCGGTGCCGGTGGCGGGCGGCGGGCTGCGGGGGGTGGAGCGGCGGATCAAGCCGTTCGACGGGGTGCTGGCGATCAGCAGCCCCGAGGGCGGGCCGACGACGGTGGCGGTGGAGATCCCGTGCCCGCCGGGGGAGGAGTGGTGCGAGCCGGACGCCGCCGCGCCCGGAGCGGCGCGGGGGGCGGCGGCCGGGCGCGGGGAGCTGTGGCTGACGGCGCTGGCACCGGTACTGTGTTCCGTCGCGCTGTTCCCGCAGGGGCTGGTCGCGGGGCTGCTGCTGATCTTCGGCACGGACAACAGGTCGTGGTTCCTGGCGCTGTACATGCCGGAACCGCTGCGCTGGCCGACGGTGCTGGCGATGGTGGCGCTGGGCCTGAGCGGGGTGCCGCCGCTGCTGCGGCGGTGGCGGAAGACCGGTGCGGCGCAGCAGTGCTGACGGGGGGCGCGGCCGCCCCGGGTGACGGGGCGGAGAGGAGCGGGGCAGTGCGAGTCGTCCTGGCGGAGGACCAGTACCTGCTGCGGGACGGGCTGACGCGGCTCCTTCAGGCGCACGGCATGGAGATCTGCGCGGCGGTCGAGTCCGGTGACGAGCTGCTGGCGGCGCTGCGCGCCGAGCGGCCGGACGTGGCGGTTGTCGACATCCGGCTGCCGCCGACGTTCACGGACGAGGGGCTGCAGGCGGCGCTGGCGGCCCGCCGGGAGCGGCCCGACCTGCCGGTGCTGATCCTGTCGCAGCACGTGGAGCAGTTGTACGCGCGGGAGTTGCTGGCGGACGGCCGCGGGGCGGTGGGGTACCTGCTGAAGGACCGGGTGTTCGCGGCGCGGCAGTTCGTGGACTCGGTGCGGCGGGTGGCCGAGGGCGGCACGGCGATGGACCCGGAGGTCATCGCGAAGCTGCTGGCGAGCAACGCACGGGACGAGCCGCTGGGGCGGCTGACGCCGCGGGAACGGGAGGTGCTGGCGGGGATGGCGGAGGGCCGCTCGAACGCGGCCATCGCGCGTCAGCTCTTCCTCTCCGAGGGCGCGGTGAGCAAGTACACGACGAGCATCTTCGCGAAGCTGGACCTGCCCCCGTCGGACGACGACAACCGCAGGGTGCGGGCGGTGCTGGCGTATCTGAACGGGCAGGTGGAGTAGGCCCCGAGCGCCCGGGGCGGACGCCGCGGGTCCGGGTCCGCGGCGGCGGCTGCTATCGCGAGCGCCGGGGGCGGGACACGGGTGGCGAGGGACGGCGGTGTCGACCGGGTCCCGGGGGGCCGTGCCGGGCGGGGCGCGGCCGGGCCGGGTTCGGCCCGTGGGCGCCGTGCGCTGCCCGCGGCGCGGCGCGCTGCCGCTGAGCATGCCGCGCCCGCACCACCGCCCGCCGCACGCACTGGTGGCCGGCTCCGTGCCCGGCCGCCGCACTCCGCCTTCGGCGTCAGGCGCGGATGCGCAGGCCGCGGGGGGTGGCCAGGAAGCCGGACTGCTCCAGGAGTGAGCCCAGGGGGGAGTCCAGGGCCGCGGTGGCGTTGATGCGCTCCACCGTCGCCGTACGGCCCAGGGCGCCGCCCCTGGCCGACGCCGCGAGCGCTTCCGCCGCGGCGGCGAGGCGGGGGTCGTCCGCCGGGGGCCAGGCCAGCAGCGTGCGGCCGCCGCGCTCCACGTACAGCGCGAGGTCGCCGTCGACCAGCACCACCAGCGCGCCGGCCTTCCGGCCCGGCTTGTGCGTCGTGCCGGGCGGGGGCTCGGGCCAGGGCAGGGCCGCCCCGTACGCGTTCGCCGGGTCCGCCGCCGCCAGCACCAGCGCCCGCTGCCCCCCTCGGCCCGCGCCACCGGCGCCGTACGCCCGTGGCCCGCCGCCGCGCGGGCGGGGGCCGCCCAGGGTGTGGCCGCCGTACGGACCCGCCGGTCCCTCCTCGTCCACGAACCCGTCGTCCGGCGCCTCCGCCACCGCGGCTTCCACGGCCCCGCGCTCCCGCGCGGTGGCCACCGCCCGCAGCCGGTCCACCGCGCCGTCCATCGCGAACTGCGCGGCGCCCAGCCCCTCCACGACGTACCCGCGGCGGGCCTGGCCCGTCTCCTCGAACGCCGACAGCACCCGGTACGCCGCCGAGAAGCCGCCCTCCACGCCCTCCGCCGACACCGCGCCGCGCGTGACGACCCCGTGCCGGTCGAGCAGCGTGCGGGCCAGCGCGTGCGCCCGGTGCGTGGCGTCCGGCTCCCGCTCGGGCAGCAGGGACCAGCGGCCGGAGACCGTCGGCGGCCCGTTCCGCGACGCCGTGCGCGCGGCGCCCGCGACCGCCAGGCTGCCGTAACGCCCGCGCGGCGTGGGCCGCTTCGCGCGGTGCGCGGTGGCGCCCGCGGTACGGCCCGAGCCGAGGAGGGCGCGCAGCGGTCCCAGGGTGTCGTTCGTCAGCCGCCCGGACCAGGCCAGGTCCCAGACTGCGTCGGCGAGCTGTGCGTCGGTGGCGTCCGGGTGCGTCGCGCGCACCTGCTCGGCGATCTGCCGGAAGAACAGCCCGTACCCGCCGGTGAGCGCGGCCAGCACCGCCTGGTGCAGCGGCGTGACCTCCAGCGGATGCGGCTCGTGCAGCAGCAGCGGGGCGGAGTCCGCGGGATACAGGGAGATCCAGCCGTCCTTGCCCGGCAGCGCACCCGCGCCGGCCCACACCACCTCGCCCGAGTTCGTCAGCTCATCGAGCATCGTCGGCACGTACCCCGCGACCCGCGACGGCAGCACCAGCTTCTCCAGCGCCGACGCCGGCACCGGCGCGCCCTGCAGTTGCTCCACCGCGCGGACGAGGCCGTCCAGGCCGCGGAGGCTGTGCGTGCCCAGGTGCTGCCACTGCGGCAGGAACGCGGCGAGCGCGGCCGGGGCGACGGGCTCCAGCTCCTCCCGCAGCGCGGCCAGGGACCGGCGCCGCAGCCGCCGCAGCACCCCGGCGTCGCACCACTCCTGGCCGATGCCCGCCGGATGGAACTCGCCCTGCACGGTCCGGCCCGCCGCCGCCAGCCGGTGCAGCGCGCCGTCGGTGACCGCCGCACCCAGGCCGAAGCGCGCCGCGGCCTGCCCGGAGGTGAACGGGCCGTGCGTACGGGCGAAGCGCGCCAGCAGGTCGCCCAGCGGGTCGGCCACCGGCTCGGTGAACGCCTCCGGCACGCCCACCGGCAGCGCCGTGCCCAGCGCGTCCCGCAGCCGGCCGGCGTCCTCGACGGCCGCCCAGTGCGCCGTCCCCGCCAGCCGCACCCGGATCGCCCGGCGGGCGCCCTCCAGCTCCCGCACCCACGCCGGCTCCGCGCCGCGCTCCGCCAGCTCCTCGTCCGTCAGCGGCCCGAGCACGCGCAGCGCGTCCGCGACGCCCTCGGCGTCCTTGAGCCGCCGGTCGTCCGTACGCCACTGCAGCTCGCGCTCCAGCTCCGCCAGCACTTCGGCGTCCAGCAGCTCGCGCAGCTCCGCCTGCCCCAGCAGCTCGGCGAGCAGCCGGGAGTCCAGCGACAGCGCCGCGGCCCGGCGCTCGGCCAGCGGCGAGTCGCCCTCGTACAGGAACTGCGCCACGTAGCCGAAGAGCAGCGAACGGGCGAACGGCGACGGCTCCTGCGTCGTCACCTCCACCAGCCGCACCCGGCGGTTCTCGACGTCGCCCATCAGCTCGGTGAGCCCCGGGACGTCGAAGACGTCCTGGAGGCACTCGCGCACCGCCTCCAGCACGATCGGGAACGAGCCGAACTCGCTCGCCACCTGGAGCAGTTGGGAGGCGCGCTGCCGCTGCTGCCACAGCGGGGTGCGCTTGCGCGGGTCGCGGCGGGGCAGCAGCAGCGCGCGCGCCGCGCACTCGCGGAACCGGGCGGCGAACAGCGCCGAGCCGCCCACCTGGTCGGTGACGACCTGGTCGACCTCGCCCTTGTCGAAGAGGACGTCGGCGGCGCCGACCGGCGACTGCCCGTCGTCCCCGGCCGCGTCCGCGGCCGTGCCGCCGCCCGCCGGTTCGACGTCCAGCAGGTCGAGCCCCATCAGATCGGTGTCGGGCAGCCGCAGCACGATGCCGTCGTCGGCGTGCATCACCTGGGCGTCCATCCCGTACCGCTCGGTGAGCCGGGCGCCGAGCGCCAGCGCCCACGGGGCGTGCACCTGCGCGCCGAACGGCGAGTGCACCACCACCCGCCAGTCGCCCAGCTCGTCCCGGAAGCGCTCCACGACGATCGTCCGGTCGTCCGGCACGTGCCCGCAGGCGGCGCGCTGCTCCTCCAGATACGCGATCACGTTCCCCGCGGCCCAGGCGTCCAGCCCCGCCGCCCGCAGCCGCTCCTGGGCCGCCTGCCGCTCCATGCCGCTCAGCTCGCGCAGGAACGCGCCCAGCGCCCGCCCCAGCTCCAGCGGCCGGCCCAACTGGTCGCCCTTCCAGAACGGCAGCCGGCCCGGCACCCCGGGGGCGGGGGAGACCAGCACCCGGTCCCGGGTGATGTCCTCGATGCGCCACGACGTGGTGCCCAGCGTGAAGACGTCCCCGATCCGCGACTCGTAGACCATCTCCTCGTCCAGCTCGCCGACCCGGCCGCCGCCCTTCTTCGGGTCGGCCCCGGCGAGGAAGACGCCGAAGAGGCCGCGGTCCGGGATCGTGCCGCCTGAGGTGACGGCGAGCCGCTGCGCGCCCGGGCGGCCCTTGACCGTCTGCGCCACCCGGTCCCACACCAGGCGCGGGCGCAGCTCGGCGAAGGCGTCGGAGGGATAGCGCCCGGCGAGCATGTCGAGCACGGCCGTGAACGCCGACTCCGGCAGGGCCGCGAACGGCGCCGCCCGCCGCACCAGCGCCAGCAGCTCCTCCACGTCCCACACGTCCATGGACGTCATCGCGACGATCTGCTGCGCCAGCACGTCCAGCGGGTTGGCCGGGATCCGCAGCGCCTCGATGGCGCCCTCGCGCATCCGCTCCGTGACCACCGCCGACTGCACCAGGTCACCGCGGTACTTGGGGAAGACCACGCCGCGCGAGACCGCGCCCACCTGGTGCCCCGCGCGGCCCACCCGCTGCAGCCCGGACGCCACCGAGGGCGGCGACTCGACCTGCACCACCAGGTCCACCGCGCCCATGTCGATGCCCAGCTCCAGGCTGGAGGTGGCGACCACCGCGGGCAGCCGCCCCGCCTTCAGGTCCTCCTCCACCTGCGCCCGCTGCTCCTTGGAGACCGAGCCGTGGTGCGCGCGGGCGATCACCGCGGGCGCGCCCTGCGCCGCGCCGGACTGGGCCATGATCTCGGCGGGCGGCGGCGCGTCCGCCGCCATCGGCTCGCCGGCCGCGCGCTCGTACGCGATCTCGTTCAGCCTGTTGCACAGCCGCTCCGCGAGCCGGCGCGAGTTGGCGAAGACGATCGTCGAGCGGTGCTCCTCCACCAGGTCGACGATTCGCTCCTCCACGTGCGGCCAGATGGATGGCCGGTCGGCCCCGGCGCCTTCGTCCTGCGCGGGTGAGCCGCCCAGCTCGCCCATGTCCTCGACGGGCACGACCACCGACAGGTCGAACCGCTTCTCCGACGGCGGCTGCACGACCTCCACCCGCCGGCCGGGGGACAGGAACCGCGCCACCTCCTCCACCGGCCGGACGGTGGCCGACAGGCCGATGCGGCGCGCGGGCCGGGGCAGCAGCTCGTCCAGCCGCTCCAGGGAGAGCGCCAGGTGGGCGCCGCGCTTGGTGCCCGCCACGGCGTGCACCTCGTCCAGGATCACGGTCTCCACCCCGGCCAGTGCGTCCCGCGAGGCGGACGTCAGCATCAGGAACAGCGACTCGGGCGTGGTGATGAGGATGTCCGGCGGGCGGTTGGCGATCGAGCGGCGCTCGGCCGCGGGCGTGTCACCGGAGCGGATCGCGACCCGCACCTCCGGCTCCGGCCGGCCGAGGCGGACCGCCTCCTGGCGGATGCCCGTGAGCGGGCTGCGCAGGTTCCGCTCGACGTCCACGGCCAGCGCCTTCAGCGGCGACACGTACAGCACGCGGCAGCGCTTGCGCGCCTCCGCGGGCGGCGGGGCGGACGTCAGCCCGTCGAGCGCGGAGAGGAACGCCGCCAGCGTCTTGCCCGAGCCCGTGGGCGCCACGACCAGCACGTCGGAGCCCTCGCCCAGCGCCCGCCAGGCGCCCTCCTGGGCCGCCGTGGGCGCGGCGAAGGCACCCTCGAACCATGCCCGTGTCGCCGGGTCGAACGTCTCCAGCACCGATCTCGCCATGTGAACCATCGTGCACCCGGCCACTGACACCCAGCACACTTGTCCCCATGGGGTCGCGCACGGCGCCGGCGTCGGGCGACGCCGATCGCGAGTGGGCCCGGCACTGGCGCTACACCAGCCTGCCCGGCCTCGACCTGCTGCGCGCCCGGTACGTCGGGCACACCTTCCCCGCCCACTCCCACGACGGCTACGTCTTCGGCGCCGTCACCGCGGGCGTGGAAGCCGTCGGCATGCCGGACGGCACGCTCCTGGCAGGCCCCGGCACCGTCGTCATGATCAACCCCGAGGTGCCGCACACGGCGCGCGCGGGCGCGGCGGAGGGCTGGTCGTACGCGACGCTCTACCCGACCGCCGGCCTGGTCGCCGAGGTGGCGGCGGAGGTCACCGCCATCGGCGGCACCGCGGGCTTCGGCGAGACCATGGTCGACGACCCCGGCGGCGCCCGCCTCATCACCGAGGTGCACCGCGCCGCGGAGGAGGACAACCCACTGGCCGCCGACAGCGTGCTGCGCGTCGTGCTGGCCCGCCTGCTGTGCCGCCATGGCGCGCGGCTCCCGGGGCGCGTGGTGGCGTCCGCGGGCGCGCGGACCGCGGCGCGGGCGCGGGCCGTGCTGTACGAGCGGATGGCGGCGCCGCCGACGCTGGAGGCGCTGGCGGCGGAGCTGGGCACGTCCCCGTTCGCGCTGCTGCGGGCCTTCAAGGAGGCGTACGGCACGCCTCCGCACCGCTGGCTGACCGACGCCCGGGTACGGCGCGCGCGGCGGCTGCTGGACGAGGGGCTGCGGCCGTCGGAGGCGGCGGTGACCGTGGGCTTCACCGACCAGCCGCATCTGAACCGGCACTTCACCCGGATCGTGGGCGTGCCCCCGGGCGCGTACCAGCGGGAGCGGGCGGGCTGACCGGGCCGCGCATGGCGGGGCCGCGCCCGGCAGGGCTGCGCGTTGCGGGGTCGCGGGGGTGGGGTCGCGCAAGAACGTACAAGACCGGTCGGACCCCGGCCGCATAACGTCCGGCGCATGGCCACAGAAGCACAGCCTCCGTCCACCGCCGATCCCGCGCCCGAGGATCGCGCCGCCCTGCGCGACGGCCTCGGGGTCGGGGTCGCCGTCGGGCTCTCCGGGTTCGCGTTCGGCGTCACCGCGGCCGGCGCCGGACTCAGCGCCGCGCAGGCGTGCGCCATGAGCCTGCTGATCTTCACCGGCGCCTCGCAGTTCGCTCTCGCCGGTGCGGTGGCCGCCGGCGGCGGCCCGTTCGCCGCCGCGGCCGGGGCCTTCTTCCTCGGCGTACGGAACGCCTTCTACGGGCTGCGGCTCGCGCCCATGCTCCGGCTGCCCCGCGCGCTGCGCCCGCTCGCCGCCCAGTGGGTCATCGACGAGACGGCCGTCGTCACCATCGCCCAGTCCACCCGCCGCGCCCAGCGCATCGGCTTCGTCGTCACCGGGCTCACCCTCTACGTCTGCTGGAACGTCACCACCCTCGTCGGCGTGCTGGGCGCCGAGGCCATCGGCGACACCGCCGCCTGGGGCCTGGACGCCGCCGGGCCCGCGGTGTTCCTCGCGCTGGTGGGGCCGATGCTGACCGGGACCGTGGAGCGGGCCACCGCGCTCGTCGCCGTCGCGCTCGTCCTCGGCACCCTCCCGGCGCTGCCCGCCGGGACACCGGTGCTGGTCGCCGCGCTGGCGGCGCCGCTGGTGCTGGCGCTGCACGGGAGGCGCACGCGCGGGCGCGCGCAGGGCGACCCCCCGGACCGTACGGACGGCGTGGACGCGCACGAGGCGGAGGGCGCCGCGTGACCACCTGGCTCGCGATCGGGCTGACCTTCGCCGGCTGCTACGCGGTCAAGCTGCTCGGCCTCTCCGTGCCCTCGGGCGCCCTGGAGCGCCCCCTCGTCCGGCGCCTGGCCGCCCTGCTGCCCGTGGCCCTGCTGGCGGCGCTCACCGCGCAGCAGACCTTCGCCGACGGCACCGCGCTGGTCCTCGACGCCCGCGCCGCGGGGCTGGCGGCGGCCGGCGCCGCGCTGCTGCTGCGGGCGCCGTTCCTGGTCGTGGTGGCCGCCGCCGTGATCGTGACCGCGGCGGTTCGGGCCGTGGCCGGCTGACGGACCCCGGGCGTGCGCGGGCCGACAAGGGCCGGTGCCCGCGCACGTCCCGGCCTCTGCCGCGCGCCCCTGCCCGCCCCGTACGCCCCCCAGACCGCCCGCGCGCCCTCAGATCCGCTCGTACGCCCGCAGCGTCAGCAGCGCCTCCAGCGTCGCCAGCGGCCGCGCCTCCAGCTCCGCCCCCGGCGACCAGCGCCGCCACGCCACCGGCCAGCCGCCGTCCGCCCGCTGGTTCGCCGCCAGGAAGTCCAGCGACCGCGCCATCTCCGCGTCGCTGAACCACCGCCGCGCCAGCGACGCCGGCCGCCTGGCGAAGTCGTGCGGGTGGTGGTGCTCGCCCGGCGCGTGGCCCTCCGCGGCCGGCTCCGCGTCCGCCCGGGCGGGGTCCAGCAGCACCAGCCGCTCGGCGCGCACCAGCCGGCCCAGCCGGTCCGCGGCGGCCTCGGCGCGCCGCCGGTCGGGCACGTGGTCGAGGAAGGCGACCGCGGCCTCCGCCTCGTACGGACGGCTCCCGCGCAGCGTCTCCACGGCGTGCCAGCAGAAGTCGGTGGCGCGGAAGAGCCAGGCGTGCCAGATGTCGTTGCGGTGCAGCAGCCCCACGACCGGCGCGGTGGTCAGCAGCGCGCTCGGCGGGTCCGCGGGCACCGGCAGCCACGGCGCGGCCGGGTAGCCGCGCAGCGAGGGATGCACGGCGGGCAGGGCGCCGTCCTGGTTGGAGACGGCGGTCAGATAACGGCAGACGTCCTCCGCGCGGCGGCCGGTGCAGCGGCCGAGGGAGTCGAGGACCCGCAGCGCGTGCGCGGTGTGCAGCGGCTGGCTGCCGGGACCGCGCAGGTCGGGGTCCAGGGCGTGCCCGAAGCCGCCGTCGGCGTTCCGGTACGCCTCGAGCGCCTTCTCCACCCCGTCCGCGTCGGCGGCGCCGGGCACGAAGTGGTGGGCGAACCGGCGCTGCTCCAGCACACGGGCGGTCAGCCAGATGAACTCTGCGGCGCGGACCTGCGGGGAGTCAGCCATGGGGCGACGTTACGATCACGGCGGGGCCGACCGGGAGGCCAACGGGCCGGGAGCACTCTCAGGTGCACGTACGCGCGGGATAATGGACGCATGCGGTTGACGGTCTTCTGGCAGCGGATGCGCGACTACTTCGGCGAGCCCTACGTCGACTCCTTCGCGCGCGACCACGTGATGTCCGAGCTGGGCGGTCGTACGGTCCGCGAGGCGCTGGACGAGGGGTGGGACGCGCGCGACGTCTGGCGCGGGGTGTGCGCCGCGATGGACATCCCGGCGGAGATGCGCTGACGCCGCCGGCGCTGACGTCGGCCACACTGTTCGTCCATGGCTGCATCATCGGCTGCTTCCGACCGCACGAGCGCGCACGAGACACCACCCGTCCCGGACGCCCGCACCGCTCCGGACGCCCAGGACGCCCCGTCCACGCCCGGCACGCCCCCCGGCGACGGCACCCCGCCCGCGAGCCCCCGCGAGCGCATGCCTCCCTGGCTGCCCCGCGCGATCGTCCTCGCGCTGGCCCTGTTCGCCTGCTTCCACGTCGCCGAGTGGGCCTTCGACGAGTTGTACGGGCTGCTGCTCAACATCCTGGTGGCCTTCTTCATCGGGCTGGCCTGCGAGCCCGCCGTCGACCGGCTCGCCGCCCGCGGCATGCGCCGCGGCGCCGCTACCGCGCTGGTCTTCCTCGGGGTGCTGGTGGCCGCAGCGGCGTTCGTCGCCGCCCTCGGCTCGCTCGTCGCCGACCAGGTCCGGCTGATCGTCGAGAACTTCCCCGACTACGTCGAGTCCCTCATCGAGTGGATCAACGAGCAGTTCGGCACCGAGCTGCGCGTGGACGACCTCCAGCAGGACTTCCTGAAGTCCGAGGTCGTACGCGACTACCTGCAGCGCAGCGCCGACAACGTGTGGGGCATCTCCACCACCGTCCTCGGCGGCCTCTTCACCGCGCTGACCGTGGTGCTGTTCGCCTTCTACTTCACCGCCGAGGGCCCGCGGCTGCGCCGCGCGATCTGTTCCGTACTGCCGCCCGCGCGGCAGACCGAGGTCCTGCGCGCCTGGGAGATCGCGGTCGCCAAGACCGGCGGCTACCTCTACTCGCGCGGCCTGATGGCCATCGTCTCGGGTATCGCCCACTACATCGCGATGCTGTTGCTCGACGTGCCGTACGCGCCCGCGCTCGCGGTGTGGGTGGGGGTGGTCTCGCAGTTCGTGCCGACCGTGGGCACGTACATCGCAGGGGCGCTGCCGATCCTGCTGGCGTTCACCGTCGGGCCGTGGACGGCGGTGTGGCTGATCGGGTTCGTGATCCTCTACCAGCAGTTGGAGAACTACCTGCTGCAGCCGCGGATCACCGCGAAGACGGTGGACATACACCCCGCCGTGGCCTTCGGCTCGGTCATCGCGGGGGCCGCGCTGCTGGGCGCGGTGGGCGCCCTGATCGCGATCCCGGCGACCGCGACGCTGCAGGCGTTCCTCTCCGCGTACGTACGCCGCTACGAGGTCGACGTCCGTGTCCAGGAGGAGCGCCCCCTGCGCCGCCGGGGACCCGCCCGGCTGACCCGGATCCGCGCGCTGCTGCGCCACCCCGGCGCACCACCCGGCGCGAATCCCGGCCCGGAGGCGGCGGAGTCCGGCGACGCACCCCGCGCGCCCTAACCGCCCTCCTGCACGCCGCCCTCCGGCGCCGTGCGCGGCACCGCGATCGTCACCCGGAGCCCCTCCGGCTCGTTGCGTTCGTATGAGATACGTCCCCCGGCCGCCGTCAGCAGCGCCCGGGCGATGGACAGACCCAGACCCGAGCCGGAGACGTTCTGATGCCGTCCGCTGCGCCAGAAGCGGTCGCCGATGCGGCCCAGCTCCTCGTCGGTGAGCCCCGGCCCGCCGTCGGCGACGGCGACCGTCACCTCGTCCCCGGCCGTGTCCACCCGCACCTCCACCTCGCCGCACCGCGGCGAGAACTTCACGGCGTTGTCGACCACCGCGTCCAGCGCGCTGGACAAGGCCACCTCGTCCGCCCAGCCGGTCACTGCCGTGGCACCGGACAGGAACAGCCGTACGTCCTGTCCCTCGGCCAGCGGACGCCAGCTCGCGACCCGCTCCGCCGCCAGCCGGGCCACGTCCGTCACCCGCAGGTCGGCGGGGGAGTGCTCGGCCAGCGCCAGATCCAGCAGGTCGTCCAGCACCCGGGCCAGCCGGGTGCCCTCCGCCTGCACCGACTCGATCTCCGCCGCCGCCTGCGGCGCCTCGAGCCGCAGCAACTCGATGCGCAGCAGCAGCGCGGACAGCGGGTTGCGCAGTTGGTGGGAGGCGTCCGCGACGAAGGTGCGCTGCTGCTCCAGGACGGTCTCGACGTTGTCGGCCATCTCGTTGAAGGACCCCGTGAGCCGGCGCAGCTCCGGCGGCCCGCCCGCGGCGGCGACGCGGGACTTCAGCCGGCCGGTGGCGATGTCGTGGGCGGCCTTGTCGAGCACGCGCACGGGCCTGAGCACCCAGCCGGTGAGCCGGTACGCCGCCGCCACGGCGACCGTCATCGCGGCGGCGATGCCCGCTCCGAGCCACAGCCAGCCGGTGAGCGTCCGGGAGCGCATGGCGCCGGTGGGCGAGTCGGTGACCACGACGGCGACCACGTCACCGTCCCGTACGACCGGGGAGGCGACGGTCAGCCGGCCGTCCTGCCAGGGCCAGACCTGCGGGGGGTCGTGGCTGCGGCGGCCCGCGAGGGACTCCGTGAAGGCCCGGTCGCCCTCGGCGCCGGCCATGGCCCGCCAGCCGGTGGGGGCGGCGGCCATCGCGGTGCGGTCGCGGTAGTAGACGCCGGCGCGGATGCCGTAGAGGTCGTGGTACCGGTGCAGCTCCTCCTGGAGCGCGCGCAGCCGCTCGTCCTCGGCCGGCGGGCGGGCCTCGTTGCGGGAGGCGACGTACTGCGCGAGGGAGGCGAAGCGGGCGGTGTCGTCGATCCGGTCCACGATCACGCGCTGCTGCTCCTGCCCGGCGATGCGGTCGGCCAGCGGGAAGCCGAGCGCGAGCAGCACGCCGGCCATGAGCACGATGAGCAGGGGGAGCAGACGGGTACGCATAGGGAGGGGGCCTCAGCCGGCCGGCGGAGGCACGAGGCGATAGCCGACGCCGCGCACGGTCTCGATGAGCGCGGGCAGGCCGAGCTTGCTGCGCAGGGAGGCGATGTGGACCTCCAGGGTCCGGCCCGTGCCCTCCCAACTGCTGCGCCACACCTCGCTGATGATCTGCTCTCGCCGGAACACGACGCCGGGGCGCGCCGCGAGCAGCGCGAGCAGGTCGAACTCCTTGCGGGTGAGCTGCACCTCCGCCCCGCCGACGCTGACCCGGCGGGAGTGGGGCTCCAGCGTCACCGGGCCCACGACGACCAGCGGCGCCGCGGGGTCGTCGGCCCGCTCGCCGGCCGCGGCAGGACCCGCGCCGCCGGGCCCCGCGGCGGGCTCGGGCTCCGCCGCCGCGGTGCGCCGGGCGACGGCGTGCACGCGTGCGAGGAGTTCGCCCGTGTCGTACGGCTTGACGACATAGTCGTCGGCACCCAGGTTGAGCCCATGGATCCGGGACCGGACGTCGGAGCGCGCGGTCACCATGATCACGGGAGTGCCGGTCAGCTTGCGGATGCGTCCGCACACCTCGAAGCCGTCCTGGTCGGGCAGCCCCAGGTCGAGCAGCACCACGTCGAACGGGGCCAGCTCGCTGTGCAGCAGCTCCTGCAGCGCCTCCTGGCCGCTGTGGGCCATGCCCACCTCGAAACCATGCCTGGCCAGCACCGCGGAGAGCGCGGTGGCCACGTGGTCGTCGTCCTCGACGAGCAGCAGCCTCATCAGCCCTCCCGTTTCCTCGCTCGCGTATCGTCTCAGCCCGCACAGGAATACAGGCGGATGCGGCCCTGCCGCGTCAAGTCCGGCCAGGTCACCCAGCGGTTTCCGTTGTGTGACGGGCACGTCGAGCGGCGTCCCGATTCCACCTATTGTGTCCGATTGCAGCCGGATCGTTATGCTCAATTTCCCCTCAGATGTGATGACGCTGGTCGCGGCTGCTCACTAAGGTCCAGGCAACCGAAAAGGACGGAGCAAGACGCGGATGACCGAGGTTTCGATGGTCAAGGACGCCGTCCCCGCGGCGGGCGAACCGCTCGTCGTGCTGGACAACGTCAACAAGCATTTCGGTGCGCTCCACGTGCTCCAGGACATCGACCTGACGATCACGCGCGGCGAGGTCGTCGTCGTCATCGGTCCTTCCGGGTCCGGGAAGTCCACGCTGTGCCGGGCGATCAACCGGCTGGAGCCCATCGACTCCGGCCGCATCACGCTGGACGGCAAGCCCCTGCCCGCCGAGGGCCGTGAGCTGGCCAAGCTCCGCGCCGACGTGGGCATGGTCTTCCAGTCCTTCAACCTCTTCGCGCACAAGACCGTGCTGCAGAACGTGATGCTCGGGCAGATCAAGGTCCGCAAGAAGGACAAGGCGGCCGCGGAGACCTCCGCCAGGGCCCTGCTCGACCGGGTGGGCGTCGGCAACCAGGCGGACAAGTACCCCGCGCAGCTCTCCGGCGGCCAGCAGCAGCGGGTGGCGATCGCCCGCGCGCTGGCGATGGAGCCCAAGGTGATGCTCTTCGACGAGCCCACCTCGGCCCTCGACCCCGAGATGATCAACGAGGTGCTGGAAGTAATGCAGCAACTCGCCCGGGACGGTATGACTATGGTCGTCGTCACGCACGAGATGGGCTTCGCCCGCTCGGCGGCGAACCGGGTGGTCTTCATGTCCGACGGCCAGATCGTGGAGGAGACGACCCCCGACCAGTTCTTCACCAACCCTCGCAGCGACCGGGCGAAGGACTTCCTGTCGAAGATCCTGCACCACTGAGCTGCCGGCAACACACCAGACAGAAGGATGCTCACCATGAATCTCCGCAAGGTCAGCGCGGCCGCTGCCTGCGCACTCGCCCTCACCGTCACCGCGGCCGCGTGCGGCTCCGACGACGACAGCGGCGACAACGGTGAAGGCGGCGGCGGTGGCAAGGACTCCATCACCATCGGCATCAAGTTCGACCAGCCCGGCCTCGGGCTGAAGGAGCCCGACGGCTCGTACTCGGGCTTCGACGTCGACGTCGCCACGTACGTGGCCAAGGAACTCGGCTACTCCGAGGACCAGATCGAGTGGAAGGAGGCGATCAGCGCCGACCGCGAGACCATGCTGGAGCGCGGCGACGTCGACATGATCGCCGCCACCTACTCGATCACCGACGAGCGCAAGCAGAAGGTCGACTTCGCGGGCCCGTACCTGCTGGCCCACCAGGACCTGCTGATCCGCGCCGACGAGAACATCACCAAGGGTGAGGACCTCAACGGCAAGACGCTCTGCTCGGTCACCGGCTCCACCTCGGCGCAGAACGTCAAGGACACCATCGCGCCCAAGGCCCAGCTCGCCGAGCGCCCCGGCTACTCGGAGTGCCTCGACGCCGTCGCCAACGGCCAGATCGACGCCCTGACCACCGACGACTCGATCCTCGCCGGCTACGCCGCCCAGGAAGCCAACGAGGGCAAGTTCAAGCTCGCCGGGCTGAACCTGAGCAACGAGAACTACGGTGTCGGCATCAAAAAGGGCGACGACAAGATGAAGACCGACATCGACTCCGCCCTGGAGAAGATGGTCTCCGACGGCTCGTGGGAGAAGTTCATGGACGCCAACCTCGGCCCCGCGAACTACGACTTCGAGCCCGCGCCGAAGATCGGCGACATCAAGCAGTGACCCCGCCGCACCGCCGCCCCGGCGGCGGTGCGACCGCACTGTCAGAGCGGTGGTGTGCCGCCCGGCCCGGGTGGTACACCACCGCGTCCACTTAAGGCGAGAGCGCTGGACTGACGTTGGACATCATCTCCGAATACGACACACAGATCCTGGACGCGTTCTGGGTCACCGTGAAACTCACCCTGCTGTCCGGTCTGTTCTCCCTCATCTGGGGAACGATCCTGGCGGCCATGCGGGTCAGCCCCGTGCCGCTCATGCGGGGCTTCGGCACGGTCTACGTGAACGTCATCCGGAACATCCCCCTGACGGTCATCATCGTCTTCTGCGCCCTCGGGCTCTCCGACGTGTTCGGCGTCACTCTGGGCGCCGGCATCGACTTCGACGCCAAGTTCTTCCGGCTGGCGGTGCTCGGACTGTCCGCGTACACCGCCGCGTTCGTCTGTGAGGCGCTGCGCTCGGGCATCAACACCGTGCCCGTGGGACAGGCGGAGGCCGCCCGCGCCATCGGGCTGAGCTTCACCCAGGTCCTCACCCTGATAGTGCTGCCCCAGGCGTTCCGCTCGGTCGTCGGCCCGCTCACCAACGTCCTCATCGCGCTCACCAAGAACACCACGGTGGCGGCTGCCATCGGCGTCGCCGAGGCGGCGCTGCTCATGAAGGAGATGATCGAGAACGAGGCGCAGCTCCTCCTCATCTCCGGCATCTTCGCGCTCGGCTTCCTGGTGCTGACCCTGCCGACCGGGCTCTTCCTCGGCTGGGTCGGCAAGAAGGTGGCGGTCAAGCGATGAGTTCCGTTCTCTACGACGCCCCCGGCCCGAAGGCCAAGCGGCGCAACGTCGTCTACACCGTGCTCTTCGTCGCCGCGCTGGCGCTCGGCGTGTGGTGGGTCCTCGACAAGCTGAACGAGAAGAACCAGCTCGAATGGAATCTGTGGAAGCCGTTCTTCACGGACTCCCAGGCATGGACCACGTATCTCCTGCCGGGTCTCGGCGAGACGCTGAAGGCGGCCGGGCTCTCGCTCCTCATCGCGCTGCCGCTGGGCGCGCTGTTCGGCATAGCGCGGCTGTCCGACCACGCGTGGGTACGGGTGCCGGCCGGCGCGGTGGTGGAGTTCTTCCGCGCCATCCCCGTGCTGCTCCTGATGCTGTTCGCGAACCAGTTCTACTCCGAGTACACCGACATCAGCAGTGACCAGCGTCCGCTGTACGCCGTCGTCACCGGGCTGGTGCTCTACAACGCCTCCGTGCTCGCCGAGATCGTCCGCGCGGGCATCCTCTCCCTGCCCCGCGGGCAGACCGAGGCGGCCAAGGCCATCGGCCTGCGCAAGGGCCAGATGATGGGCAACGTGCTGCTGCCGCAGGCCGTCACGGCGATGCTGCCGGCGATCGTCAGCCAGCTCGTCGTCATCGTGAAGGACACCGCGCTCGGCGGCGCGATGATCGGCTTCAGCGAACTGCTCGTCGAGCGGCGCACGCTCGCGTCCAACTACTCCAACGTCTTCGCGAGCTTCATCATCGTCGCGGCGATCTACGTCGTCGTGAACTTCATCCTGACCTCGCTGGCGAGCTGGCTGGAGCGCATCGTCCGGCGCGGCAAGCGGTCCACCGGCGCGGTGGTCGGGGCCGGGGCCGTCGACGACCTCGGCACCGGCGCGGCCGGCGGCGGGCTGGGCATCGTGGCCGGCGGAGCGGGGCCGACGGGCCTCGGAGGCGGCGGTGATGCCGGTGGCGGGGGAGACGGCGGAGGCGGGGGAACGTAGCCCGAGGGGGCGGCCGGAAGCCCTCGGCTTGACTGCGGTGTGCAGCAGTGGGTTGCATACCTCGTGTGATCGCGCACCGGGCTCCCCACCCCTTAGTACGTAGGCACCATGGCGCCGGAGGCGCATCACCGTGGACCCGGTGATCATCGTCGGGGCGGGCCCTGTCGGGCTCGCCCTGTCGTTGGCTCTGGCCCGGCACGCGGTCCCCACCGTCCTCCTCGACGACCGGCCCGCCGGCGACGCCGAGGAGGACGGCAGGCCCGCGGGACCGCGCCCGGCCCGTACCGCCGTGCTGCGCCCGCACACCACCGCGTTCCTCGACCGCCTCGGCGCCGCGGAGACCCGCGAGCGCGGCGCCCCGCTCGCCGGCTGGCGCGTGCTGCGCGGCGGCCGGACGCAGGTGCGGGTGGAGTTCGGCGAGGCCGGGGGACCCGCCCCGCTGCACGTCGCGCAGTCCGCTCTGACCGCCACGCTGGCGGCGCTCGCCGACAACTCCCACCACGTCGAGGTCTTCCGCGGCAGCCGGCTGACGGAGCTGTCGCAGGAGCCGTACGGCGTCAACGTACGCACCCGGGCCGGGACCTGGTGGCGCGGGAGCTGGCTCGTCGGCTGCGACGGCGCCCGGTCGACGGTGCGCAAGCTGCTGGAGGTGCCGTACGCCGGCCGCACGGCCGTCGAGCGGCACGCCGTCGCGGCGGTACGGGCCGACCTGCCCTGGCCCGGCGAGGGCGTCCTGTACCGCGGCGCCCCGCGCAGCGGACCGGGCGCCGAGTGCGTCGCCAGGCCGCTCGGGGACGACAGGTGGCGGCTGGACTGGCTGCTGCCGCCCGGCGGCGGCGTCGTCACCCCGGAGGCCCTCGTCGCGCGGCTGGAGGCCACCCTGCGCGTCTGGACGGGCTCCCGTCACCCGTCGTACGAACTCCTCGACACCGGCGTGCACACCGTCCACCACCGGCTCGCCCGCCGCTGGCGCCGCGGCCGCACACTGCTCGCCGGCGACGCCGCGCACCTCGTCGGCTCGCTGGGCACCCAGCAGCTCGACGAGGGCCTCGCCGACGCCGAGAACCTCGCCTGGAAGCTCGGCCGCGTCTGGCACCAGGCGGGACGCGACGACTCCGGCGACGACCTCGTCGACACCTACGTCACCGAGCGCCGCGCCGCCATCAGCGCCCGGCTGCGCGCCGCCGACCAGGTCCGCCCGCTGCTGCGCCGCGCGGGCGGCCTGCGGGCGGCGGTGCGCGGCAAGTCGGCCGCGGAACTGCTGACGGACGGGCACCTGGGCCGCGGCCGGATAGGCGGCCCGCCGGTGTACGCCACGGCGCCGACGGGCCTGGACGGGGCGGTGGAGGTGGACACGGCACCCGGCGCCCGGGTCGAGGACGTCCAAGTGATTGCTCCGGACGGTTGGACGGGCCGGCTCTCGGAACGGCTGGGAGGCGACCCCCTGGTCGTGCTCGTCGCCCCCGGCACCCGGGTCTGGGACCGCAGCCGCTGGCTGCAGGCGGGGCTGATGCCGAAGCTGGTGCGGCTCGTGGGCGAACTCCCCGCCCGCGCCCGGCTGCTGGTCGCGGAGAGCTACCCGGGCGCGGCGCCGCACACGGTCCTCTACATCCGCCCGGACGGCCATCTGATGGCGGCGTTCGCGGGGGTGCGCGAAGAGTCGATGCGGCTGTGCGCGAACCGGATGCTGGGCCGGCCGGACGACGCGGACGAGTAGCCGGGCGGCAGAGCGGCACCGGCGGAGCAGGACGGGCCCGGGGCCCGGCGGCCTAGAGCCAGCCGGGCGCCGTGTCGCCTTCGGCGACGATGACGGCCGGGCCCGTCATCTCCACCTCGCCGTCGGGGTGTTCGGTCACCACGAGGCGGCCGCCGGGGACATCCACGGTGTACGTCTCCGGGCGGCCCGTCGCCGCCGGGTCCACCCCGTCGCGGCGGGCGGCGGCGACGGCCACCGCGCACGCGCCCGTACCGCACGAGCGGGTCTCGCCCGAGCCGCGCTCGTGGACCCGCATCGCCACGTGCCGCGGGCCGCGGTCCACCACGAACTCCACGTTCACACCCTGGGGATACGCCGACGCCGGCGCGACCCCCGGCGCCTCGTACAGCCGCCCAGCGTCCGCGAGGTCGGCGACGAACGCGACCGCGTGCGGATTGCCCATGCCGACGTTGCGCGCGGGCCAGCTCCGCTCGCCCACCGTGACCGTCACCTCGGCGTCCGGCCCGGCCGCGAGCGCCGCCCGGCCCATGCCGACCGTGAGGTCACCGTCCTTCGCCAGGTGCACCCGCCGCACTCCCGCGCGCGTGCCGACCGCCAGGTCGCCGCTCTCCGCGAGCCCGGCGTGCTGGAGATAGCGGGCGAAGACCCGCACCCCGTTCCCGCACATCTCGGCGACGCTTCCGTCCGCGTTGCGGTAGTCCATGAACCACTCGGCCTCGGCGGCCATCCGCCGCCCCTCCGGGTGCGCGTCGGACCGCACGACCCGCAGCAGGCCGTCGCCCCCGATGCCTGCCCGGCGGTCGCAGAGCCGGGCCACGGCGGCGGGGGACAGGTCGATGAGACCGGCCGGGTCCGGGACGATCACGAAGTCGTTCTCGGTGCCGTGTCCCTTGAGGAAGTGCAGTTGCGCGGTGCTCACTCCGTGATCGTAACCGGCCGCGCCGACAACGCCCCGGCGACGGGGTGGGACCGGGCTCCGGGCGCCGGTCAGCCCAGCCGGGCCACCCGCCAGACGGCCAGCGCGACGACCGCCGCCACCGCCACCGCGTACAGCAGCGCGATCCGCCAGTCGGCCCGCCGCCCCGAGCCGCGCCGCGGCAGCCCCGGCAGCGCCAGCCCCACCCGGCGCGCGGCCATCATGGCCCAGCCGGCGGCACAGCAACTGATGAGCAGCCCGAGCATCGCCACCACGGGACCGCCGCCGCCGAACTCGAAGGCCAGCGGGAACGCGAACATCAGCGAGCCCAGCGCGGCCAGCGCGACGATGGGGGCGAGCTGCCAGAAGCGGAGCAGCCGCGGCGGACGCAGTTCGCGGAACGACTCCTGGCCCACAGGCTCCGGCGCGTCGGTGAGATCCCCCGCGAGATCGTCCGCGGGCTCTGCCACGGGCCCCGCGATCCGGTCGTCCTGCGGCTCCCGTCGACTGTCACGAGGGCCGGCCTCCATAGCCACGTGCCCTCCCAACCTCCGGCGACTTTCAGGCTTCCCAGCTCGCCTCGATGATGGCACGGCGGAGAACACCCGCAATGCCACCGAGGCGTCCCGATGCCATGACGTGATCAGCCTGTAACCGACCGTTCGAGTAGGTCACACGCGGTGTCCGGAAGGCGGTCACGGTCGGCCTCCGAGCCGCTGATCCAGTGCACGCGCGCGTCGCGCCGGAACCACGTCTCCTGCCGTCGCGCGAACCTCCGGGTGGCCCTCACGGTCTCGTCCCGGGCCTCCGCTTCCGTGCACTCGCCGGCGAGGAACGCCAGCACCTGCTGGTACCCCAGGGCCCTGGCGGCGGTACGGCCCTCACGCAGCCCTTCCGCTTCCAGCCGCCGCACCTCGTCCACCAGACCGGCCCGCCACATCCGGTGCACCCGCTGCTCGATCCGGGCCGCCAGCTCCGGCCGCGGCACCGCGATACCGATCTGGACGGTGTCGTAGACGGACTCGTGCGCGGGGAGGTTGGCCGTGAAGGGGCGGCCGGTCAGCTCGATCACCTCCAGGGCCCGGACGATCCGGCGGCCGTTGCCCGGCAGGATCGCGGCGGCGGCGTCGGGGTCGGCGGCGGCGAGGCGCGCGTGCAGCGGACCCGGCCCGCCGGCCGCCAGCTCCGCCTCCAGCCGGGCGCGGACGCCGGGGTCGGTGCCGGGGAAGTCCATGGCGTCGACGGCCCCGCGCACGTACAGCCCGGAGCCGCCGACGAGCACCGCGGCGCGGCCGAGCGCGCCGAGCCGGTCGATCTCGGCGCGGGCCAGGCGCTGGTACGCGGCGACGCTGGCGGTCTCCGTGACGTCCCACACGTCGAGCAGGTGGTGCGGCACGCCCTGCCGCTCCGCGGGCGTCAGCTTGGCCGTGCCGATGTTCATCCCCCGGTAGAGCTGCATCGAGTCGGCGTTGACGATGTCGCCGCCGAGCCGCCGGGCGAGCGCGATCCCGAGTTCGGACTTGCCGGTGGCCGTGGCCCCGACGACCGCGACGACCTGGGGACGGGGGGTGGTCTCTGTCACGCGGCAAGTCTCGCAAACAACGGGACACCCCTCGAACGAGTGACGTAACGCGGTGTCCTCGAGGTCGTTTGCCGTTCCGAGGTTCCGAACGCCGGTTTACGGACCGGGCCCCCGGGCGGCGCAATGAGCCGCTCCGGGCGGCGCGGAATTTCGCCCACACGAGTCAGTTATGGAGTAGAGATGGGCGTTTTTGCCAAGCTTCTTCGTCGCGGCGGATCGAGCGGGGAGGGACAGCCCGCCAAGGAGCCGGCGCCCGCCGCCGAACCGCCGGCCGGGGAGGCCGCGGCGACCGCGGCGCAGCCGGAGGCCGCCGAGGAGCCGGCGAACGCGGAGGCCGCGGCTTCCGCGGGCATCCCGAAGCAGCAGTCGGCCGAGGGGGCCGCGGACAGCGACGCGGGCGACGAGGCCCGTAAGTAGGACCACTCCGGAAGGCGCGCGGCCCCGCACGGGGCCCGCGGCCTCCGGGCCGCCGCGGCGGCGGGCGTCAGGACCAGGTGGCCACGAAGTAACCCACGCCGTACGGCGCCTCGTTGTAGAGAAGCGCTCCGCGCAGGGCCGCGTTCTCCGCCGCGCCCGCGGCGACCTGCCAGCAGGCGCGGCCCGCGGCCTGCAGATCGGCGGCCAGCTCCGCGTCCAGCGCCGCCAGGGCGGCGGCGTCCGCGGCCCCGAGTGCGCGCGCCGCCTCGGCGTCGAAGCCGGCGGCACGCTCGTCGTAGTAGCCGGGGGCCTTCTGCGTACGGCGCGCGCTGCCGTCGCCCAGCACCAGCAGCGCCACCCGCCCGGCCCGGGCGGCGATCTCCCGGCCCGCCGCCGCGCAGCGCTTGCCCGCCGGCAGCTCGCCGACGCCCAGCCCCTCCACGGGCGCGCCGTTCCACTCCGCCCGCTCCAGCAGCCAGGCGCCCACCGCCAGCGACGGCGGCAGCTCCCGCCCGCCGGGCTCCCGCTCCGCACCGCCGGCCGGCCCGAGCCGTACCGCCAGATCCACGCCGTAGCCCCGGAAGGATCCCGCGGTTCCCTGCGGATACGGGCCCTGCCCGGACTCCTCCGCGGGCCCGGCGACGACCAGCAGGTCCGGCCGCGCCGCCGCCAGCACCCCCACGGCGTCCATACACGCCGCTCTGAGCGTCTCCAGCTCGCCGGCGGCACCCGAGGCCACCTCGGGCACCAGCAGGGGCGGACACGGGCAGCAGGCGGCGGCGACGAGCATGGGCCGCAGCCTAGCCGCCCCCGCTCCGGCGGCTTCGGCACGTCCGGGGATCACGGCTGGCTACGCCCGGGGGCGCGCGATCTACGCGCGCGTGGATCGCGCGCTCGGGGCGGGGTCGTACGGGAAGCAGGCCCCTTCGCGGGGAGCCCGTCAGTGCGCCGCGCAGCCCTGCGCCGCCGGCAGCGGATCCGGTACGCCCACCTTCGGCAGCCCCAGCAGCACGCCCGCGCCGCCCTCGTCGGGCGCCGCCTGCCGCGCCGCCCAGGCGTCGCCGGAGCGCGTGCGGCGTACCGCCCGCGGCGGGGCCTCCGCCAGCAGGTGGTGCGGCGCCGCGTAGGTGATCTCGACCGTCGCCATGTCGCCCGGCCGCACCGGCTCCTCCGGCCGCGCGAAGTGCACCAGCCTGTTGTCGGGCGCCCGTCCCGACAGCCGCCGCGTGGCGCCGTCCTTGCGGCCCTCGCCCTCGGCGACCATGACCTCCAGCACCCGGCCGACCTGCTTCTTGTTCTCGCCCCAGGAGATGTCCTCCTGGAGGGCGACCAGCCGCTCGTACCGCTCCTGCACGACCGCCTTCGGCACCTGCCCGGCCATCTCCGCCGCCGGCGTCCCCGGCCGCTTGGAGTACTGGAAGGTGAACGCCTGCGTGAAGCGCGCCTCGCGCACCACGTGCAGCGTCTGCTCGAAGTCCGCCTCGGTCTCGCCGGGGAAGCCCACGATGATGTCCGTGGTGATCGCCGCGTCCGGGATCGCGGCCCGTACCTTCCCGATGATCCCCAGGTACCGCTCCTGCCGGTACGAGCGCCGCATCGCGCGCAGCACCGCGTCCGAGCCGGACTGCAGCGGCATGTGCAACTGCGGCATCACGTTCGGCGTCTCGGCCATGGCCTCGATCACGTCGTCGGTGAAGTCCCGCGGGTGCGGCGAGGTGAAGCGCACCCGCTCCAGGCCCTCGATCCGCCCGCAGGCGCGCAGCAGCTTGCCGAACGCCTGCCGGTCGCCGATGTCGGACCCGTACGCGTTGACGTTCTGCCCCAGCAGCGTGATCTCGCTGACGCCCTCGGACACCAGCGCCTCGACCTCGGCGAGGATGTCGCCGCTGCGGCGGTCCTTCTCCTTGCCGCGCAGCGCCGGGACGATGCAGAACGTGCAGGTGTTGTTGCACCCGACGGAGACCGAGACCCAGGCGGCGTACGGGCTCTCCCGCCGCGTCGGCAGCGTGGAGGGGAACGCCTCGAGCGACTCGGCGATCTCCACCTGCGCCTCGCGGGCCACCCGCGCGCGCTCCAGCAGCACCGGCAGCTTGCCGACGTTGTGCGTGCCGAAGACGACGTCGACGTACGGGGCGCGGCTCACGATCGTGTCGCGGTCCTTCTGCGCGAGGCAGCCGCCGACGGCGATCTGCATGCCGGGCTTCGCGGCCTTCTTCGGCGCGAGCTGGCCGAGGTTGCCGTACAGCCGGTTGTCGGCGTTCTCCCGTACCGCGCAGGTGTTGAACACGACCACGTCCGCGGTGCCGGCGTCCGGCTCCGCGCGGACGTAGCCCGCCTCCTCAAGCAGCCCCGACATCCGTTCGCTGTCGTGGACGTTCATCTGGCAACCGAACGTCCTGACCTCGTACGTGCGCGGCTGTGCGACTTCCTCGGGCATGCCAGCGATCATCCAAACGGCGACGGGGGTTCACGGACGGGCCGCCGGGGGCGGCCCGTCCGTCAGTCTACGACCTCGGCTACCGCCTCAGTCGGCCTGTCCCACGGGGGCGTACCGCCTCAGCTCGGCGGCCAGTTCCTCGTGGACCAGGGCCTTGAGCAGCGTGCCCGCGGCGATGTGCTCCTCCACGAGCACCTCGCCCTCGTCGTGCACGCGCGAGACGAGCGCGCCCTTCGTGTACGGCACGACGGCCTCGATCTCGACCTGCGGGCGCGGCAGCTCCACGTCGATGAGCGCCTTGAGCTCCTCGATGCCCTCGCCGGTCGACGCCGAGACCGCGATCGCCCGCGGCTCGATGCGCAGCAGCCGCCGCAGCACGTCCGGGTCCGCGATGTCCGCCTTGTTGATCACCACGATCTCGGGCACGGACGTCGCGCCCACGTCGCGGATCACCTCGCGCACGCTGACGAGCTGCTCCTCGGGCGCCGGGTGCGACCCGTCGACCACGTGCAGGATCAGGTCGGCGTCGCCGACCTCCTCCATGGTGGAGCGGAACGCCTCGACGAGGTGGTGCGGCAGGTGCCGGACGAAGCCGACGGTGTCCGCCAGCGTGTAGAGCCGCCCGCTGGGCGTCTCCGCCCTGCGCACGGTCGGGTCGAGGGTGGCGAACAGCGCGTTCTCCACCAGCACGCCCGCGCCCGTGAGCCGGTTGAGCAGCGAGGACTTGCCCGCGTTCGTGTAGCCGGCGATGGCCGCCGACGGCACCTTGTGCCGCTTGCGCTCCTGCCGCTTGACGTCCCGGCCGGTCTTCATGTCGGCGATCTCCCGGCGGAGCTTCGCCATCTTCTCGCGGATGCGCCGCCGGTCCGTCTCGATCTTCGTCTCACCGGGACCGCGGGTGGCCATGCCGCCGCCCGCCGAGCCCGAGCCGCCGCCGCCCATCTGCCGGGACAGCGACTGACCCCAGCCGCGCAGCCGCGGCAGCATGTACTGCATCTGCGCGAGCGCGACCTGCGCCTTGCCCTCGCGGGACTTGGCGTGCTGGGCGAAGATGTCGAGGATCAGCGCGGTGCGGTCCACGACCTTGACCTTGACGACGTCTTCGAGGTGGATGAGCTGGCCGGGGCTCAGCTCACCGTCGCAGACGACCGTGTCGGCCGCGGTCTCGACCACGATGTCGCGCAGCTCCAGCGCCTTGCCGGAGCCGATGTACGTCGCGGGGTCGGGCTTGTCGCGGCGCTGCACCACGCCGTCGAGCACGACCGCACCGGCCGTCTCGGCGAGCGCGGCCAGCTCCGCCAGCGAGTTCTCGGCCTCCCGGGCCGTACCGGAGGTCCACACGCCGACGAGCACGACCCGCTCCAGTCGGAGCTGCCGGTACTCGACCTCGGTGACGTCCTCCAGCTCGGTCGACAGACCGGCGACGCGGCGCAGCGCTGCACGGTCCTCGCGGTCGAACTGATCGCCGTCGCGATCGGCGTCGGATCCGGGACTCCACGCGGCTTCGGCTTCCATGAGGGCGTCGGCACGCAGGCCTTCCGGGAGACGCTGATCGTCCTGGGGAAGGTGGGTGGGAGAAGTCATCGGATCCTTGTCTGTGAGATCGGTTCTCTGCCTCTACGACAACGCCCCGCACACCGGGAGGATTCCCCGCACGGCGGGCGTCGTGGCATCCACGATGGTCGCACGCTGCCGCACGGGCGTCACCCGCTTTACCGCCCGCGGGGCCCGCCGGAACGCCCCGGCGGGCCCCGCGGGTCCTGCGGCTCAGCGCGCCGGCTCGGCGGCCTTCCCGGGCTCGGCGGGCTTGGCGGGCGCGGCTGCCTTCCCGGCCTTCCCGGCCTTCCCGGCCTTCCCGGGCTTCCAGCCTGGGCGGCCCGGCATCGGCGGGGTGCGCTCGTCGTACAGCCAGGCGTGCAGGAAGCCCTCCAGGTCCCGGCCGGCGACCTCGGAGGCGAGCGCGACGAAGTCGGCGGTGCCGGCGGTGCCGTCCCGGTGGCGCGTCACCCACGCCCGCTCCAGCTCCTCGAAGGCCGGCGCACCGATCTCCTGGCGCAGCGCGTACAGCACCAGCGCGCTGCCGTCGTAGACGACCGGGCGGAACAGCTCCAGTTGGCCGCCGTCCGCGGGCCGCCGCGGCGCGGCCGGCGGGCCGCCTGCCCGCCGCCACCCGTCGGACTGCTCGTACGCCGTGCGCATCCGGCGCACCAGGCTGCCGCGGTCGTGCAGCTCGTCGGTGAACAGCGCCTCGTACCAGGTGGCGTGGCCCTCGTTCAGCCACAGATCCGACCACCTCCGCGGCGTCACGCTGTTGCCGAACCACTGGTGCGCCAGCTCGTGCACGAGGACGCCCTCGGCGCGCTTCGGGTACTGGGCGACGGCGCGCAGGAAATCCCGGCCGAAGACCGACAGGGTCTGCGTCTCCAGCGCGAAGTTCAGCGGCGCGTCCACGGACAGCACGCCGTACGACTCCAGCGGGAAGCGGCCCACGTGCCGCTCCATCCAGGCGATCTGCGCGGGCGTGCGGTCGACGACGGGGCGGGCGGTGCGCCGGTCGCGCTGGGGGACGACGTGGCGCAGCGGCAGCCCGTGCGGTCCGGTGCCGTGCAGCACCGCGGAGCGGCCGATGGAGACCTGTGCCAGCTCGGTGGCCATGGGGTGCGCGGTGCGGTACGTCCACGTGGTGCGCGCGCCGGCGCGCACGCGGGCCTGGCGCAGGCCGTTGGCGACGACCGTGAGGTCCTTGGGCGCGGTGACGCGGAAGGTGAAGCGGGCCTTGTCCGCGGGGTGGTCGTTGCCGGGGAAGACGCGGTGGGCGGCGTCGGCCTGGTTGGCCATCGCCAGCCCGTCCTTCGTACGGATCCAGCCGCCGCCGTGGCCGCGGGGGTCGCTGGTGTGCCGTACGGCGATGCGCAGCCGCTCACCGGGGTACAGCGTGCGCTCGGGGGTGACGACGAGGTCCTCGCCCGCGCGCGCGTGGGCGGCGGGGCGGCCGTTGACGGTGACGTCGCGGACGGTGCCGTGGGAGAAGTCGAGGTTGATGCGGGGCAGCCGCCCGGTGACGCGGGCCGTGATCTCGGTACGGGCGGTCAGAGGGGCGTCGTTGCGGCCGGGGTAGGTGAGGGCGATGTCGTAGCCGAGGACGTCGTAGCCGGGGTTGCCGAGGTGCGGGAAGAGCGGGTCGCCGATGCCGGCGGGGCGGGGCCGCGGGGCGTCCTGCGCGGTGGAGGCGGCCGGTACGGCGGGGGTCGCCGGGGCGGCGGCCAGGGTGGCGAGGACGGCGGCGGCGAGCACGGCGTGGCGCAGCGGACGGCGCGGGCGGGCGGAGCGGAGCATGCGCTACCGCTATCAGCGGGCGGCCCCCGCGTGCCGCCGGCGCGGCAGCGGTGCACTCTAACGAGTGCGGGCGCCCGGCCCGGGTGACTGCCCGTCCGCGCCCGCGGGGTGCTGGGCGCGGGAGACGTCGTACACCCCGGGCACCTTGCGCATCGCGCGCATCAGCCCCGGCAGCTCCGCCGGGTCGGGGAGCTGCAGCGTGTACGTGTGCCGGACGCGCTGCTCGTGCGGCGGCTCGACGTCGGCGGCGACGATGGCGACGCCCTCGGCGGCGATGGCCTCGGTGAGGTCGGCGAGCAGATGGGCCCGTACGAACGCCTCCGCCTTGAGCGTCACCCGCAGGTCGGCGGGCGGTGCGCCCTCGCCCGTACGCCAGTGGACCCGCAGCTCGCGGCGGCCGGCGGCGGCCATCCGGGCCACGGTGGCGCACTGCGCCCGGTGCACGGCGACGACGGTCCCGCCGCGGATGACGAAGCCGGTGACGGCGTCGGGGGGTACGGGCGTACAGCAGCGGGCGAGGCGTGGCGTGGCGTCCGGCAGCTCCGCCACGGCGGGCTCGGCGGCGCGCGGGATGCCGTCGGCCGGGGCGTCGCCGGCGGGTACCTCGCCCGCGGATACCTCGCCCGCGGGTACGTCGTCCGCCGGTACGCCGGCGGGGGTGTCGGCATCGTCGGCGGCAAGAGAGGCGGGGGCGGCCGGGACGTAGTCGGCCGGGAGGGGGATCGCCGCGTCGGCGGGCTGCGCCGCCGGGTGGTCCCCCAGCCAGCGGGTGATCGCGATGCGCGCCGCCGGCGTCTGCGCGTGGTCCAGCCACTCCGGCGCGGGCCCCGACGCCTCCGGCGCCAGCAGCAGCGTCACCGCGTCACCGTCCCGCAGCCGGGTCCCGAGGCCGGCGAGGCGCCCGTTGACGCGCGCGCCCACCAGCGTGTGCGCCGTCTCCCCGTGGCGCGCGTACGCCGCGTCCACGCAACTGGCGCCCGCGGGCAGCACCAACGGCCCGCCCGGGTCGCAGAAGACCGTGATCTCCTGGTCGGGGGCGAGGTCTTCGCGTAAGGCGGACCAGAAGGCGTCGGGGTCGGGCGTCGCGCGCTGCCACTCCAGCAGCCGCTTCAGCCAGTCGCCCACCTGCCCGGCCGCGGGCCGCGCCAGCGGGCTGGCCAGCGCCACCACCCCGGCCTCGGCGACGCGGTGCATCTGCCGGCTGCGTACCAGCGTCTCGACGATGTACCCGCGCTGGTCGGCGACGGCCGTGTGCAGCGACTGGTACAGGTTGAACTTCGGTACCGCGATGAAGTCCTTGAACTCCGCGGGCACCGGCTTGAAACACGTGTGCAACTCGCCCAGCACCGCATAGCAGTCGGCCGCCTCCGGCACCATCACCAGCAGCCGGCCGAAGTCCGTCCCGCGCAGCTCGCCGCGCTTCTGCAGCACCCGGTGCACCGAGACGATGTGCCGCGGCCGGATGGCGACTTCAGCGGTGATGCCGGCGGCGTGCAGGACGTCGCGCATCTCGGCCGCGGTCTCCTCCAGCGGGTCCGGCCGCCCCGCGTTCGCGAGCAGCAACTCACGGCTGCGCGCGTAGTCCTCGGGGTGCAGGACCGCGAAGACGAGATCCTCCAGCTCGGTCTTGATCGCCTGCACGCCGAGCCGTTCGGCGAGCGGGATCAGCACGTCGTGCGTCACGCGCGCGATGCGCACCTGTTTCTCCCGGCGCATCACGCCCAGCGTGCGCATGTTGTGCAGCCGGTCCGCGAGTTTGATCGACATCACCCGCACGTCGCTGCCGGTCGCCACCAGCATCTTGCGGAACGTCTCGGGCTCCGCGGCGGCCCCGTAGTCGACCTTCTCCAGCTTGGTGACACCGTCCACGAGGTACGCCACCTCCTCGCCGAAACCCGACCGCACCTGATCGAGCGTCACCTCAGTGTCCTCGACCGTGTCGTGGAGCAGCGAGGCCGTCAACGTCGTGGTCTCGGCGCCGAGTTCGGCCAGGATCAGGGTGACGGCCAGCGGATGCGTGATGTACGGGTCGCCGCTCTTGCGCATCTGTCCCCGGTGCGCGTCCTCGGCGAGCAGATAGGCCGTACGCAGCGTGGGGATGTCGGCGTCGGGATAGAACCCGCGGTGCGCCTTGGCCACATGCTCCAGGGCGTGCGGCAGACCGTCCCGCGAGGAGGTGCCGCCCAGCAGGGCCACCCGGCCGAGCCGGCGGAGATCGAGGCGGGCCCTGCCGCGTCGGCGGGGGCCGCCCGCCGGATTGCCCGGACTGTGGACCTCTGCGCTCAATCGGCACCTCCGGCAGCTCACCGGCTCCCGTGCCGGTACTTGATGCTACCGAGCCCATCACGCAGTGCCGTACGGCTCTCGCCCAGCGTGGTCCAGATCACCCATTCGAGCGATCGGACCTTGCGGTGGCGTCGATCGCGGCCAGCGAACGACGTACCTGGTTGCGGTCGGTCGTATACCAGAAGTCCGGCATGGAGGCGCGGAGATAGCTGCCGTAACGGGCCGTCGCCAGCCGCGGGTCGAGCACCGCGACGACGCCGCGGTCGCCCGTGGCGCGTACGAGCCGGCCTGCGCCCTGCGCCATGAGCAGGGCCGCGTGCGTCGCCGCGACGGCCATGAAGCCGTTGCCGCCGTTCTTCTCCACCGCCTCCTGCCGCGCGGTGGCCAGCGGGTCGTCGGGGCGCGGGAAGGGGATGCGGTCCATCACCACCAACTGGCAGCCGGCGCCCGGGACATCGACGCCCTGCCACAGCGACAGACTGCCGAACAGGCACGTCGCCTCGTCCGCCGCGAAGCGCTTGATCAGCTCGCCGAGCGTCTCCTCGCCCTGCAGCAGCACCGGGACGTCGAGCCGGCCGCGCAGCTCCGTGGCCGCCGCCTCGGCGGCCCGCTTCGAGGAGAACAGGCCCAGCGTGCGCCCGCCGGCCGCCTCCACCAGCTCCGTCAGCTCGTCGAGCATGTCCTTGCGCGTGCCGTCCCGGCCCGGCCGCTCCAGATGCTTGGCGACGTAGAGGATGCCCTGCTTGCGGTACTCGAAGGGGGAGCCGACGTCGAGCCCCTTCCAGACCGGGGCGCCCTCGTCGCTGCTGCCCTCCGGCGGCAGCCCCAGCGAGGCGCCGATCCCCGCGAAGTCGCCGCCCAGCTTGAGCGTCGCCGACGTGAGCGTCACCGACCGGTCGCTGAACACCTTCTCGCGCACCAGCCCCGACACCGACAGCGGCGCCACCCGCAGCGACGCCCCGAACCTGTCGTGCCGCTCGAACCACACCACGTCGAACTCCGAGCCCTGCGTGATCCGCTCGGCGACCTCCTGCACGTTCTCCACCGAGGCGAGCGCGAGCCGGCGCACCACGTCCTCGTCCTGCACGGAGGAGTCCCGGGTCCTGCCCAGCGCAGAGATGACCGTACGGGAGGCGTCCCGCAGCGCCAGCAGCGCGTACCCCAGGTCCTCGGGGACCGGCTCCAGGCGGCCCGGCAGCGCCAGCTCCATCAGCCGCTCGAAGCTCTCCGCGGCCGTCTGCAGGGCGTCCGCCACCTTCTCGTCGACGAGCTTCGCCGACAGCCGCACCGCGCGGTTGACCCGCCCCGGCGTCAGCTCGCCGGTGGCCACGCCGGTCACCCGGGAGACCAGCTCGTGCGCCTCGTCGACGATCAGCACCTCGTGCGACGGGAGCACCGGGGCGCCCTCCAGGGCGTCGATGGCCAGCAGCGCGTGGTTCGTGACCACCACCTCCGCCAGCTTCGCCCGCTCCCGCGCCGCCTCCGCGAAGCACTCAGGGCCGTACGCGCAGCGCGCCGCGCCCAGGCACTCCCGGGCCGACACCGACACCTGCGACCAGGCGCGGTCCGAGACGCCCGGCGTCAGGGAGTCCCGGTCGCCGCTCTCCGTCTCGTCCGCCCAGTCGCGCAGCCGCAGCAGATCATGGCCGAGCTTGCTCGACGGCTGCGACGACGCGCTCTCGAACGGGTCGAAGAGCCCGGCGCCCAGGTCGGGGTCGTCCTGCGGCACACCCTCGTGCACCCGGTGCAGACAGAGGTAGTTCGACCGCCCCTTCAGCGTGGCGAACTCGGGGCGGCGGCGCAGCCGCGGGTGCAGCGCGTCCACCGTCCGCGGCAGATCGCGCTCGACGAGCTGGCGCTGGAGCGCCAGCGTCGCCGTCGCGATCACGACCCGCTCGCCGTGCGCCAGGGCCGGCACCAGATAGCCCAGCGACTTGCCCGTCCCCGTCCCGGCCTGCGCCAGCAGGTGCGAGCCGTCCGCGATGGCCTCCGCGACCGCCTCGGCCATCGCCACCTGGCCCTCCCGCTCGACGCCGCCGACCGCGGCCACGGCCGCATGGAGCAGTTCACGCAGCTCGCTGCGGTCGTCGGAGCCGTCGTGCGTGGGGGAGCCGGCGCCTTCGTCGGGCGCGAGGACGTTCTGGTCTGCCATGGCACGCAACCCTAAGGGGCAGCACTGACAGTGACGGCCGTCACGTCGAGTGAAGAGGGTTGGGTACGGTGCCGTCGACGGCGGCGTGCGGGCGCCGGGCCCGGTCGCGGTAGCCGTCGAGGTAGAGCCGGTTCCGGTTCAGGCAGAGCCGGTCGATGCGCGGCGCCAGCAGGTCGAAGAGCGCGAAGCGCTCCTTCAGCTCCGGGAACCGCCGCTGGTAGCGCAGGATCTCCGCCCGTACGAGGCCGAAGAACTCCGCTTCCGGCACGCCCAGTTCGTCCGCGCACAGCGGCGCCAGATAGCGGAAGACGCCGACGAAGAGACCGGAGTGGATGAACTGCGGCAGGAACTCCGGCGGCTCCGTCAGCAGCGTGCGGCGCACGTCGCCCGGCATCCCGGCGTGCTCCGGCAGCGGCTTGGAGCTGACGTTGACGTCGTCGACGAAGTCCTTCACCGCCAGCCGCACCGGCACGTCCGCGCCGTCGAAGACCACGACGGCGTTCTCGCCGTGCGGCGAGAAGACGGTGCCGTAGCGGTACAGGAAGTGCAGCAGCGGCGGCAGCAGGGCGGCGAAGAGCCGCGCCAGCCACGCCCGGGGTGCGAGCCCCGAGCGGCGTACCAGCTCGGCCGTCAGCGAACGCCCGTCGGCGTCCGTCCACAGCAGGGCCGCCAGCGTCCTGGCCCGCTCCCCGGGGTCCAGCAGCGGGCCGACGGGCTCCCGCCAGATGCAGCCCAGCAGCTCGCGGTACTGGTACGGGACGCCCGGCAGGGAGTCGTAGAGCGGATGGCGCACCGTCACGCTCGCGGTCTCGCCGAGCAGCACGACGCGCGTCTCCTCGGCGAGGAAGGGGTCGGCGTCCCGCATGCCGTGCACCCAGCGGGTGACGGCGGGGGCGGCCAGGGTGCGCTCGGTGGGCAGGCCGCGCCAGACCAGGGTGTTGAGCACGGACAGCGGCAGCTTGACGGAACGTGCCTGCGGGCGGGTGAGGTTGAGGAACGTACGCACCGACTGCTGCGGCAGCCACATGTCGGCGGGGCCGGCGTCCGGCGGCAGCGGGATCACGAGCCCGGCGGCGACCTGCGGCGCGTAGAGCGTGGCGACGGTCTCGTCCCACTGCCACGGGTGCACGGGCAGCCACAGGTACGCGTCCGGGTCCCGGCCGGCCGCGGCGACCGCGGCGGCGAACCCCGCGCGCGTGCTGTCACCCAGCTCCTGCGCGTACAGGTCCTCGGGGCGGGCGAGGGCGGGCACGCCGCGGTACTCGGCGAGCGAGCGGTGCACCGCCAGCCACGGCAACCGCCGCGGGAGGCGGGCCTCCGGGGCGTACGCGGCGGCGTCGGCGGCGGAGAAGCCGATGCGTCCCTTGTTGGCCACCAGCCACGGGTGGCCGGTCTGGTGGCCCTCCAGCTCGGCGTACCCGAGGTCGGCGAGGCGGGCGGCGGACGGGGCGCCGCGGGCGAGGCGGACGTCGGCGGCGAGGGTGGCGGTCAGCTCGCGGATCAGGTGGCCGGTGGTGTCGCCGGCGAGCCGCAGGAGGCCGTCGTGCGCCTGCGCGAGGAAGCGCAGCGGGTCGCCGTCGGGGGTCAGGGAGCCGGGGTCGACGCGCCAGTGGCCGTACGGGCCGCGGCGGGCGGTGAAGTGGTAGGTCACCTCGTCGGTGACGGGGAGGCGGTAGGGGTACCGGCCGTCGTCGGTGTGGCCGGGACGGGGCCCGGGGCCGGATGCGGGCGCCGGGTCGGGCTCCGGGGCGACTATGCCCTCGTAGGCGAACTCGCCGAGCATCTTGGCGAGCAGCCGGCGGGCGGCCAGGTCCCAGTCGGTTCTGTGGGTGATGTTCGCGGCGTCGGACAAGGGCGTTGGCTCCTCTCCGTCCTACGGCAGGTCGGGCCGGGGCGGCCCGGGCGGGCTCGGGGGCGGGCCGGGGCGCGGTGCGGGGCCGGCGCCGGTCGCGCCGTCGCCGGCCCCGCCGCCATGGCTGTCGGTGTCGCGCAGCGCGCGCTCCCGCACCATCAGCGCAGCCCGCTTGTCGGGCAGTGCCAGCTCCTCCCGGAAGTGGAAACCGGCGTTCAGAAAGGCGGCGACCGACGGCACGTTGTGCACGTCCGGTTCCGCGAGCACCCGCTCGCACCGCGCGTCGTTGTCGAACACGAGGTCGCTGACCGCGCGGATCAGCAGGGAACCGAGTCCCCGGCCGCGGTCGGCGGGGCCGCCGAGGAGCAGATGGACCCCCGTGTCGTACGGGCGCGCGCGGTAGTACCGGGCGAGCGGGTCGCGGTCCGCGCGGTAGACCTCCCAGTAGCTCATCCGCACGCCGTCCAGGACGCCGAAGCAGGGCACGCTGTGCCCCGCTTCCCACTGCGCCCGCACATGCCGCGCGGTGACCTCGACGGGGCCCGCGAGCTTCCAGAAGGCCGCCACCGACGGATCGTTCATCCAGTGGTGCAGCAGCGCCAGGCCGTGCTCCGGCCCGACCGGGTCGACGGGCTCCAGACGGAACGGGCCGGCGGGGGTGCCGGCGGGCGTCCAGCAATTGATGTCGTACGGGACGGGTGACACGGCGGCGTCCCTGAGGAGCCGGGCGAGGCCGACGCCGAAGTCGATGGTGTCGTCGGGGAGCAGCTCCGGGTGCCTGGTGGGGGCCGGGGGATCGGGTGACACGGTGCCTCTTCTCGTCGTACGGAAGGGAGCCGAGGGGCGGTCAGGAGAGCAGCGGGTTGGGGACGGTGACGTACACGGACTGCGTGTCCACCGGGCCGACCAGCTCGTCCAGGCCGTGCACCCTGGTCAGCAGATTGGCCTTGCAGCGCAGCGTCCCGCCGCCCAGCAGCCGTTCGGCCAGCGCGCAGCGGCCCCCGCCGGCGGCGGTCTGCTCCAGGAAGCGGCGGAACGCGGCGAGCAGCACGCGCTCGTCGACCAGTTCCGCCGCGCCGAAGGCACCGACCAGGCCGAGGACGTTGTTGACGCCCACGTAGTAGGCGAAGCGCTCGTCGGTCACGTCGTCCGGTACGAACGTGTCGCTGGCGGCACCCAGGCCCGGTAGCCGGCGCTCCAGCTCGGCGCGGCGGGACTCGCGGAAGTAGTAGCCCTGGTTGTCCCGGTACCGGCCGCCGGCCGGCCAGCCGTCCGCGTCGAGGAGCAGCACGGTGTTCTGCTGGTGCGCTTCGAGCGCCACGCCTGCCTCGGTGTCCAGCCACATCACGGGCCGGACGACGACCTCCAGGTAGCGCAGGAACCACTCCGCGGCCACCGCCGCCGTCCCCTGCCCCGTACGGTCGGCCAACTGCCCGACGACCTCCTGGAGACGCGAGCGCATCGTCCCCTTCGGCGACCGCGGCACCGGGGACGTCAGCGCCGCGATGCACAGCGCGTCGTCCTGCGCGGCGAACGGCTGGTGCCGTACGACCGCGTCCAGACCCGCGACCGGCTCGCCGGAGGGAGTGTCGACGGCCAGCCACGCCGGATCCCGTACGACATCGAAGCCCGGCGCGCCCGGGAAGCCGCCGGGGAACGACGCCTGCCACTCCTTGCCGAGCCCTGCACGCAGCAGCCGGTGGACCTCCGTGCCGCGGTGCAACTCCTTGCGGAGGTTCTCGCGGCGGGAGTTGGTGATGCGCACGCCGAGGGAGAGCTTCAGCATCGCGGGCGCGCCGGGGCGGTACAGCGTCCTCACCGACGCGGTCGGGTGCCAGGGGTCGCCGTGCGGACCGAGATCCCGCAGCAGACCGGCGTCGAACAGGGCGGCGACGCCGGGGCGCTCGCGGACCTCGCGGGCCTGCCACGGGTGTACGGGCAGCGGCGTGCAGCCCGGCGGCACCTGCAGCCCGGGACCCGCCAGCCGGGCGGCCAGCTCACGCGCGGGCACGCCCTTGCCGCGCTCGGTCCACGCCGAGTCGCAGGCGAGGACGCTGTCGTGGACGGCGAGCCAGTGCAGCGGGAAACTGCCGCGCAGCTCGGGGGAGTAGCGCCGGGCCTCGGCCTCCGAAATCCCCTCGCGGCTCTTGGGCGTCGGGTGCAGGGGGTGGCCGAGGAGCAGGGACTGCTCGCCGGTCAGGAACGGGTCCGCGGTCGCGGGCGGGGAGCCGGCGCGGCGGGCGGCGAGGAACACCGCGGTGTGGCGTACGGAGTCGGCGACGCGGCCGGCGAGGTCGGCGCCGCCGGCCGGCTCGGGCGCCGTACGTGCCCCGCCGCCGGCGGCGTCCGCGGCCTGTGCGGCGGCGTACGCGGCCTCCCGGCTCAGCAGCGACGCCAGGGCCACCGCGTCCACCGGCGGCGCGTCCTTGGGGGCACCGTGCAGCACGGGCCGCCCGAAGCGGTGCCACCCGGCCGCCGACCAGTACCGCACCGGGACGCGCAGGCACGCACCGCTGGCGGGCAGCAGCAGCCGCAGCGTGCCGTTCTCCGGCTCCGCCAGGCCCTGTTCGCGCACCCAGCAGCGCAGCAGGTTCTCGGCGGCGGCCGCGTCCGCGGCGGTCCCGGCGTCCGGGTGCTCCAGCGGGTCGGGCTCGGGCTGCCCGCCGCCCTCGGCGCCGCGCCGGTACTGGCGGGGCACCGCGGGCTCGATGAGCCGGGCCAGCCGCCGGCGCACCGGGGGCCGGCCGCTGCCGGCGGGGAGTTCGTCGCCGGCGGGCTTCGCGTTCACAGACGTGCACCTCGGGATGGGTCGCGTACGGGATCGAGCGTCCCCTGGCCGCACGGAGGGGCCGGGGAGGAGGGACGAAGAACCCGGCACGGGGGGCGCGGCGGGGGTGTGGCGTGTGCGGCAGACGCGCGCGTGCACGTCCGCTGCGCGAAACGCGGGCACAGCCCCACCCCCTCGCACCGGATACGGGTCCGCATCCCCCGCCCTACCAACGACGCACCCGCCGCCGGAACACGGCCCGCCGCCAAGATCCTTGGACCCGGTGGAACCACGGGGCCAGATGCGGCCGTCCCCAACGGCACCGGCATAGTGGGGGCTCGTGTCCCGCCGGGGCACCTGTGCAGAGAAACTGGGGGATTCGATTCATGCCCGCCAACGGGAAACGTCGTATACCGAGGAAGGCGCTGGCCGCGGCGGCCCTCGCGGTCACGCTGGCACTGACAGCCGGTGCCTGCGAGGACGGCGACGGTGACAGCGGCGCCGACGACAAGCAGCAACAGCAGGAGTCGCAGGCGCCCGAGAAGGACCTGGCGCTCCCCGAGGGGATCCCGGACGCCCTGAAGAACCTCGACCTCGACAAGTGGAGGGACGGCGGCTGGGAGGACTGGGCCAAGGAGGACTGGCTGCGCGACGCGCGCGAGTTCATCAACCCGATCATCGAGGACCTCTGGGATCCCGACCGGATGTGGGACGCCGAGCAGCCGCCCAACCGGGTCGACGAGGACGACGTGTCCGAGGACCAGGGCGTCACCGACCCGGAGCCGGCGCCCGTCGAGGCCGTCGAGGCGGCCACGCCGTACGACGAGTCGCAGCCCGCCGCCGGGAAGATCTTCTTCGACACCCCCGAGGGCCCCATGGTCTGCTCCGGCACCGTGGTCGCCGACCCGGCCAACCCGGGCAAGTCCAACCTGGTGGCCACCGCCGGCCACTGCGTGCACAAGGGCTCGGAAGGCGGCTGGTGGCGCAACATCATCTTCGTGCCCTCCTTCAACCCCGAGGGCAAGACCGTCGCCGAGCTGGAGGCCGAGCAGGCGACCGAGGCCGACATCGCGCCGAAGGGCACGTTCTGGGCCGAGGAGGCCCGTACGACCGACGAGTGGATCTCCGGGGGCATGTCGCAGGGCGGCGTGGGCGCCCCGTACGACTTCGCCGTGATGAAGGTCCAGCCGAAGGACGGCGGCGGGCAGTCCCTGGAGGAGACCGTGGGCGCCGCGGTGCCCGTCTGGTTCGACGCCCCGGCCGTGAAGGACGTCGGTGACATCACCGCCACCGGCTACCCGGCGGCGGCGCCGTACGACGGCGGGCGGCTGTACTCCTGCACCGACGCGCCGGGCCGGCTGTCGATCCAGGCGTCGCAGCCCACGATGTACCGCATCGGCTGCACCATGACCGCCGGCGCCTCCGGCGGCGGCTGGACCGCCTCGAACGACGGCGAGGAGCAGCTCGTCTCCGTCACGTCCATCGGCCCGCTGCAGGCCACCTGGCTCGCCGGGCCGCGGCTGGACAAGGAGGCCCAGGCGGTCTTCGACGAGGTGAGCGGCGGCTAGCCCGCCCGTACCGTACGGCCCCGCGCTCCGGCGCAGGGCCGTAATCCTGCCCGACAGCGCGCCGGGCTCCCACCGGGAGTCCGGCGCGCTGGCCGTGCGGGGCCCCCGTTTGGCAGGATCGCCGCGTGGTCCCCTTCATCCCGCGCCGCCTCGGCAGGCGCCGAGCACTGCAGGCCGCCGTGGCGACGGCGGCCGTGCTCGGGCTGCTCCTGTGGTGGCTGCTCCCGCTGGGCGGCGGCGGCAGCCCGGCGGGGAAGGTGGTCTTCGCGACGGGGGTGCGCTCCGGGGTCTACGCGGAGTACGGGCGGCTGCTGCGCGAAGGACTCGCCAGGGACGAGCCGGACCTCGACGTACGCCTGCACACCAGCCAGGGCTCCATCGACAACCTGCGCAAGGTCACCGCGGGCCGCGCCGACTTCGCCGTAGCCACCGCCGACTCCGTGGCCACGTACCGCCGCGACCGGCTGCCCGGCTGGCAGGGGCTGCGCGCGGTGGCCCGGCTCTACGACGACTACATGCAGCTCGTCGTGCTGCGCGACTCGCCCGTCCGGCACACCGCCGACCTGCGCGGCCTCAAGGTCGGCGTCGGCGAGGACGGCTCCGGCGTCCAACTGATCACCCGGCGGCTCCTGTCGGCGGCCGGGCTCGACTTCGACGAGGACGTGACGGCGGTACGCGAGGGCCTCGACACGATGCCGGAACTCCTGCGCGACCGGGAGATCGACGCCTTCTTCTGGTCCGGCGGCCTGCCCACGGACGCCGTCGAGCGGCTGGCGCGGCAGACCGAGATCGAACTCGTACCCCTCGGCGACCTCCTCGGCCCCCTCCACGCCCAGGGCGAACTGGCCCGCTACTACCGCGCCGCGGTCATGCCGCCCGACGCCTACCCCACGGTCCAGCGCGACACCGCCGTGCCGACGCTCGCGGTGGCGAACCTGCTGGTCACCACCGACCGGGAGGACCCCCGGCTGACGGAGAGCGTGACCAGCACGGTGATACGGGACCGGGACCGGATCGGCCGCGTGGTGCACGCCGCCCAGCGGGTCGACCTGCGCACGGCGGTCTTCACCGACCCGCTGGAGCTGCACGAGGGCGCGGCCCGCTACTACCGGCAGGAGAAGCCCTAGGCCGGAGCCGTCCTGGGCCGATGAGATCCGTGGGCGACGGGCGTCCGCCGGTCACGGACGCCGGGCCAGGAACACGAACTCCCTTCCCGGCCGGTCGGGCGCGTCCCGGACGTCCTCCACCGCGTAGCCGTGGGCGGCCAGGTCCTGCTCGACCTCCTCCCGCTCGCGGAAGCGCAGCGTCGAGTCCGAGGTCAGCACCTGGCCGTCGGCGGCGAACTCGTATGTCCAGCGGAAGGTCACCAGCGGCAGGTCCACCTCGATCAGCTCGACCCGGCTCGCGACGGAGCCGATGCCCGGGATCTCCGTCACGCGCGAGGAGCGCTCGCGGGTCCACTCCTCCCAGGCGCGCCGGGCCGGGTCCCGGGTCTCGAAGACCAGGTGCCCGCCGGGCCGCAGGGCTGCGTGAGCCCCGCGCAGGGTCCCGCTCCACGCCTGCGGATCGGCGATCGCCTGGGCGACGTTCGCCGTCATCGTCGCGAGGTCGGCCCGCAGCGGCGGGAGGGCGGTCGCGTCACCGCAGATCCAGCGGACTCGCCCGCCGTCCGGTTTGGCCCGGGCGACGTCGACGGACGCCCGGGCGGGATCGACGCCGACGACATCGATCCCGCGGGCGGCTAGGAGGAGCGCGAACACCCCCGTGCCGCAGCCGATGTCCAGCACCCGGCGGGCGCCGAACTCGTCCGTGAGCCGCAGGTACGTGTCGAGATCGGCGCGGTCGGGGTGGAGCGGGTCGTAGATCGCGGCGAGCCGTGGATGCGCGAAACAGTCGTCGGCCATGCGGCCGAACCTATGCGGCGCCGGGCCGGGGCGGCCACGGCGTTTCGATGCGGCGGGACCGCGCAGGACACGGGAAACGCACGGGGCGGACGGGTCCGGCGGTGCGGGTTGACAGCTAAATCGAACATGGGTTCCCATGGGGGTTCGGCCCGGGTTCTCCCCAGGCCGGGCCGACGCGAGGCGCGTTGTCAGTGGCAGGCGCTAGCGTCGTGGACGTGAAGCGATCGACTCAGACATCCCGGGTGGAACCCATGGCAGCGACTGACCGCGAGAAGGCGCTCGACGCCGCACTCGCCCAGATTGAACGGCAATTCGGCAAGGGCGCCGTGATGCGTCTCGGCGAGCGGCCGAACGAGCCCGTGGAAGTCATCCCCACCGGGTCGACCGCGCTGGACGTGGCCCTCGGTGTGGGCGGCCTGCCGCGCGGCCGCGTGGTGGAGGTGTACGGGCCGGAGTCCTCCGGCAAGACGACCCTGACGCTGCACGCGGTGGCCAACGCGCAGCGGGCCGGCGGCACGGTCGCGTTCGTCGACGCGGAGCACGCCCTCGACCCGGAGTACGCGAAGAAGCTCGGCGTCGACATCGACTCCCTCATCCTCTCCCAGCCCGACAACGGCGAACAGGCGCTGGAGATCGTGGACATGCTCGTCCGCTCCGGCGCGCTCGACCTGATCGTCATCGACTCGGTCGCGGCCCTCGTGCCGCGCGCGGAGATCGAGGGCGAGATGGGCGACTCCCACGTCGGCCTCCAGGCCCGGCTGATGAGCCAGGCCCTGCGGAAGATCACCAGCGCGCTGAACCAGTCGAAGACCACCGCGATCTTCATCAACCAGTTGCGCGAGAAGATCGGCGTGATGTTCGGCTCGCCCGAGACCACCACCGGCGGCAAGGCGCTGAAGTTCTACGCCTCGGTGCGGCTGGACATCCGGCGCATCGAGACGCTCAAGGACGGCACGGAGCCCGTCGGCAACCGCACGCGGGTGAAGGTCGTGAAGAACAAGGTCGCGCCGCCCTTCAAGCAGGCCGAGTTCGACATCCTCTACGGGCAGGGCATCAGCCGCGAGGGCGGCCTGATCGACATGGGCGTGGAGCACGGCTTCATCCGCAAGTCCGGCGCCTGGTACACGCACGAGGGCGACCAGCTCGGCCAGGGCAAGGAGAACGCGCGGACGTTCCTGAAGGACAACCCCGACCTGGCCGACGAGATCGAGAGGCGGATCAAGGCGAAGCTGGGTATCGGCCCGAAGCAGGAGGACCCGGAGGGCGAGCCGGGTGCGGACGCGGCGGCCGGTCCCGCGGACGCTGCGGCCTCCGCGGACCCTGCCGCCCCCGCGGCCAAGAAGACGGTGCCGGCGCCGGCCAAGACCGCGAAGGCGGCCAAGGCCGCGGCCAAGAGCTGACCCGTGGTCCGACGCACCGACTGGCCGCTCCCGCCCCCGGACGACGGCCGCCCGCCGTTCGGGGGCGGCCCGGAGGACGGCGCCGCCCCGCCGGGCGGGCGCCGGCGGTGGGGCGGGCACGGCCCGGCGGCGTACGGCGAAGGGACCGGGCCCGAAGGTGCCAGGACTGAGGACGGGGGGTACGGGCCAGAGGACGAGGACCCGGACGGCTACGGCGGACCGGGGTCCCCGGGCCGGTCCGGGCGCGGCGGGGCCTCCCGGCGGGGGCGCTCGCGGGGCCGGCGGGAGCCGTCCGAGGACCGGGTGCGGGAGACGTCGCTCAGCCCGGAGGAACGGGCGCGGGCGATCTGCCTGCGCCTGCTCACCGGGTCGCCGCGCACCCGCAAGCAGCTCGCGGACGCGCTGGCCAAGCGTGACGTCGACGCCGAGGCCGCGGAAGCCGTGCTCGACCGCCTCGAAGCGGCCGGGCTGATCGACGACGCGGCGTTCGCCGGCGCCTGGGTGGAGTCCCGGCACCACGGCCGGGGTCTCGCCCGCCGCGCGCTCGCGCGCGAACTGCGCACCCGGGGCGTGGCGGCCCCGGTGGTCGACGAGGCGGTGGGCCGGCTCGACGCGGACACCGAGGAGGAGACGGCCCGCGAGCTGGTCGCCCGTAAGCTCCGCGCCACCCGCGGCCTGGACCGCGACAAGCGCATCCGTCGCCTCGCGGGCATGCTGGCCCGCCGGGGGTACGGGGAGGGGCTGGCGATCCGGGTCGTCCGCGAGGCGCTGGAGGCGGAGGGCGAGGACGCCGAGGACCTGCTGGCGGACTGAGCGGCGAAGGACCGAAGACGCCCGTGGCTGCCCCGGCCGGGCGTCGGAAACGGCCCTTGGGCGGGCCGAGTTGCCCCGGCGTGGCAGCGCCGGACGGGCAGGGGGTGGCTCTGTGCTGCCGTGATGTGCCTGGCCCGGCAGACCTGAGCGGTCCGGAGTCGTACGGACCCGTGTGCGGGCCGGGGGCGGTGTCCTCGCCACCCGTTCCCGCCGCGCGTACCGGTGTCGTACGCGAGGCCGTGCCTCCGCCGTGCGCGCGTGTCCGGCCGCCGCCGCGGCCGGTTCGCGACACTCCGCGCCGCGCGAGGCGACGGCCCGGGGGCCAGGTCCCGGGCCGGATATGCCGTGCCGGGTGTCAGACCCGGCGGAGGACCGCGACGACCTTGCCGAGGATCGTCGCCTCGTCGCCGGGAATCGGCTGGTACGCCGCGTTGTGAGGGAGCAGCCACACGTGGCCGTCCTCGCGCTTGAACCGCTTGACCGTGGCCTCGCCGTCCAGCATCGCGGCGACGATGTCGCCGTTCTCGGCGACCGGCTGGCGGCGCACCGCGACCCAGTCGCCGTCGCAGATCGCCGCGTCGATCATCGAGTCACCGACGACCTTCAGCACGAACAGCTCGCCGTCGCCGACGAGCTGCCGCGGCAGCGGGAACACGTCCTCGACCGATTCCTCGGCGAGGATCGGGCCACCGGCGGCGATCCGGCCGACGAGCGGCACGTACGACGCGGCGGGCTTGCCGGTGGTGTCGGTGGCGGCCTGGGTGGTGGGGGTGTCCGCGCCGCGCACCTCGTACGCCCGCGGCCGGTGCGGATCCCGGCGCAGGAAGCCCTTGCGCTCCAGGGCCATGAGCTGGTGCGCCACCGACGAGGTGGACGAGAGGCCGACGGCCTGCCCGATCTCGCGCATCGACGGCGGGTAGCCACGGCGCTGCACCGAGTCGCGAATGACCTCGATGACCCGGCGCTGCCGCTCGGTCAGGCCCGAGCTGTCGGCCCTGATGCCCGGGGGGCGCCCGGGCATGGAGCGCTTGGGTGGCTGCGCCTCGCCCTCACGCCCGTCCCCGGAAGGCGGCGCGAGCTGCGGCTCTGCTGCCTGCTGGGGCCGTTCGTGGGCGGCGATGGCTGTGGTGTCTGCGGTAGTGGTCACGTCGGCGGGCCCCTCTCGAGACGGGTCTCTCTCTCGTAGGACCAACGGTAGTTGCTTTCGAAAGGTTGCGCCAAACACACGTTCGAGTGAAAAATTTCGGTTTCACTTCCGTGGTCCATCAACTGGGTGTAAAGCGCTGGCTGATGGCTGAGGGCCGCGACCGCCCGCCCTGTACCGGCCCGTCGCCGCGGGGTGCCGTGTGCCGGCCCGTCCCGCGGGGCTGCCGTCCAGCTTGTCACCCATGCCCCTCCCGTGTCGCGGTCCGCGCGCTCACGTAGGCTGCCGATGTCCCGCGCGGTGCCCCCTCCCGCGCCCCGCCCGGTCTCGTGGCGCGGCAACACGCTCTCGGCTCTCAATGGCAGCCAAACCCCAGATCTAGTGGTTAGATGGGTGTCAGCAGCCCACAAGTTGTGGTCCCCTTCCTCTCAGCGGAAGGGCATCCCATATGATTGCGGTCTGCTCCGGCGGGCCGCGGGGGGCCGCCGGACCGACGTGCCGTGCGCGAGAAGGGGAGGGTGGAGAGCGATGCACTGCCCCTTCTGCAGGCACCCCGACAGCCGGGTCGTCGACAGCCGCACCACCGACGACGGCGCAGCAATCCGCCGCCGCCGGCAGTGCCCCGACTGCTCGCGCCGCTTCACCACGGTGGAGACCGCGTCCCTCATGGTCATCAAGCGCAGCGGGGTCACCGAGCCCTTCAGCCGCGCCAAGGTGATCACGGGCGTCCGCAAGGCCTGCCAGGGCCGCCCCGTCACCGAAGACGCGCTGGCCCAGCTCGGCCAGCGGGTCGAGGAGGCGATCCGGGCCACCGGCAGTGCCGAGGTCTCCAGCCACGACGTCGGGCTCGCCATGCTGGGCCCGCTGCAGGATCTCGATCTCGTCGCCTACCTGCGCTTCGCCTCCGTCTACCGCGCCTTCGACTCCCTCGAGGACTTCGACGACGCCATCACGCAGTTGCGGACCGCGGACAGGCCCCCCGCCGACAGCGGCGGCCCAGACGGACAGGACGACCAGGCCCCACCTCCCGCGCCGGGCGACCCCGGCGCGCCCGGCCCCGGCCGCAGTCCGGGCCGCGGCGAGGCCCCCGGAGTCCCGTCACCCGGCAGAGCGGCCGGCTGACGCCCACCGCGGGCCACCCGTCATCCACACCCGGCCGGTGCGCGGCGCAGCGCGCCGTCCGCCTGCGGAACAAGCAGATCAAGAACAGGAACCGTGCCCGGGAAGATGCGGGCACATCAGGGCGTTCACGCCCGTATAGGGAGGCGGCATGACAGAGACGACGAGCGGCCCGGCGCGCAGTACCCGAAAGGGCGGCGCCAAGGGGAACAAGGGCCTGCGCATCGAGCGGATCCACACCACCCCCGGTACGCACCCGTACGACGAGGTGGAGTGGGCTCGCCGTGACGTCGTCATGACCAACTGGCGCGACGGTTCGGTCAACTTCGAGCAGCGCGGCGTGGAGTTTCCCGAGTTCTGGGAGGCCAACGCCGTCAACATCGTCACGAGCAAGTACTTCCGCGGTGCGGTGGGCACCCCCAAGCGGGAGACCAGCCTCAAGCAGGTCGTCGACCGGATCGTGAAGACGTACCGCAAGGCCGGCGAGGACCACAGGTACTTCGCCTCGCCCGCGGACGCCGAGATCTTCGAGCACGAGCTGACCTACGCTCTGCTGCACCAGATCTTCAGCTTCAACTCGCCCGTGTGGTTCAACGTCGGCACCCCGCAGCCCCAGCAGGTCAGCGCCTGCTTCATCCTCTCCGTCGACGACTCCATGGAGTCGATCCTCGACTGGTACAAGGAAGAGGGGATGATCTTCAAGGGCGGTTCGGGCGCGGGCCTCAACCTCTCCCGTATCCGCTCCAGCAAGGAGCTGCTCTCCTCCGGCGGCAACGCCTCGGGACCGGTCTCCTTCATGCGCGGCGCGGACGCCTCCGCCGGCACCATCAAGTCCGGCGGCGCCACCCGGCGCGCGGCGAAGATGGTCGTGCTCGACGTCGACCACCCCGACATCGAGGCGTTCATCGAGACCAAGGTCAAGGAAGAGGAGAAGATCCGCGCCTTGCGCGACGCGGGCTTCGACATGGACCTCGGCGGCGACGACATCACCTCCGTGCAGTACCAGAACGCCAACAACTCCGTGCGTGTCACCGACGACTTCATGAAGGCCGTCGAGAACGACGAGCAGTTCGGCCTGCGCGCCCGGATGACCGGCGAGGTCATCGAGGAGATCGGCGCGAAGAAGCTGTTCCGGCAACTGGCCGAGGCCGCGTGGGCCTGCGCCGACCCCGGCATCCAGTACGACGACACCATCAACCACTGGCACACCGCGCCGGAGTCGGGCCGTATCACCGCCTCCAACCCGTGCAGCGAGTACATGCACCTGGACAACACCTCGTGCAACCTCGCCTCGCTGAACCTGATGAAGTTCCTCAAGCAGGACGCCGACGGCCGGCAGAGCTTCGAGGTCGAGCGCTTCGCCAAGGTCGTCGAGCTCGTCATCACGGCGATGGACATCTCCATCTCCTTCGCCGACTTCCCCACCCAGAAGATCGCCGAGAACACCCGCGCCTTCCGCCAGCTCGGCATCGGCTACGCCAACCTGGGCGCCCTGCTCATGGCCACCGGCCACGCCTACGACTCCGACGGCGGCCGCGCCCTCGCCGGTGCCATCACCTCCCTGATGACCGGCACCGCGTACAAGCGCTCCGCGCACCTCGCCGCCGCGGTCGGCGCGTACGACGGCTACGCCCGCAACGCCACCGCCCACAAGCGCGTCATGCAGCAGCACGCGGACGCCAACGGCACGGCCAAGCGCATGGACGACCTGGACACCCCCGTCTGGGCCGCCGCCACCGAAGCCTGGCAGGACGTGGTCCGCCTCGGCGACAAGCACGGCTACCGCAACGCCCAGGCGTCGGTGCTGGCCCCGACCGGGACCATCGGCCTGGCGATGTCGTGCGACACGACGGGCATCGAGCCGGACCTGGCGCTGGTGAAGTTCAAGAAGCTGGTCGGCGGCGGCTCCATGCAGATCGTCAACCAGACGGTGCCGATGGCGCTGAAGCGGCTGGGGTACCAGGAGGAGCAGATCGAGGCGATCGTGGCGCACATCGCCGAGCACGGGAGCGTCATCGACGCCCCCGGGCTGCGGCTGGAGCACTACGAGATCTTCGACTGCGCCATGGGCGACCGGGCCATCTCCCCGATGGGCCACGTCCGGATGATGGCCGCCGCTCAGCCGTTCCTCTCGGGTGCCATCTCCAAGACGGTGAACATGCCGGAGAAGGCCACGGTCGAAGAGATCGAAGAGGTCTACTACGAGGGCTGGAAGCTGGGGCTCAAGGCACTCGCCATCTACCGTGACAACTGCAAGGTCGGCCAGCCGCTGTCGGCGAAGAAGAAGGAGGCCGACAAGGCCGCCGACAAGGCGGAGGAGACCATCCGCGAGGCCGTGGAGAAGGTCGTCGAGTACCGTCCGGTGCGCCGCCGCCTCCCCAAGGGCCGCCCGGGCATCACCACGTCCTTCACGGTCGGCGGCGCCGAGGGCTACATGACCGCCAACTCCTACCCGGACGACGGGCTGGGCGAGGTGTTCCTGAAGATGTCGAAGCAGGGCTCGACCCTCGCGGGCATGATGGACGCCTTCTCGATCGCGGTCTCGGTGGGCCTGCAGTACGGGGTGCCGCTGGAGACGTACGTCTCGAAGTTCACGAACATGCGCTTCGAGCCCGCGGGCATGACGGACGACCCGGACGTGCGGATGGCGCAGTCGATCGTCGACTACATCTTCCGCCGCCTGGCGCTGGACTTCCTGCCGTTCGAGACCCGCTCGGCGCTGGGCATCCACTCGGCGGAGGAGCGCGAGCGGCACCTGGAGACGGGTTCGTACGAGCCGACGGACGAGGAGCTGGACGTCGAGGGCCTGGCCCAGTCCGCCCCCCGCGAGCCGGCGCCGCTGCCGACCCCGCCGGTGACGATGGAGCAGGCCAAGCCGGCCCCGCAGGAGGCGCACACCTCGGCGGAGCTGGTGGAGATGCAGCTCGGCATCCAGGCGGACGCGCCGCTGTGCTTCTCCTGCGGCACGAAGATGCAGCGGGCGGGAAGCTGCTACATCTGCGAGGGCTGCGGCTCGACCAGCGGCTGCAGCTAACCCGGCCGGGTCCCACGCCGGGCGGATGCCCGGCGTGACCCGCCTGGCAAGCTGACCGCACGTCCCGGAGGGGACCGGCCACCGGCCGGTCCCCTCCGGCGATTTCCGGGGCATGCCGGACGTACGTTCCGGTGAACTACGGGGTGAGAGGCCCTTCCCGCCGGCGGTCCGGCGGGTTTCAGGTCCTTGTCGCGGCGGCTGCCCGGTGCAGGTACGGGAGGAAGCCCCTGACCGACGGGGGGCCGGTGGTGCGGGGGGTGGCTGTGTGGACCGTGCGGGTGGGGGCGTCCTCGGGGTGGAGGGGGGCGAGGATCACGCCCGGGGGGAGGGCTTCGGCGGCGAGGGCGGGGACGAGGGTGAGGCCCAGGCCGGCCGCGACGAAGCCGAACTTCGCCGTCCACTCGCGGGCCACGTAGTCGATACGCGGCCGGAAGCCCTGCCGCAGGCAGGCGCTGATCAGCGTCTCCTCCGGCGCCTGGCTGCCCGCGACCCAGCTCTCGCCGGCCAGGTCCGCGAGCCGCAGCGGGCGGGTGGTCCCGGCCAGCCGGTGGCCGGTGGGCAGCGCGACGAGTACCGGGTCGTCGAGCAGGTGCGTCAGTTCCACCCCTTCGTACGCCGCCACCTGCTCCGGGTAGCCCGACACCAGCGCCAGGTCCAGCCCGCCGGCCGCCAGCGCGGCGACGTGATCGCGGCTGTAGCCCTCGACGTGCGTCACGCGTACGCCCGGGTGGTCGGCGGCGAAGGCGGCCAGCGCGCGGGGTACGAGGGCGGCGTCCGCGGTGGCGAAGGAGCCGAGCCGCAGCCGCCCGGCCGCCAGCCGGTCGAGGGCGGCGAGGTCGCGGCGGGCGTCGGCGAGACGGTCGAGGGCGGCCCCGGCGTGGCCGAGGGCGTGGCGGCCCTGCTCGGTGAGCCGTACGCCGCGGGGCAGCCGGTCGAAGAGCGGCGCGCCGAACTCCGCTTCCAGCGAGGCGATCTGCCGGGACACCGCGGACTGAGTGAAGCCCAGTTCGGTGCCCGCGGCGGTGAAGGAGCCGTGGCGGGCGACGGCGCGGAAGACCTCCAGCCAGACGGTGTCCATACAACGGCTCCCGGGGTCGGACAAGGCATGCGGTCTCCGCATCGTATGCATGCGAGACATTCGTTGGTCAGATGAGTAGCCGCCCGCCTAGCGTTCCGGCACATGACGCTGCAGAAGACCTTCGACAACCCCGCCGCCGTCCCGCCGCCCGCGGGCAACTTCTCCCACGTCGTACGCCTCGGTCTCGGCGGCGACGACGCCCTGCTCTTCGTCTCCGGGCAGGTCGCGCTGGACGCCGACGGGCGGGTCGTCGGCCCCGGGGACATGCGCGCGCAGGCCCGGCACGTGATGGAGAGCCTGGCGGCGATCCTCGCCGCCCACGGCGGCACCCTCGCGGACGTCGTGAACATCCGCTCGTTCGTCACCGATATGGGCCTGCTCGCCGAGTACGCCGAAGTGCGGCGCGGGTACTTCTCCGGCCCGCCGCCGTCCAGCACCACCGTCGAGGTCTCCCGCCTCTTCCGGGACGGCGCGCTGCTGGAAGTGGAGATCGTCGCGGCGGTGACCGGCGGCCAGGGGGCGTGAACTGGCGCTCGCACGCCGGTGATCGCCGCTGAACCAGGCCATAAGATAGCGCGGTGCTGGTCAAGTGGATTCGCTGCACCGTGGTGGACCGCCGGGGTTTCGAGCGGGGGCAGCGGAAGTGGGCGGGGCTGCCCGGCGAACCGGGCTTCCTCGGGCAGGGCGGGGGCTGGAGCCGGGCGCGTGAGGGTGTGGTGCACCTCATTGCCTTCTGGGAGAGCCGCGCGCTGTACGACTCCTTCATGGCCCGCTCCCACGACCGGCTCGCCGCGGCCCAGCTCGGCACGTTCCGCGACATGCGGGTGCGGCTCTTCGAGTACCGGATGGACGTGAAGACGGGCTTCGAGCCCCGGTTCGAGGGCGCCGACGTGATGCGGCTCGCGCACTGCCGGGTGCACGAGGAGCGGGTGGAGCACTTCACGCTGATGCAGGAGAAGGTGTGGAACCCGGCGATGGCCGGGTCGCCGGGGATGCTGCGGGGGGTGCTGGGGCAGTCGGGGGAGGCCGAGTTCCTGGTGCTGTCGCTGTGGTGGGCGAAGGCGGAGCACGGCAAGTACCGCGAGGAGCGGGTGGAGCGCCTGGCGCTGCGCGCGCAGACCGCTGCGGACGTGGCGGCGCTGGCGGGGGACGTGGTCGATCTCGTGGAGTCCTGGACCGTGTGACCGGATGCCCGGCCGCTACGCTGTGCCCGAGATGACACCGGACCCCGCTTCCGCCCCGCCGCCGGACCCGTCCCCGGACCCGTCCGCGGCTCCGGGCACCGCCCCGGATCCGGCCCGGGACACGGCCGCGGCGGCCGGCCCCGGCCGGGGCGCTCGCGCGCCGGAAGGCCCGGGCGCGCGGGAGCCCGACGCGCGCCTCGTACGCGCCCTCGCGAGCCTGCGCGGGCTGGCCGTCGGCGACGCCCTCGGCGCCCGCTACTCCGAGCCCGGCAGCTTCCCGCTCCTGGCCCGCCGTGAGCTGCCGCCCGCGCCGTGGCGGTGGACCGACGACACGGAGATGGCGGCGTCGGTGGTGGCGGTGCTCGCCGCGCACGGCCGCGTCGAACAGGACGCGCTGGCGGCCTCGTTCGCCGGCCGGCAGAACGCCGGCGGCCCCCGCGGCTACGGGCGCACGGTGAACCGGATCCTCGGGCAGGTGCGTGAAGGGGAGGACTGGCGGCGGCTCGCCGCCGCCCTCTTCGACGGCCAGGGTTCGTGGGGCAACGGCGCGGCGATGCGGGTGGCGCCGCTGGGCGCCTGGTACGCGGGGGATGTCCAGGAGGCGGTACGGCAGGCGGAGGTCTCCGCGTACGTCACCCACCAGCACCGCGAAGCCGTCACCGGCTGCATGGCGGTGGCCGCGGCCGCCGCGCTGGCCGCCGATCGGCCCGGTGGTACCGCGGCGGGCCCGGCGGACGGCACCTCGGGCCCCGACGGTGCCGCCCTGCTCGACCAGGTGATCGCGCTCGTGCCGCGCAGCGCCGTCGCCCAAGGGCTGCGCCGGGCGCGGGACATGCTCGACTACGACGACGTCGCCACCGTCGCCGCCGTGCTGGGCAACGGCCGCCGCACCACCGCGCACGACACCGTGCCGTTCGCCCTGTGGTCGGCCGCCCGGCACCTCGGTGACTTCACGGGTGCCTTCTGGGCCACGGTGCAGGCCGGCGGGGATGTGGACACCACGTGCGCGATCGTCGGCGGCGTGCTCGCGGGCGCGTCCGCCGGAGCGCCCCCGGCGGCGTGGGTAAGGCACGTGGAGCCGCTGCCGGAGTGGGTTCCCCGGGAGCGCCGTATCCGGTGACCCCGCCCCGCCACTGACGGGGCCACCGGCGTCCGGAAGCGCCGCGTCAGCCCGCGCCCGGTCCGGCCATGCCGGACAGCGCCTCGATCTCCGCCTTGCGCACCTTGATGGCCACCACGGCGATGATCACGGCGAACACCACCATGACCGTGGCGGCGACGAACGCCTGGGACATGCCCACCGTGAGCACCTCCTTGCTCCACGGCGGCGGCAGCTCGCCGGACTTCTCGAAGCCCGCTATCTGCTCCGGCGACGCCTTGTCCATGAACGCCGGTATCTGCTTCTCCGCCTCGTCCCTGCTGGCCGTGCCGTACACGGTGGTCAGGATGGCCAGGCCGAGCGAACCGCCCACCTGCTGCGTGGCGTTGAGCAGACCGGAGGCGGCGCCCGCCTGGTCCTGCGCGACGCCGGAGACGGCGGTGATGGTGAGGGTCACGAAGTTCATGCCCATGCCGAAGCCGAAGACGACCTCGGGTCCGAACACCCCGCCCAGGAACGAGCTGTCGGTGTCCAGCAGCACCATCCAGGCCAGCGCGACCGCGGTCATGGACGAGCCGCCGATCACGAACGGCTTGGGCCCGAGCACCGGCAGGAACTTCTGCACGAGCCCGGCGCTGGCGACGATGGCCACCGAGATCGGCAGGAACGCCACGCCCGCCTTGATCGGGCTGTACTCCAGGACGTTCTGCACGAACAGCACCAGGTAGAAGAAGATGCCGAACAGGGCGGCCGCCAGGCTCAGCATGATCACGTACGAACCGGAGCGGTTGCGGTCGGCGAACATCTTCAGCGGCGTGATGGGGTCCTTGGCGCGGCTCTCCACGAAGACGAACGTCACGAGCAGGATCGCGGCCGCCGCGAACGAGCCGATCGACAGACTGTCCCGCCAGCCCTCCTCGGCGGCGCGGATGAACCCGTAGACGAGCGCCGCCATGCCGGCGGTGGACGTCAGTGCGCCGGAGATGTCGAAGCGTCCCGCGTGCCGCTCGGATTCGTTGATGTACAGCGGGACGGCGAGGATGATCAGCAGGCCGATGGGCACGTTGACGAAGAGCACCCAGCGCCAGTTGAGCCACTCGGTGAGCATGCCGCCGGCCAGCAGGCCGATCGCGCCGCCGGCCGCGGAGACCGCCGCGAACACGCCGAACGCCCGGTTCCGCTCGGGGCCTTCGGGGAACGTGGTGGTGACGAGCGCCAGCGAGGTGGGGGAGGCGATGGCGGCGCCCGCGCCCTGCACGGCGCGCGCCACGAGCAGGTGCCACGGCTCCTGCGCGAAGCCGCCGAGCAGCGAGGCCGCGATGAAGATCGCGATGCCGAAGACGAGCACGCGGCGGCGGCCGAGGATGTCCCCGGCCCGGCCGCCGAGGAGGAGCAGGCCGCCGAAGGTGAGTGTGTACGCGCTGACGACCCAGGTCAGGCCCGTGGTGGAGAAGTCGAGGGAGTTCTGGATGTGCGGAAGCGCGATGTTCACGACCGACACATCGAGCACGACCATGAGCTGGCAGGCCGCGATCACGAACAGCGCCATGTTGCGCTGGTCGGCGCGCGGAGCCTTGCCCTTTCCCTGCTCGTTCGCTAATTGGGAGGCAGTCACCGTGTTCCCCATGCGTGTGAGAGAGTGAACGGTGGCGTTCACTGGATGAGTTGAGCGTAAGAGCCCTCGCGAAGGAACGCAAGCGTTCACTATGGCCGCTTACGGAGAGACCGATATGGGTAGTTCGCGCCGGACCGCTCCCGGAGCGTGCACCGAAACCGGCCGGAGCCAGGGCATGCGCCGCCGAGGCGACGTACTCGAGCGCGCCATCCTGGACGCCGCGCTCGAGCAACTGGGTGTCGCCGGCTGGAAAGGACTGACGATCGAGGGCGTCGCCGCCCGCGCGCAGACCGGGAAGGCGGCCGTCTACCGGCGCTGGGCGTCGAAGTCGGAGCTCGTCCAGGACGCGCTACGGGCCGGGGTGCCGCCCCTGGAGACGCAGCCCGACCGGGGCAGCCTGCGGGCCGACCTCACCGAGTTCTGCCGGGCGCTGCGCGACCGGATGTACTCCAGCGGCGGGCAGGCGCTGCGTGCGGTGCTCGACGAGTGCGACCGCGAGCAGGCCGAGCAGTTCCACGAGGTGATCATGGGGCAGATCATCGACCCCGGCAAGGAGCTCATCGCGGAACTGCTGCGCCGCGGGGTCGAGCGCGGGGACGTGCGGCCCGAGGTGAACGGGGACCTGGTGCTCGACGTGCTGCCGGCGATGATGATGTACCGGCACAAGACCACCGGCCGGGACCTCAGCGACAAGGACATGGACGAACTGGTCGACCAGGTGATGGTCCCGCTGCTGCAAGGGCAGTGAGCGCGGCGGGCCGCCCCGCTGCCGGGGAACCGCGCGGCCGCCGGCACCCCCGCGCGGGTGCGCGCCGGCCGGGCCGGGGCCGGGTCGTAAGCTGACCTTGTGAGTCCCTACGAGCCGCCCACCCACCGCGTCGAGCGCTCCCTGCGCGCCACCACCGGCGCCAAGGTCGTCGCGGGCGTCGACGAGGTCGGCAGGGGTGCGTGGGCAGGCCCCGTCACCGTGTGCGCGGCCGTCACCGGCCTGCGCCGCGCGCCCGAAGGGCTCACCGACTCCAAGCTGTTGACGGTCAAGCGGCGCGAGGAACTGGCCGCCGAGCTGAAGGGGTGGGTCACCGCGCACGCGCTGGGCCACGCCTCGTCGCGGGAGATCGACGAGCTTGGCATGACGGCGTGCCTGCGGCTCGCCGCGGGCCGGGCGCTGGACGCGCTGCCCGTACGGCCGGACGCGGTGATCCTGGACGGCAAGCACGACTATCTCGGGGCGCCCTGGCGGGTCCGTACGGTGATCAAGGGCGACCAGTCGTGCGTCGCCGTCGCCGCCGCGTCCGTGCTGGCCAAGGTCCACCGCGACGCGCGTATGGCCGAACTGGGCGCCGCGCGGGCCGGGTACGAGCCGTACGCGTTCGGGGACAACGCCGGCTACCCCTCGCCCGTGCACCGGACCGCCCTCCAGGAGTACGGGCCCACCGATCTGCACCGGCTCTCCTGGGCGTACATGGACGGGCTCGACAAGTGGCAGCACCTGAAGCGCCCGCGCATCGCGCCCGAGGCCGCGGAGCTGGAAGCGGCCGGGCAGTTGGGGCTGGACATCTGACGTCCGGGGCCCGCGGCCGGGGCCGCGGTGCCTCCCGCGGGGGCGGCCGGGTGCGAGCGCCAGTTCGCTTCAGTTGCCCACCCGCTGATGTGCTTGTCACAGCCATTTGATAGACATGCGCCCATGCCTCTCCCTGCCGAGGACTCTCCCACCCACGAGAGCGTCCCGGGCCGCAGCGCGCCCCCTCGTCCCATCCCAGGCCCCCGACCCGTACGGCCGCGTGGCGGCTCCCGTTCCGGCCCCGGCGGCCGCGCCCCCGGTGCCACCGCGCCCGGCGCCCGTCCCGCACCCGCCGGCGGCCAGGGCAGGCCCGCCGCCGGTCCGCAGCTCCAACTGATCCCCGCGACGCCCGACGGTGCCGTCGACGCCGCCGACGAAGCCGTCGACCTGCTGCTGGAGTCCGGCCGCGCGCCGGCCGAGATCCTCGTCCTCACCACCGGCGAACCGCACCCGTGGGCGGCGCACGAGTTGTCGTTCGGCGAGGACGGCTACTGGGCGCAGGAGGCCGCGGGGGACGACGTCTTCTACGCCTCCGCCGCAGCCTCCGAGCGGCTGGCCCGGCGGCCGGTGGTCGTCGTCGCCGTCAACGGCGGCGGAGACGACGCGACGGCCGCGGCGCTGCCGGCGGCGATGACGCGCGCCGCGGCGCTGCTGATCCTCTGCGGCGACGCGGACTACATCAACGGCGTCCTGGGCGTCTCGGCCTGAACGCCGCGCTCCGCCCGCGGGCGGAGCGCGGGCGGCTCAGACCGCCCACGAGATGGTCGGTTCCGCGTCCGCCTCCCGCTGCGCCGCCTCCGGCGGCTGCAGCGCCCGCGGGCCCGGGGCCGTGCCGATCTCGCGGGCGGGGGCGTCCGCGGTGAACTCCCCGTCCACCGGCGGCCCGTCCGCGTACGGGCGGCGGCCACCCCGGCCCTCGCCCAGCACCTGCCAGCCGCCGCCGGTGAGCGTGATGTACGCCCCGCAGCGCAGCCCGTGCAGCGTGCAGGCGTCCCGCAGCCCCCACATCCACGCGCCGTCCTCCTCCGTCCAGCCGGCGTCCCCGGCGCGGCAGTACAGCAGCACCGCCGTACGGACCGGGAAGCGGCGGCGCAGGTCGTGCGGGATGACCCGGCGGAGCCGGGCCAGCAGCGCGTTGCGCAGGTCCCAGCCGTCGGGCGCGGCCTCCGGGCGGCCCGCGTCGCGGCGCGCCAGCGACGCGCTCGCACGCAGCCGCTCGTCGGGGTCGAGCACGGCGATCACCGCCGTCTGCGGCGATGGCCGGTGGCGGGTGTGCAGGCCGGTGACGATCTCGCGGGGGTTGCGCAGCAGCGGAATGCCGGCCGCGGCCCACTCGGCAGGTTCGAGGATGCGGCCGGACGGGCCGGTGTCGCCGGTGGCGGGGCCGAAGACCAAGGGCCCTCCCTGGGGGCTGCGGGCGTACGGAACGCACGGCGGGGGCGAACGGGCGTGGGCGCGCAGCGTCGAGCAGCCCGGGGGACCGGGCCGGCGCTGGGAGCGAACCTCAATTCTCCCCGCCGAACTGGCCTGCGGCAATGCGGCATTGTCGACAGGTCCATCTTCTCCGGCCGCCGGCGGGCCGCGGAACAGGCTGCTTTGCGGCCGTCGGCGAGCCGGTTTCCGACCGCTGTCCAACCGCTGACCGACTGCGTAACAGCAGCAATGACCGTGCGTGAGGTGGCTGACTGTCGGTGCCATCGGGTTGCATGGGGGCATGGACGATCAGGAGCTGCGCGCCGAAGCCGACGCCGTTCTCGCCGGGCTCGTCGGCGACCCCGGCGGCACGGCCCGGCTGCGGGAGGACCAGTGGCAGGCCGTGGACGCCCTCGTGCGCGAGCGCCGCCGCGCGCTGGTGGTGCAGCGCACCGGCTGGGGCAAGTCGGCGGTGTATTTCGTCGCCACGGCGCTGCTGCGCCGCCGCGGCGGCGGCCCCACGGTGATCGTGTCGCCGCTGCTGGCGCTGATGCGCAACCAGGTCGAGGCCGCGGCGCGGGCCGGCATCCGGGCCCGTACGATCAACTCGGCCAACCCCGAGGAGTGGGGCGCCATCCACGAGGAGGTCGAGCGCGGGGAGACCGACGTGCTCCTCGTCAGCCCCGAGCGGCTGAACTCCGTGGACTTCCGCGACCGGCTGCTGCCCGAGCTGGCCGCGACGACCGGCCTCCTCGTCGTCGACGAGGCGCACTGCATCTCCGACTGGGGCCACGACTTCCGCCCCGACTACCGGCGGCTGCGCGCCATGCTCGCCGACCTGCCCCAGGGCGTGCCCGTGCTGGCGACCACCGCGACGGCGAACGCGCGCGTGACCGCCGACGTCGCCGAGCAGCTCGGCACCGGCGGCGGCGAGGCGCTGGTGCTGCGCGGGCCGCTGGACCGGGAGAGCCTGCGGCTCGGCGTGGTCCGGCTGCCCGACGCGGCGCACCGCCTCGCCTGGCTCGCCGAGCACCTGGGCGAGCTGCCGGGCTCCGGGATCGTCTACGCGCTGACCGTCGCCGCCGCCGAGGAGGCCGCCGCCTTCCTGCGGCAGCGCGGCTTCCCCGTGGCCTCGTACACCGGGCGCACGGAGAACGCCGACCGGCTGCAGGCCGAGGAGGACCTGCTGGCGAACCGGGTCAAGGCGCTGGTCGCGACGTCCGCACTGGGCATGGGGTTCGACAAGCCGGACCTCGGCTTCGTCGTGCACCTCGGCTCGCCGTCCTCGCCGATCGCGTACTACCAGCAGGTGGGCCGCGCCGGCCGCGGCGTCGACCACGCCGACGTACTGCTGCTGCCCGGCCGGGAGGACGAGGCCATCTGGCGCTACTTCGCCGACACCGCCTTCCCGCCCGAAGCGCAGGTCCGCCAGACCATCGCCGCGCTCGCCGACGCCGGCCGCCCGCTGTCCGTCCCGGCCCTGGAGGCGGCCGTCGACCTCAGACGGACGCGGCTGGAGACGATGCTCAAGGTGCTCGACGTCGACGGGGCGGTCCGGCGGGTCAAGGGCGGCTGGACGGCCACCGGCCGCGAGTGGGAGTACGACGCCGAGCGGTACGCGTGGGTGGCGCGGCAGCGCGCCGCCGAACAGCAGGCCATGCGGGACTACCTGAGCACGCCGGGCTGCCGCATGGAGTTCCTGCGCGCGCAGTTGGACGACGAGGGGGCGGCACCGTGCGGGCGGTGCGACAACTGCGCGGGCCCGTGGATCGACGCGCGTGTCTCGGGGGAAGCGCTGACGGGCGCCGAGAAGGAGCTGGACCGGCCGGGGACCGAGGTCGAGCCGCGTCGCATGTGGCCGACGGGCATGGCCGCGCTGGGGATCGACCTCAAGGGCCGTATCCCGGCCGGCGAGCAGGGCGCCTCCGGGCGGGCGCTGGGACGCCTCTCCGACATCGGCTGGGGCAACAGGCTGCGGCCGCTGCTCGCGCCGGACACCCCCGACGCACCCGTGCCGGACGACGTGCTGCGGGCCGCGGTCGACGTCCTCGCCGACTGGGCGCGCTCGCCCGGCGGCTGGGCGGCAGGCGGGGCGGACGCCCCGGCGCGGCCGGTGGGCGTCGTCGCCGTGGCGTCCACGACCCGGCCGCTGCTGGTCGACTCGCTCGCCCGGGGCATCGCCGCCGTCGGGCGGCTGCCGTACCTCGGCACGCTGGAGTACGCGGACCCGGACGGCGGCCACGCCGTGCGCCGTAGCAACTCCGCGCAGCGGCTCGCCACCCTGAGCGGCACCTTCACCGTCGCCGGCGAACTGGCCGCCGCCCTGGCGGACAACCCGGGCCCCGTGCTGCTCGTCGACGACTACACCGACTCCGGCTGGACCCTCGCCGTCGCGTCCCGGCTGCTGCGCCGGGCGGGCGCCGAGGCGGTCCTGCCCCTGGTCCTCGCGGCGAGCGGCTGAGCGAGCGCGGCGATGACGCCGGGCAGCCGCACCGCACCGGCCGCGCGCCGGGCTACGGCTTGCGCAGCAGGTAGAGGAAGTAGCCGAGGTGGTCGCGGACGAAGGTGCGGAACAGCGGGATCGAGGCGTCCATCGCCGCGGTCGTCTCCAGCCCGTAGCGCTCCCGGATCTCGTCGTGGTGGTCCCGGTAGAGGACGGTCATGACCTCGGCGTTCATGATGACGTCGTGGGTCTGGTTCTCCAGCCGCACGAGCTCGAAGCCCGCCTCGTACGCCAGCCGCAGCCCCTCCGCCAGCGGCAGCGGCGGCGGCGACGTCCAGACCTGCCGGAAGGTGTCCAACTGCGCGCGCGACGGTTCGCCGCGGCGGGTGAACTCCGTCATCAGGAACCGCCCGCCGCGCGGCAGCACGCGCCACGCCTGGCGCAGTCCGCGCAGCCGGTCGGCGATGTGGGCGAAGGAGTCGATGGCCCAGGCGGCGTCGAACGAGGCGTCCTCGTAGGGGAGTTCCAGCGCGTCGTTGAGGGCGAACGTCACGCGGTCCGTGAGCGACGCGGCGGCGGCCCGCTCCCGGGAGCGGGCGACCTGCGTCTCGCTGACGGTGATCCCCGTGACGCGCGCGCCCGTGCGCTCCGCAAGCCGCACGGCGGGACCGCCCGTGCCGCTGCCGATGTCGAGCACGTGGTCGCTCTCACCGGGCGCCAGGGCGTCGATGTAGTAGTCGGTCTGCCGGTTCATCGCCTGGTCGGCAAGCTTCCCCAGCGAGGTAGCGGGCTGGCCGGCGCCGTCGGCCGACCACCGGCCGACGTGGATGGCGGAGGTGCCCTGCGTCAGGTCGTACAGCGGGCCGAACCGGTCGTACGCGGAACCGACCTCCTCGGGCGACGGGGGAGCGAGGTTGCTGTCGTGCGCGTCGGATGCCATGGCGCGTTGCCCCTTCGTGTCGGCGTACGTCGCCTTCCTCGCGTCACCGTAGGGGTCGCCTCGGCCGGGAGCCCGAACCGAACCGGCCAACCCGCGGGTTGGCCGGAATCCCCAGGTCCGGGAGGGTGATGGCATGACCGTGCCAGGGGTTATCCACAGGGGTCGCGGATCTCGCGGAGACACGAAACCCTCAAGCCATGACAACGCACAACGAAACGCAGGTCGTGCTGCGCAGCCCGGCCGAGCTGGCGGATGCCCTGCCGTACCTGATGGGTTTCCATCCGGACGACAGCGTCGTCCTCGCCGCGCTGCACGGCGAGCAGGGACGGTTCGGCGGCCGGCTGCGGCTCGGCATTCCGCCGGACCGGGACGGCTGGCGGGACGTGGCCGCGCAGCTCGCGGAGTGCCTCATCGAGAGCAGCGCGAAGCGGCGCGACAAGCCGGACGGCATCGTCGTCTTCCTCTGCCAGGACCCCGGCGTGGGCGAGCGGCCCCACGAGGTCATGGAGCGGCTCCGCCCGCTCGCCCAGCGGCTCCGCCTGGCCTGCGGGCGGCTGGAGGTGCCGGTCGTCGAGGCGTTGTGCATCTCCGCCGGGCGCTTCTGGTCCTACCTCTGCCCGGACGAGAGCTGCTGCCCGCCGGAGGGCACGGAGCTCGTCCCGCCCGGCAGCTCCGCCATGGCCGCCGCCGCGGCCTACGCGGGCCTGCGGCGGCCCGGGTCGCTGCGCGCCCTGGAGGGCAGGATCGCGCCCCGCCACCCGGACGTCGACCGGCAGACGCGGGCGCTCGACGCCGCCGGCGGCTCGCTCGTGCCGCGGATCCTGGAGCAGGCCGGCCGCGAGACCGTGCGCGCCGAGACCCTGGCGCTGACGGACCGGCTGATCGCCCGGCTCACCGACGCTCCGCCGCCCGCGGGGGAGGCGGCGGCGGACAGCGATGAGCGGGACGACAGGCTGCTCACCGACGACGAGTGCGCGGCCCTCGTCGTCGGGCTCCAGGACCGGCTCACCCGCGACCGCGCCGCCGAGCGGATGGAGGGCGAGGAGGCGGCGGGCGCGCTGCGGCTGTGGCGGGCGCTGTCCCGCCGCTGCATCGGAGCGTATGTGGAGCATGCCGCGGCGCCGCTGACGCTCGCCGGCTGGGTGGCGTGGTCCAGCGGCGACGAGGCGGCGGCCCGGGTCGCCCTCGGCTGCGCCCTGGCATCCGACCCGGAATACCTGTTCGCCCGGCTGCTCCATCAGGCGATCAACGAGGGCCTGGATCCTGAGCCGTTGCGTCGCTCCCTGCGCCGCCAGCGCCGCGCCCAGGAGGCCGCCTCGCCGGTACCGGCGGAGCCGCGCTCCCAGTCGACCACGGCGGCGCCGTCCCGCCCGCGGGCCCGGCCGCTGTGCCTGCCGCCGGCCCAGCCGCCGAACCGCGGGTCCCGCCGCCCGCCCGGCCGCCGCACGCCGCGCCGCACCGCCCGGCGCCGCGACGTGCGGAGCAAGGAGGAGCGATGACGGCATGACAGAGCGGTGCGGGGCGGCCGGAGTGCCGTCGGCGTGACCTGGAGGGGCTTGCGGGCGTTCTCACGGCGGCGGCCGGTCGCCGCCTCGTCCGTCCACGGCTTCCCGAGAGGACTGCCGCGTGTCTCCCAGCCCCCACCCCCCGCGCCAGCGGCCACCCGTGCCCGGCCCCGCGCACGACGCGCTCGTCTGCGTCGCCATGCCGGCGTTCGCCGTCTCCGCCCGCCACGGCCAGCTCGACGGCCACGGACTCGAAGGGTTCTACCGGGCGGGCCGCCGGCTGGTCGGACGGCTACGGCTGCGGGTGGGCGGCATCGAGCCGATGCCGGTGCAGGGGCGCCGGGCGGGCGCGGACCGGGTGCGCTTCGTGGGCACGGTGCGCACCGGCGCCGAGTCGGGGCCGGATCCCGCCGTGGTCGTGGAGCGGGTCCGGCACGCCGCCGGGGTCGAGCGGATCACGCTGCACAGCAGTGCCACCCGCGTGCTGCGCCTGACGCTGGAGGCCGAGCTGGGCACGGACCTCGCCGAGCTGAGCGCGGTCGCCGCCGGACACGAGCGCCGCGAAGTCCCGGCCAGCGTCCACGAGTCGGGCCTGCGCTGGCGCCCGCTCCCGGCCCTCGCGGACCCCGGCCGCGAGCCGGACGCCGCACCCGCGGAAGCCGGGGGAGCCGGCAGCGCAGGGGCACGTGCCGCGGACCCGGCGCGGACCGGCACCGCGCACGGCGGTAGTGCACCCGGAGCAGGTGCACAGGGTGGCGCCGAGACGAACCGCGGTGCCGCGCGCGGCGGCGGCGCGCGCGGCGGCACCGGGCGTGGAGACGGCGTGCGCGTCGGCACGGCCCACGGAAACGGCGCCCGTGGTGCCGTGGCAGCACCCGGCGGCGCGACGCGGGTCGCCGAAGGAAACGGCGGAGGGGGAGGGGGTGGGGGTGGGGCCCCCGGGGTGGGGGCCCTGGTGACCGCGGAGCCGCCGCCCGACGATGTGATCGCCGCGGCCGGGTTGCTGCGGTGGCAACTGGAGTTGGCGCCGGGCGGGTCCCGAACGCTGGAGTTGCGGATCGGTACGGATCAGGCGGGCCCGCGGGAGCTGCCGCCGGTGCCGTGGTCGCCGGCCGCCGCCGCGGCGGGCGACGATCCGGGGGTCGCCCCGTTGCTGGGCACCGCGCTCGACGACCTGCGGACGCTGCTGCTCCGCGATCCCGCCGAGCCGGCCGACGTGCACCTCGTCGCCGGGGTGCCGTGGCGTTGCGCGCTCGCTCCCGCGGACGCGCTCTGGGCCGCCCGCATGCTTCTGCCGCTGGGTACGCGCCTGGCCGCCGGCACCCTGCGCGCCGTCGCCCGCACGTGGCCGGCCGCCCCCGCCGCCGGCGCTCCCGAGCCGGCGCGGCTGCCCGGCACCCTCCGGGACTCGGGCCCGCATCTGCCCCCGGCAGCCACCGGCGTCGAGGCCACCCTCCTCTTTCCCGCCGTGCTCGCCGAGGCCCGCCGCTGGGGGCTGCCGGAGCGCGATCTCGACGGGCTCCTGCCCACCGCCGAGCGCTGCCTCGCGTGGCTGCGCGCCGCCGCGGACGACCGCGGCTTCGTCCCCGACCCGGCCCCCGGCGGCCCGTACCGCTGCGAGACCCAGGCCCACGCCCACCGCGCCGCCCTCCTCGGCGCCGAACTCCTCGACGCCTGCGGCCGTCCCGGCGCCGCCGAGTGGCGCCAGTGGGCGGCGGCCCTGCGTGAGCGGTTCCGTGCAGCCTTCTGGACCGAGGACGTCGCCGGCGGCAGGCCCGCGGCGGCCCTCGCCCCCGACCGCCGTCCGCTCACCCACCTCGGCAGCCCCGCCGCCCACCTCCTGCCGACCGCGGCCGACGCCCTCGTCCGCGCCCAGGCCCACGGCGACGCCCCCGTCGGCCCCGCCGCGTCCGCCTCCGCCGACGGCGGCAACGGCCTCCCCGTCGCCGACAGCGCACCCGGCCTCCTCGACAAGGCGCAGACCGGTCAGCTCGCCCGCCTCCTCGGCGGCCCCGCCCTCGACTCCGGCTGGGGCCTGCGCAGCCTCGGCGCCGCCGAGCCCGGCTTCAACCCCTTCGGCCACCGCGCCGGCGCCGTGCACGTCCACGAGACCGCCGTCGCCGTCGCCGGACTCTTCACCGCCGGCTACGACAAGGAGGCCGGCGCCCTCCTCCGCGGACTCCTCGACGCCGCGGGCCACTTCGGCCACCACCTCCCCGAGATGTACGCGGGCGACCAGCGCACCGCGGGCGGCGCCCCGCTCCCGCACCCGGCCGCGTGCCGCCCGTCCGCCGTCGCGGCCGCCGCCGCGGTGCACGTCCTCACCGCGCTCGCCGGTGTCGCCCCCGACGTCCCCGCCGGCACCGTCGCCGCCCGTCCGCCGGCCACCGCCCCGCTGGGCGCGGTGCAGCTCACCGGCTGGCGGCTGGCAGGCGAGCCGTTCGCCGTACGGGTCAGCCGCCTCGGTCTCGCCGTCGTCGAAGAGGCCGCCCCCGGCCTCCAGCTCGGCTCCTGAAGACCCGCCCGCCCGTCCGGCCCGTCTCCCGGGAAGTCCTGATTATCGTCAAGCAGACGACTAAGATCCCCGCCATGCCCCCCTACGAGCCGTCCGCCTACCCGCCGTTCGCCGTGACCGTCGACCTGGTGGTGCTCACCGTGCGCCGGCACGCGCTGAGCGCCCTGATCGTCCGCCGCGGTGAGGCGCCCTTTCAGGGCCGGTGGGCGCTGCCCGGCGGTTTCGTACGCGAGGAGGAGGACCTGGGCGAGGCGGCGGCGCGCGAACTCGCGGAGGAGACCGGCCTGCACGCGCACGGCCCGGTGGAGGAGGACACCCCCGCGCACGCCGCGCACCTCGAACAGCTCGCCACCTACGGCGATCCGAAGCGGGACCCGCGGATGCGCGTGGTGAGCGTCGCCCACCTGGTGCTGGCGCCGGACCTCCCCGCGCCGCGCCCCGGCGGCGACGTCGGCGGCGCCCGGTGGGCGCCGGTCCAGACCCTCGTCGGCCCCGCCGACGACGAGGAGCACCCGCCGCTGGCCTTCGACCACCGTCGGATCCTGGCCGACGGCGTGGAGCGGGCCCGGTCGAAGATCGAGTATTCGTCGCTGGCCACGGCCTTCTGTCCGCAGGAGTTCACGGTCGGGGAGCTGCGCCGGGTGTACGAGGCGGTGTGGGGCGTCGCCCTGGATCCGCGCAACTTCCACCGCAAGGTCACCGGCACCCCCGGCTTCCTGCTGCCCACCGGCGGCACCACCACCCGTCAGGGCGGCCGGCCCGCGCAGCTCTTCCAGGCCGGCGGCGCCACGATCCTCAACCCCCCGATGCTGCGTCCCGAGGTCTGAGGACCGGCAAGCAGCACGCACCCTTCCCCGCCGCGCATCCGCGCGGCCCACCCGGGCAGGCCCGGGCCGCACGCCCCGGACGGCCCCGCACGGCCCGTCCCCGGCCGACGGACTTCCGGATGACGCCCCTCCGGACATACGAGTCGTACGAGCACACATCCGCGACGCCGCACCGCGCTCCGGAGTGAAATCCCGGTCCCGGCACGCCTCCTGCGCAATCATCCCTATATGTCGGATATCAACCGATTTTGGGAGGTGCGGTGATCCAGGCCATCGGACTCACCAGCAGGCCCCGCGGCGGCCGCCCGCCGGCCGTGCGCGACCTCACGTTCGAGGCCGAGGCGGGCACCGTCACCGCGCTGCTCGGCGAGCCCGGCGCCGGCAAGACCGCCGCGCTGCGCCTCATGCTCCAGTTGGACAGCGGCCGCGGCATCGCGCTGTACGACGGCCGCCCGCTGAGCCGGCTCCCCGCCCCCGCCCGCGAGGTCGGCGCCGTGCTCGGCGACGTCGCGGGCCACCCCGCCCGCACCGTGCTCAGCCACCTGCGCATGCTCGCCGCCGCCGTGGGCGTCCCCGCGGCCCGCGCCGACGCCCTGCTCACCCACGTCGGCCTCGACGCGCTCGCCGACGACCGGCTCGACGCCCTCTCCCTCAGCATGGACCGCCGCCTCGGCCTCGCCACCGCGCTCCTCGGCCAGCCGCACTCCCTGCTGCTCGACGACCCCGTACGCGATCTGCCGCGCCGCGAGGCGGCGTTCTACTACGCCCTCCTGCGCGAGCTGGCCGCCGCCGGCGTCTGCGTCGTGCTCGCCACCGCCCAGCCGCGCGTCGCCGCCCGCTTCGCCGACCGGGTGCTGACGCTGCGGGCCGGCCGGCTCGTCGCCGACGAGGAGGCCGACGACTTCGCCCGGCTGCGGCTGCGCCCCTGCGTCCTCATCAGGACGCCGCAGTCCGAGCGGTTCGCCAGCTATCTGACGCGGCAGGCGAGCACGCCGGAACGGCGCATCGAGGTGGTACGCCGCGACGGCGGCGCCCTGGCCGTCTACGGGACCGACAGCGCGGCCGTCGGCGAACTCGCGTACCGCAACGGCATCCTGCTCCATCAACTCACCGACTCCTCCCACGAGTCCGTCCTCACCGCCATCCCCGAAACCACCGCGCCCGCGGCCGCCGCCCCCACGGCCACCCGCACCGCCACCGCCACGGCCACCCTAGAACCCGGCACTGACACCGACGCCGGCGCCGGCGCCGAGCCCACGGCCGCAGGCGACACCCCGCCCGCCGGCACGTTCATCCCCGCCCCCGTGGCCGGCCCCGACGACGCCCCCCTCGCGGGCCCGCTGCGCCGCCGCTGGCTCCCCGGCCCCGCCCACCCCCTGCGCTACGAGCTGCGCCGCGCCGGCTCCGGCTCCCGGCTGCCCCGCGTCGCCGCCGCCGGCACCCTCGCCGCCTCCGTCGCCGGCGCCGCCCTCCTCGCGCACTCCGCGGGCGGCTCCGCCGTCTCCGACGCCCCCGCCGTCCGCATGCTCACCGGCTGGGCGCCGGTCTTCCCGCTGCCGCCCGCCGCGATCGGCGCCGGGCTGCTCGGCGCGCACGCCTTCGGTCAGGAGTTCAGCTTCCCCTCGCTCACCCCGGCCGTCGGCGCCGTGCCGCGCCGCCTCGGCCTGCTCTTCGCCAAGCTCGCCGTGAGCACGGCCGTGGCGCTGCTGCTCTTCGTCGCTGTGCTGCTCGCGGACGCGACGGCGCTGCTGGTGCTCTTCGGCGACGTCGTGGACATGCCCGCCGACGGCGGCCTGCAACTGCTGAGCTGGGCGGGCGTGACGGTGGGCTGCGCCTGGACCGGGGTGCTGGCCGCCGGGCTGTTCACCTCGGCGTCGCTGGGTCTCGCCGCCGTGCTCACCGTGCCCGTCGCCGTCGCCCCCGGCATCCACGCACTCGCCGACACCGGCGCCGTGCGCCGCCTCGGGGAACTTCCGGTGCAGCTCATGCGCGTGCTGCACATCCCCAGGCCAGGCAGCGGACTGCACCTCGGCGGCGTGTTCGGCGTGCCCGCCCAACCCTTCGGGCACGCGCTGGTGTTGTCGCTGGGGGCCCTCCTCGGGGCGTACGTCCTGACCGCGGGCCGGGCCCGGTCCCTGGGTCGCGCGCTGGAGCGGAGCGGGTGTCCGAGTTTCGTACGGAGGGTTTTCAACTCGCCTGGTGAATAGCCGGTTTCCCACCGGTTTGAGGTCGCCGCGGCGTCAATGGAGGGGCGCTGGGCGATCACCCTTTCGTGTGCTTTTCACCAAAGCCCTCAAGGCGGCCTGGGCGTCCGCCGACAAAGGTTTCGTGAGTACCCTTGCGCAGACCATGATGACGGCCCGTTCCTCCGAGTCCGGCTTCGCCGGCCACGGGGATCTGGACCGCTACCCGTACCCCGACGGCCCCGCGGCCGCCGCCCCCGCCGCTCCGGTCCCCCCGGCCGCCGCCCCCGGTCCCGCCGTACCGCCCGCCGCCCCCGCCCCGCCCGCGTGGGACGCGGGCGAGCCGGAGATCGGCCGCGTCGGCCGCCGCGCGGCGACCAGCCGGGGCCGCGGCCTCCACGGCCAACTCGTCCAGCAGCTCGGCCAGATGATCGTCTCCGGCGATCTGGGTGCCGACCGCCCGCTCGTGCCCGAGGAGATCGGGCAGCGCTTCGAGGTCTCCCGCACCGTGGTGCGCGAGTCCCTGCGCGTGCTGGAGGCCAAGGGCCTCGTCAGCGCCCGCCCCAACGTCGGCACCCGGGTCCGCCCGGTCAGCGACTGGAACCTGCTCGACCCGGACATCATCGAGTGGCGGGCCTTCGGCCCGCAGCGCGAGGACCAGCGCCGGGAGCTGTGCGAGCTGCGCTGGACGATCGAGCCGCTGGCCGCCAGGCTCGCGGCGGGCCACGGCCGCGGCGCCGTCCAGCAGCGGCTGACGGACATGGCCGAGATCATGAGCCACGCGCTGGTGCAGGGCGACACGGTCACGTTCGCCCGCGCCGACGCCGAGTTCCACGCGCTGGTCCTCCAGGTCGCGGGGAACCGGATGCTGGAGCACCTGGCCGGCGTGGTCGCCTCGGCGCTGCAGGTCTCCGGCGGCCCCGCCGGCGGCTGCGACCGCCCGAGCGAGCAGGCCGTCACCCACCACGTGCACATCGTGGAGGCACTGGGCAGCGGCGACGGCGCCGCGGCCGAGTCGGCGATGCGGCAGTTGCTGGGCGTGCACACCGAGGTCGGCGCGGGCGACCGCGTCGTGCCGGCGCCGCGCGAGCACTGACGGCGGGGTACGGCCGCGAGGCCCCGGCCCCGACCCCCCGTACGCGCACCGGCACCGCCGCCGGCCCCCGCCGGGGGACGGCGGCGCAGCACTCCGGCAGCACCGGCCCACCGCGTGGCGCTCCCGGACATCCGGGCCCACCGCCCGGCGGCGGCCCGGGCACCCGAGCCGCCCGCCGGCCGGGCCCGGTCGCACCGGCCGGTCGCAGGGCGGCCCCGGGACACTCCACACCGCAGGGGCGGCCCGGGAGACCCCCGGACGCCCTGGACGACGCGTCCGGGCGGCCGCCCGGGCACGTACCGCGGCGCCCGCGCCCGGCCCGTACGGGACCAGCCCCCGGAGACGGCCCGGGCACCCGCCCCGGACATCCGCGGGACACCCCCCGGAGACCCCGGAAAGCCGCCGGACCACCCGCCCGGGCACCCACCCGGCCGTACCCGGCCCCACCAGCCCCGCGCGCCCCGCGCCCCCCGGCGCACAACCGCCGGACGGCGGGCGCACGCCGCGCTCCGCCCGGGCGTCCGCACGCCCTCGGGGCGCCCGGACGGGCGGGCGCCCGCCGGGCGGCTTTCGTGCCGCCGCGCCGGTGGCGGTAGATTGTGACCTGGGCCACGTGGATTGGGCGTAACGCTGTGCGGGAAGGCGCGATGACCTAAGAGGTGGTGGCGCACGTATCGCGGTTCCGCCTCTACGCCGGTGGTCCATCCCCGCCACCGGTCGTTCCCATCGTTTCGAGAGGTTGTTCGTGTCGGCCAGCACATCCCGTACGCTCCCGCCGGAGATCGCCGAAGCTGAGTCCGTGATGGCACTCATCGAGCGGGGGAAGGCCGAAGGGCAGATCGCCGGTGATGACGTGCGTCGTGCCTTCGAGGTTGACCAGATTCCGCCCACCCAGTGGAAGAGTGTCCTGCGCAGCCTCAATCAGATCCTCGAAGAGGAGGGTGTGACACTGATGGTCAGTGCCGCAGAGGCGCCCAAGCGCACCCGCAAGAGCGTGCCGGCGAAGACCCCGGCGAAACGGACCGCCACCAAGGCGGTCGCCAAGCAAGCCGTCCCCGCCAAGACCGCGACGAAGAAGCCGACGGCCACGGCCACGGCGCACGCGGTCCAGGAGGCCCCCATGGACGATCCGGTGCCCGCGGGCCTGGGCGACCCGGCGGACGAGCCGGAGAAGAAGGCCGCCGCCAAGAAGAGCACCGCCAAGAAAGCGGCCGCCAAGAAGACCGCGGCGAAGAAGGCCACGGCCAAGAAGACGGCCGGCAAGAAGGGCGCGGCCAAGGACGGCGAGTCCGGCTCCGACGGCCCGGAGGACGGCTCCCTGGAGAAGGAGGAGCCGCCGGCCGAGGCCGAGGCGGAGGGCTTCGTGCTCTCCGACGAGGACGAGGACGACGCCCCCGCGCAGCAGGTCGCCGCGGCCGGCGCCACCGCCGACCCGGTCAAGGACTATCTGAAGCAGATCGGCAAGGTCCCCCTGCTCAACGCCGAGCAGGAGGTGGAGCTCGCCAAGCGGATCGAGGCCGGCCTCTTCGCCGAGGACAAGCTCGCCGCCGCCGACAAACTGGCGCCGAAGCTCCGCCGCGAGCTGGAGATCATCGCCGAGGACGGCCGGCGCGCGAAGAACCACCTGCTGGAGGCCAACCTCCGCCTCGTGGTCTCCCTCGCCAAGCGCTACACGGGCCGCGGCATGCTCTTCCTGGACCTCATCCAGGAGGGCAACCTGGGTCTGATCCGTGCCGTCGAGAAGTTCGACTACACCAAGGGCTACAAGTTCTCCACGTACGCCACCTGGTGGATCCGGCAGGCGATCACCCGCGCGATGGCCGACCAGGCCCGTACCATCCGCATCCCGGTGCACATGGTCGAGGTCATCAACAAGCTGGCCCGCGTGCAGCGCCAGATGCTCCAGGACCTGGGCCGCGAGCCCACCCCGGAGGAACTGGCCAAGGAGCTGGACATGACCCCGGAGAAGGTCATCGAGGTCCAGAAGTACGGCCGCGAGCCGATCTCCCTGCACACCCCGCTGGGCGAGGACGGCGACAGCGAGTTCGGCGACCTCATCGAGGACTCCGAGGCGGTCGTGCCGGCCGACGCGGTCAGCTTCACCCTGCTGCAGGAGCAACTGCACTCCGTCCTCGACACGCTCTCCGAGCGCGAGGCGGGCGTGGTCTCCATGCGCTTCGGGCTCACCGACGGCCAGCCCAAGACCCTGGACGAGATCGGCAAGGTGTACGGCGTCACGCGCGAGCGCATCCGCCAGATCGAGTCCAAGACCATGTCGAAGCTGCGGCACCCGTCGCGCTCCCAGGTGCTGCGCGACTATCTCGACTGAGCCGAGCGGCCTCCAGCGCCCCTGACCTGCCCTGCCGCGGATCGGGGGCGTTTTCCTTCGCGGACGGCGCGGCGCGGGCCGCCGGGGTCGCGATAGGCGCGTAAGACGGTACGAATTCGTGAACTCTCCGGGAATTGACGCCACTTGCCGGGCGTGACAATCTCGGATGCTCAGGGAGGACATGACTCATGAGTGGTGCCATGCCGTGGCACGCGGACCATCCTGTGCTGACTGCCTTACGCCGTCGCCGGGAAAAGGGACATACGCACGACAAGCCCGTGGACGACCTCAAGATCGGGCTTGCCGTCGAGGGGGGCGGCATCCGCGGCGTCGTCTCGGCGGCCATGCTCTGCGCCCTCGAGGACAGCGGGCTCAACCAGGCGTTCGACACCATATATTCCGCTTCTTCCGGTGCCATCAACAGCGCCTACTTCCTCAACGGCGAGACCTGGTATCCGCTTTCGATCTACTACGACGACCTCGCCACCCGGACGTTCGTCGACTTCCGGCGCGTGCTGCGCGGCCGCATCATGGACCTGGACTACGCGTTCGAGGTCGTGGACAACGTCAAGCCCCTCGGGTACGAGCAGGTCATCGCCTCCCCGACGCGGCTGCACGTCGCCGTCACGCTCGTCGACGACATCCGCACCGAAGCCGTCACCGACTTCACCTCGCGCGCCGACCTGCGCGCGGCCCTCGTCGCGAGCGCCTGGCTCCCCGTCGCGCTGCGCGGCACCGCGGACTTCCGCGGCTCCCGGGCCGTCGACGGCGGCGTCCTCACCCCGCACCCGTACAAGCTGGCGCTGGCGGACGGCTGCACGCACGTGCTGTCCCTGAGCACCCGGCCCATCCAGCCGCCCGCGCAGAAGCTGTCCGTCTCGCAGCGCTGGGCCATCCGCCATCTCGACCGCATCCGCGACGGCCTCGGCCGGGGCTACGGCGAGGCCATCGAGCGCTACCGGGACGAGCGCGTCATGCTGCAGCGGCGGATGACGGAGCCGGGTGACGCCCCGTACGTGCTCGACATCGCGCCCCTGTCGTGGATGCCGCAGGTCAAGCGGCACGAGCTGGATCCCGGCCGGATTCTCGGCGGTGCCCGCGGCGGGTACGAGGTGATGTACTGCGCCGTGGAGGGCAAAGACCCGGCGCTGATAAAGAACGGCCGCATTCGTGCCGTACCCCAACTGACCATCGTGACGAAGGACGATGCCAACAACCGGCAGCGCGCGTAATCTCCGCGCGATCATCCGCGCCTTATCCGATACTTCACCCGCACCGGGCGGTGCCGCGACCCCGGCGGAGAACGAGTTATGCGAGTGGGGCCGGGAGGACTGGAGTCGGGTCCTTTTCGGCCTGCCGTTCGAGGCGCACAGCTTTAGCGGCGAGTTCGAGCAGTCGTGGGAATCGGTCATCGAGCAGGTGACCCGCTGGCGTACGGAATTCGCCACCCGCCCGGAGCCGTTTCGCACCGAGTTCCGGGCGGTCGGCGGATATCTCGGCCTGCTCCTGCTCACCCTGGTGTCGCTGGCGCACTCCTACCAGCGCCGCTACGACCAGGGCGAGCGGACGCCGCACGACTGCGCGGCCTTGTGCGTGCCGGCGGTCGCGGACCCGGCCGTACGGGAGGCGATACGGACGCTGTACGCGCCGGACGTCGAGATTCCGGACGTGGAGGGCAGCGCGGACGAGGACGCCGTGACGCTCGACGCGTGGCGCGAAGTCGACATCGGCACGCTGCGGTTCCACCGCCACGGCACGACGTCGTTCATCCTGACCGGCCTCCCGCTGCGCCAGGCGCACGGCAGGCGCATCCCGTTCGCCCTCAAGTGCATCGTCTACCCGTACCTGAGGGTGCCGACCATCGTCCGGGCCACCCGCGACTACCGCGCCTCCTACGGCGACGTGCGCGCGGGCGAGGAGGCGGCGACCGAGGCGCTGCCGCTGGCCCGCGCGTGGGCGAGCAGCGGGCGCTGGATCCTCATGGACTTCGTGCCCGGCGAGACGCTGGCCGAGTATCTGAGCCGGCAGCCGGACAGCACGCGCATCCGGCTCGATCTCCTGCGCGACCTCGGGCCCCGGCTGCTGGGGGTGCTGGACGAGCTGGACCGGTGCGGTCTGCGCCACGGCGACCTGTCGCCGTCCAACATCATCCTCAGCGGTTCGGGTTCGGGACCCGGCGGCGGTACGGGCGCGGGGGACCGCCGCTTCGTCCTCATCGACCTCGGCGTCAACTACCTCTACTCCCACACCGTCCCGGGCTCCGGCGGACCGGACGCGGCGTTCGTGGCGCCCGAGGTGCGCAGCGAGACGATGGTGGTCGACCCCCGGCAGGCGGACCTGTACTCCGTCGGGCAGCTCCTCATCGCCCTCGGCAGCGAGCACCGGGAGACCGCCGGATCGGGCGCGCGCGCCGTGACCGTACCCGACGCCTTCTACGCCGAGACGCCGCTGCTGGCGCGGTTCATCGAGGACCTCACGGACCCCGTCCCGGAGAACCGGCTGCTGCTGTTCCGGCCGGTGCCGGGGGAGCGGCTCTATCCGCAGTTGCTCCACTTCTACGCGGAGGAGCTGGCGGCCGTCGAGGCGACCCGGGCGCAGAGCGCCGGCACCCGCTTCGTCCGGCTGTACACGCCGCTCGCGGGGGCGCCGCGGCAGCAGCTCCAGATGTGGCGGATCCGGCGCACCCAGTCGCTCTACCACGACCCGCACCGCGGGATGCACGTGCGCTGGCTGCTCTTCTTCTCCTGGCTGTCGGCCGCGGCCTGGTACGTCGCGGCGAGCATCGTCATCACGTACTGGCTGCGCGACCTCAACTGGAGCTGGGGCAACAACTACATCACTCTGCTGCAGCGCACCAACAGCGCGGGCGAGGAGGAGCTTCCGCTGCTCGACGGGCTGCGGCTGGACGGCTACACCATCCCCGACCACGCGGCCAACGCGCCGGTGCGGCTGGTCGGCATGAGCTTCCTGCTGGCAGGTGCCCGGTACTACCAGAACCTCTTCGCCGGCCTCACCCCGCTGGTCGCCGGCCGGGAGCAGGGGCGGCTGAGCCGGCGGGCGGTCCTGGCCGAGGTGGCGATGCGGCTGTTCACCCTGATCCCCGCCGTGCTGGTGCTGTCGACCACGCTGTTCCACCGCGACTGGTGGCCCATCTGCACGGCCATCGGCATCCTCTCCACCGCGCTGTGCAACGCCGCCTGCCTGGTCTTCGCCCGCGCCGCCGTCGCCGAGGCCCGCGGCAGGCAACTGGGCACCGTGCCGCAGGGCCGGATCGCCGGCCTCGACGCTCTCTACAGTTGGACGCTGACGGCCGGCTTCTACAGCGTTGCCTGCTGGGGCATCGGGCTCTCGATCTACGTGGGTACGGCGAAGGACATCTACATCTACGCCGGGTCCGTGGCCGCCATCAACGTCGTGATCTTCTACCTCGCCCGGTGCAGCGGCAGCGCCGCCGACGAGGTACGCACCATCCTGACCCGCGCCTGTCTCGCCTCCGAACGGCTGCGCCACCTGCCGGCCCCGGCGGCGACGGCGGCACCCGCGGTGACGCCCTCCGCGGCCGCGGCACCGGCAGCTCCCTGACCGCGGCCCGCGGGCACCGCCCCGGGGCCGCGGGTCGTTCGGATGCCACGCCCCCGCCGGACCCGCGTCGTCGCAGGTCGCGCGGGCTGCCCGGGGTCCCGCGGGCGGCGCGACTGACGTGCGGCCCGCGCCCTGCTGAATGAGGCTGTAGTGCACGACCGCCCGAGCCTCACCCCGTCAGGGAGACCCCATGCACCCGCGTCTTCGCTCGATCGCCGCCGCCGTCGCCGTGCTGCTGCCCCCGGCGGTGCTCGGGCAGGCGCCGCCGGCGGCGGCGGACGGCGTCGTGGTGGGCGGGCATCCGGTACGTATCGGCGACAGCCCCTGGACGGTCGCGCTGACCAGCCGGAAGCTCTTCGGCGACGAGCGGTCGGGGCAGTTCTGCGCGGGTGTGCTGGTGTCCCCGAAGGTGGTGCTCACGGCCGCGCACTGCCTCGCCGAGGAGACCCTGGGCGAGCACTGGAGCAAGGTCGCCGATCTGGCCGTCGTGGCCGGCCGCGGTGACCTCGCGGGCACCGAGGGCAAGGAGTTCGCCCTCGAGAAGGTGTGGGTCAACCCAGACTACGACGCCTGGACCAACGCCGGTGACCTCGCCGTGCTGCGCCTGAAGCAGCCGGCCGAGGCCGCGGCCTTCCTGAAGCTGGCGGAGAAGCCGGACGACCCCGCCTACGAGCCCGGCTCACCGGCGCGGGTCTACGGGTGGGGGGACACCGAGGGGAACGCCAGCTACCCCACGCGGCTGCACGCCGCGGACGTCGAGGTGCTGCCGGACACGGTCTGCGAGCGCGCGTACCCGGGGAGTCCCGACGGCCGCTACCTCGCCGCGTCGATGGTCTGCGCAGGGCTGATGCGCGGCGGCCCGGACGCCTGCCAGGGCGACAGCGGCGGCCCGCTGGTCGTGAAGGGCCGGCTGGTGGGGCTGGTCTCGTGGGGGGAGGGCTGTGGCGAGAAGGGCCGCCCCGGCGTCTATACGCGGATCTCGGCGGCCGTGGAGACCGTCATGGCACACAGGCCCGTCAAGGCCCCCTGAGGACCGCAGACGCCCCTCAGGGCCCTTCTGCCGGGTCGTTGCCCTCGGCTTGCTGCGCGCCGCGCCGCCCGCTGCCGTTCGCGCCCGTACCGCCCCGGAAACCGACGAGGCGGCCACCCCCCGATGTGGGAATGACCGCCATGTCCGGCCCGGGGGCCGCACGAGGCTCGTCGGGCTGACGTCGGCGCGTCAGCGTTCGTCGGCGCCTGCCGACCCGGGAGTGGCCTGGAGCCGCTCCGTCTCGTCCTGTATCTCGGCAGCGATCTTCTTGAGCTCCGGCTCGAACTTACGGCCGTGGTGCGCACAGAAGAGCAGGTCGCCGCCGCTCGTCAGGACAACACGCAGGTAAGCCTGGGCGCCACAGCGGTCGCACCGGTCGGCGGCCGTCAGCGGGCTTGCGGGAGTCAGAACAGTAGTCACGTCGCCTCTTCTCTAGCTCGACGAGCTGTCGTACCAGGGTCAACATCCAACCAGGCCGAAAACGTTCCCGCTCGTGGGTCGGGATCGGGAAAGCGTTCCTGACCAGGCCCGATGTCGCCAGGTGGCGGCGGATGAGCCGTAATGCTTGTCGTGCTTGTGCCGTTTTGAGCGTCTTTGGGCCTTTTTGACCTCCCCGGCTGGGTTGCCGGTTGTTGATGAGGACGTGCCCGGAGCCTAAATGGTTCATGCGCGTAAGGGAACGTGATAAACGAATCACCCCTCCGAGGGATCGAACATGCACTCGAAGCGGGACTAGTATCGAGTCACATGCGGGTGGCTGCGTACCGGCTCTATAGAGCCTCGGTACCCTCTGACCGGCAGATGAGGCCCGCCACCGCCACCCGGGCCCGAATTCAGCGAGGAGCGAACTGAGTGACCGCCGACACGTCCGTGCCGTCCGTGCTGGCCGCCGCCGAGCGCGACGGGTCCAACTACACCGCGCGGCACCTGCTCGTTCTGGAGGGTCTGGAGGCCGTTCGCAAGCGGCCCGGCATGTACATCGGCTCCACCGACAGCCGCGGCCTCATGCACTGTCTGTGGGAGATCATCGACAACTCCGTCGACGAAGCCCTGGGGGGGTACTGCCGGAACATCGACGTGCTGCTCGCCGCCGACGGCTCCGTGCAGGTCGACGACGACGGCCGCGGCATCCCCGTCGACGTCGAGCCGAAGACCGGGCTGTCCGGCGTCGAGGTGGTCATGACCAAGCTGCACGCCGGCGGCAAGTTCGGCGGCGGCGCGTACGCGGCCTCCGGTGGCCTGCACGGCGTCGGCGCCTCCGTGGTCAACGCGCTGTCCGCCCGGCTCGACGTCGAGGTCGACCTGTCGAGCAGGACGCACTCGATGAGCTTCCGCCGCGGCGTCCCCGGCCGGTTCTCGGGCAAGGGCGCCGACGCCTCCTTCGAGCCCGCCAGCGGCATGACCAAGGGCAAGAAGATCCCCAAGACCAGGACCGGCACCCGCATCCGCTTCTGGCCGGACCGGCAGATCTTCCTCAAGGACGCCGCGCTCTCGCTCGACGACCTGCACGCGCGCGCCCGGCAGACCGCCTTCCTGGTGCCCGGCCTCACGCTCACCGTGCGCGACGAGCGCTCCGCCGACAAGGCCGACCACACCGCGGAGACCTTCCGCTACGACGGCGGGATCAGCGAGTTCTGCGAGTTCCTCGCCCCCGACCGCCCCGTCTGCGACGTGCTGCGGCTCTCCGGGCAGGGGACGTTCAAGGAGACCGTCCCGGTGCTCGACGACCGCGGGCACATGACGCCCACCGAGGTCACCCGCGACCTCGGCGTCGACATCGCGCTGCGCTGGGGCACCGGGTACGACACCACGGTCCGGTCGTTCGTCAACATCATCGCCACTCCCAAGGGCGGCACCCACGTCACCGGCTTCGAGCGCTCGCTGACCCGTACGGTCAACGACGCCCTGCGGAGTATGAAGCTGCTGCGCGTGGCCGAAGACGACGTCGTCAAGGACGACGCCCTTGAGGGCCTGACCGCCGTGGTCACCGTCCGGCTCGCCGAGCCGCAGTTCGAGGGCCAGACCAAGGAGGTGCTGGGCACCTCGGCGGCCTCCCGGATCGTCGCCCAGGTCGTCACCAAGGAGCTGAAGGCGTTCCTGACCTCCACCAAGAGGGACGCCAAGCAGCAGGCGCGGGCCGTGCTGGAGAAGGCCGTGGCCGCGGCCCGTACCCGTATCGCCGCACGGCAGCACAAGGAGGCGCAGCGCCGCAAGACGGCGCTGGAGTCCTCCTCGCTGCCCGCCAAGCTCGCGGACTGCCGCAGTGACGACGTGGAGCGCTCCGAGCTGTTCATCGTCGAGGGCGACTCGGCGCTGGGCACGGCCAAGCTCGCGCGCAACTCGGAGTTCCAGGCCCTGCTGCCGATCCGCGGCAAGATCCTCAACGTGCAGAAGGCGTCCGTCGCGGACATGCTGAAGAACGCCGAGTGCAGCGCGATCATCCAGGTGATAGGAGCCGGCTCGGGGCGGACGTTCGACATCGACCAGGCGCGCTACGGCAAGGTGATCTTCCTCGCCGACGCCGACGTCGACGGCGCGCACATCCGCACCCTGCTGCTCACCCTCTTCCAGCGCTACATGCGCCCGATGGTCGAGGAGGGCCGGGTCTTCTCCGCGGTGCCGCCGCTGCACCGCATCGAGCTGGTCCAGCCCAAGAGGGGCCAGGACAAGTACATCTACACGTACTCGGACACCGAGCTGCGCGAGACCCTGCTCGACCTGCAGCGCAAGGGCACGCGCTTCAAGGACTCCATCCAGCGCTACAAGGGCCTCGGCGAGATGGACGCCGACCAGCTCGCGGAGACCACGATGGACCCGCGGTACCGCACGCTGCGGCGGATCAACATCAGCGACCTGGAGGCCGCCGAGCAGGTGTTCAACCTGCTGATGGGCAACGAGGTCGCCCCCCGCAAGGAGTTCATCACCAACTCGGCGGCCACCCTGGACCGTTCGCGGATCGACACCTGAGCCCCGGGCCGGCGGGAGCCGGCCGGGGCCCAGGCCCGTCCAGGGCCCGTCTCAGCCCCGGCCGGACGCCGCCTCGAACTCGGTGACCCAGTGCCGGGTCCGGTCCAGGTAGGCGGTCTCGGCCGCCGCGCCCGTACGCCCGTAGGCGCCGTCGTAGGTGACGTAGACCGGCTGCGGCGGCGCCGCGGCGGCCGGCTCCAACTGGCTGCCCTCGTGCCATTCGTTGAACGACGTGAGCGTCACCCAGTCCGCCGGACCGCCCTTCGCCGGGTCCAGCACGTAGCCCCAACTGCGGTCGTACACGGCGCCGTCCGCGCGGTCCACGGTCGGCGAGGTGTTGCCCGGCACGGCGCGGTCGTCGAGGTAGCCGGGGCCGATGGACGGCGCCCACACGTACCCGTTCTGCCGGCACCAGGCCGCGACGCCGCCCCAGTCCGGGTCGTTCGCGCCCGCGATGGCGTCGTACGTGTAGATGCCGCCGAAGTGCGTGACGCGGGAGACGTCCGTGGTCTGCGCCATCACCAGCGCGCTGTCCCGGATCGCCGCGATCGGCGCCCAGTCGGTGACGTTCAGGCTGTTGAAGACGTAGTACGCGCACCGCCCGCCCCGGTCCGCCGCCCGGTGGTAGGCGGGGTGGGAGCCGTAGTTCCGCTCCAGGTACGCCACGTCGTCGACGACGGACGCCGCGCTGCGCCCCGAGTAGGGCTCGATGTGCCAGGCGATCTGCAGCCCCTCGGCCGCCGCCGCGTCCAGCACCCCGGCCGCGAGCCGGTCCTCGTAGCCGCCGCGGCCCCACCAGCTATAGGCGAGTACGCCGATGCCGGCCTGCCGCGCCCACGCCATGTGCTGCGCGACGGCGCCGTCGTAGTCGCCGGAGTCGTACGCGCCCAGCGCGGGGTAGAAGTCGGCGCCGATGTCGTCGGGCGGGGTGTGCCCGCCCTGCTGCCAGTGCACCCACGAGCCGTGGTGGTCGGGGTTTCCGTACCAGGAGTAGTAGAAGGCGTGCACGTACGGGGACGGCTCGGGGGCGCCGGCCGCGCGGGTCCCGGCGGCGGGGGCCGCGGCGGCGGACGGCAGGCCGCCCGCCGCGGCGAGTCCGGCGCCCGCGGCGCCGGCGAGGAAGGCTCTTCGGGTGGTCACGGTGGTGCTCCTCTCATGGGGGACGGGCTCCCGGCCCGTGGGGGTGAACCGGGAGCCCGGACGAGTGGACCGCTGTGCCGTGAAAGCTGTGCCGTGGTGCGCTGTGCGGGAGCGCTGTGCCGTAGGGGAGCGGGTCAGTCCTGGCCGGGCCAGGCGGAGCAGTCCTGCCACGTGCCGTCCCAGCCGGAGTTGCCGCCTCCGTCGGTCAGTGTGAACGTGCCGCTGCCCTGGGGGTACGGGCAGTTGTAGACGCCGGTCACGCCGACGTCCGTCGCGGTGACGTCGCCGGCGGTCACCGCACCCTGCGTCTCGGCCTGCACGACGACGCTGCCGACGCCGGACACGGTGGCGCCGTCGACGGTGACGTTCTGCACTGCCTTGCCCGTACCGCCGCCGGAGACGAACTGGAAGGCGCTCCACGGGCTGTCGGTGACGACCGTGTCGGTGATCCTGACCTCCGCCTCGATGGCGCTGTCGTAGGAGTCGACGCGCAGCGCGCCCATCGGGTGGTTCCAGTTGGGGTTCATCGCGCCGGTACGCACCAGTTCGTTCCCCGCGACGGTGATCGTGCCGGCCAGCGGGTGGAACGGGTCCAGGAACTTCTGGTTGGAGATCGCGATGCCGCTGCCGAGCGCGTTGGTGTCGAGGATGCGGTTGTTCTCGACGGTGATGTCCGTACCGCCGTAGATCGCGATGCCGTTGGCCAGGTTGGGCTGCGAGATGGTGTTGTCCGCGAAGACGCAGTCCACGTCGGGTGCGTTGAGGGACCACATGGCCAGGGCGTCGTCGCCGGTGTTGCGCAGGAAGTTGTCGCGCACCCGGACGCCCCTGGCGTTGCCGTTGAGGTTCAGGCCGTCGGCGGTCATGTCGAGGAAGCGGTTGTTCTCCACCACGAGGCCGTCGTTGGTTCCGGTCAGCCAGAGCCCGACCTTCAGGTGCTGGAGCCACATCCCGGAGACCGTGGACCCGGCGCCGAGGCTGCCGTTGACGAAGTTGTCCGGGTTGCCGTCGACGCGCTCGGTGACCTCGCCGATGACGGCGAAGTCGGCGAGGTGCGCGTTGCCCGCGGAGCCCGACTGGTTGACGAAGCGGGAGCTGTGCACCACGGAGTGCCAGGCGCCGGCGCCCTTGAGCGTGACGTTCTCGACGCCGGACAGCTCGGAGCCGACCGTGAAGTCGCCCGGCGGGATCCACACCGTACCGCCGCCCTTCGCCTCGGCGATGGCGCTGCGGAACGCCTCGGTGGAGTCCGCCGCGCCGGTCGGGTCGGCGCCCTTGTCGACGACGGAGACGGCACCGGCCGGGGGCTCCGCGGGCGCGGCGACCTGCTCGAAGTCGGCGACGTCGACGGTGTACGGGCCGCCGCCGAGGTCGTCGGCCTGCAGCCGCACGGTGTCGCCGGCCCGCAGGTCCTGCCCCAGCTCGACCCGGGCGTTGTCCAGCAGGTGGTGGGTCTTGGCGCCGGGGATCCAGGGGGTGTCGACGTAGGAGTACTTGGAGGTGACGGCGAGCGACGCGTCGAGCTTCGCGCCGTTGGCGTAGACGGCGAGGCTGCCGGACTTGCCGTCCGGGACGCTGTACGCGACGTTCACGGCGTTCGCCGGCGCGGTGAGCGTGAACTCGACGTACTCGCCCTGGGCGTCGAGCCGCACCGCCTGCCGCCCCGACGACTCCGAGGCAAGCGTGCCCTGGCTGTAGTCGGGGCCGACGAGGCTGCCGTCGGTGTCCGCCGCCTCCGCCTCGATCGAGACGAACGGCAGGTCGGCGCCCGCCTCCGGCGCGCCGTGGGCGCCGCCGGGCACGGCGACGAGCACCGCGGCGGCGGCCACGGACGCGGCCAGCATGATCCTTCCTGTGCGTGCCTTGCGCATGGCATACCTTCCCGTGGGGGGTGGGTGGGGGTTACGGGCCGGCGGTCCGGCCACGCGGCGCAGCGGTCCTAGATGCGCAGCCAGACCGCCGTGTCCCGCGGCAGCCGCCCGTCGTCCAGGGGGCCGCTGCCGATCAGGACGTCTCGGTGGGCCGGGAGCGGCGCGGGCTCCGCGGCGAGGTTGACGACGCAGACGAAGTCGTCGGAGCGGGCGAAGGACAGCACGCCCGCGGGGGCGTCGAGCCAGCGCATCGGCCCGTCGCCGAGTCCCGGCTCGCCGCGGCGCAGCCGCAGCGCGTCGCGGTAGAGGCGCAGCATCGAGCGCGGGTCGCCCTCCTGGCGCTCCACGGCGTACGTGCCCCAGCCCGCAGGCTGCGGCAGCCACGGCTCGGCCTGCCCGTCGCCGGTGCCCGTGCCGCCGTCGCCGCCGCCGTCCGCCGGCGTACCGCCGTCGCCCGCGCCCGCCGGGTCGCTGAACCCGTACGCCGGTCCGCCGGGACGCCACGGCAGCGGCACCCGGCAGCCGTCCCGGCCCGGGTCGCGGCCCTCGGAGCGGAAGTGCATCGGGTCGACGATCCGGTCCCGGGGTATCTCCGCCTCCGGCAGGCCCAGTTCCTCGCCCTGGTAGAGGTAGACGGAGCCGGGCAGGGCGAGCGAGAGCAGCGCCGCGGCGCGCGCCCTGCGGGTGCCGCGCACCGGGTCGGTCGGGGTGCCGAAGCGCTTGGCGGCGAAGTCGAAGCCGGTGCCGGGACCGGCGTCGTCGCGGCCGTAGCGGGTGACGGTGCGGGTCACGTCGTGGTTGCACAGCACCCAGGTCGCGGGCGCGCCGACCGGGGCGTGGTATTCGAGCGTGGTGTCGATGGACGCGCGCAGCTCGGCGGCGTCCCAGGGGCGGGCCAGGAAGTCGAAGTTGAACGCGGTGTGCAGCTCGTCCGGGCGCAGATAGCGGGAGAAGCGCTCCGGCTCCGGCACCCACAGCTCCCCGATGAGCACGCCGTCGTACTCGTCGGCGATGGCCCGCCAGGAGCGGTAGATGTCGTGCAGCTCGTCGCGGTCGACGTACGGGCTGGGCTCGCCGCGCGGGTCGTCCTCGTCCCAGTCGGGCAGCTCGGGGTCCTTGGCGAGCAGGGCGGCGGAGTCGATGCGTACGCCCGCGGCGCCCCGCTCGAACCAGAAGCGCAGCACGTCCTCGTGCTCCCGACGCACCGCCGGGTGGGCCCAGTTGAGGTCCGGCTGCCGCTCCGAGAACAGGTGCAGGTACCAGTCGCCGTCGGCGTGCCGGGTCCAGCACTCGCCGTTGAACTGGGAGGGCCAGTTGTTCGGCGGCAGGTCGCCGTCCGGACCGCGGCCCGGACGGAAGTGGAACAGCTCGCGCTCCGGGCTGCCGGGCCCGGCGGCCAGCGCGGCGCGGAACCAGGGGTGGGCGTCGGAGACGTGGTTGGGCACGACGTCGACGATCGTGCGGATGCCGAGGGCGCGGGCCTCGGCGATCAGCTTCTCGGCCTCGTCCAGGGTGCCGAACGCCGGGTCGACCGCCCGGTAGTCGGCGACGTCGTAGCCGCCGTCGGCCATCGGCGAGACGTACCACGGGGTGAACCAGATGGCGTCCACGCCCAGCTCGGCGAGGTACGGCAGCCGGGCGCGGACGCCGGCGAGGTCGCCGGTGCCGTCGCCGTCGCCGTCGGCGAAGCTGCGTACGTAGACCTGGTAGATGGCGGCGTCGCGCCACCAGCTCGTATCCGACACTGAATCCCTCACAGGAAATCCCTACTGGTTCAGGAAGAGGGCCCTTACCGTCAGCCCTTGAGGCTGCCGGCGGTCAGGCCGTGCATGATGTTGCGCTGGAAGACGAGGAAGATCACCAACGTGGGCACCGAGGCGATCGCGAGGGCCGCGATGAGCTGGTTCTCCGGCACGCTCGTGCCCAGCGAGTAGATGCCGACGTTGAGGGTCTGCTTCGACGGGTCGGGCAGGGTGAGCATCGGCCAGAGGAAGTCCTTCCACACGGCGACGACCGCGAAGATCGAGACGACGCCGAGGATCGGCCGGGACATCGGCAGGACGATGGACCGCAGGGTGCGCATCGGCGATGCGCCGTCCATGGCGGCGGCGTCCATCAGCTCCCGGGGGATGGAGTCGAAGAAGCGCTTGAGCAGGAAGATGTTGAAGGCGTTGGTGACCGACGGGAGCCAGATCACCCACGGCGAGTTGATGAGGTTGCGGTCCACCACCGGCACGTCGAGTACCGTGAGGTACTGCGGTACGACGAGCACCGTGGCCGGGATCATCAGCGTCGCGAGCATCGCGCCGAGGATGACCTTGCCCAGCACGGGGCGGAGCTTGGACAGGGAGTACGCCGCGGCCACGTCGAAGACGAGCTGGAAGGCCAGCGCGCCGAAGGCGTACACGCACGTGTTGAGCAGCAGTCGGGACAGGTCCAGCACGCTCCACGCCTCGGAGTAGTTCTCCGGCTGCGCCTCGCCGGGCACCAGCGTCGGCGGGGTCTGGGCGAACTCCTGCGAGGACTTCAGCCCGCTGGTCACCATCCAGTACAGCGGCCCGATGAACGCCAGCGTGAAGACCACCATGACCAGCGCGAAGGCGGTCCAGTACAGGGCTTTTCCGCGCGGCCTGGCGAGCACCGCCGGCGAGATCAGCGTCCTTTGTGATTCGGCCATCTGGGATCTCCCGGCTCAGTCTTCGCTGCCGCGGTCGAGGCGTACGAACGCGGCCGAGAAGACGGCGAGCACCAGCATCAGGACGACCCCGAGGGCCGCGGCGCTGCCGTAGTTGTTGAAGGTGAAGGCGTACTGGTAGATGAGCTGGACGACGGTGAGCGTCGAGTTCTCCGGGCCGGCGCCGCCGGTGAGCAGGAACGGCTCCACGAAGACCTGCATCGTGGCGATGATCTGCATCAGCAGCATCAGCGAGAGGATGAGCCGGGTCTGCGGGATGGTGACGTGCCAGATCTTGCGGAAGAGCCCGGCGCCGTCCAGCTCCGCGGCCTCGTACAGCTCGCCCGGGATGCCCTGCAGCGCGGCCAGGTAGATCAGCGTGGCGGCGCCCATGTTCATCCAGGTGGCGGCGATGACGACGGAGATCATCGCGGTGTCGCCCGACTGCAGCCAGTCCTGCGCGGGCAGGCCGAAGGTCTCCAGGATGCGGTTGAAGAGCCCGTAGCCCGGGTCGTAGAAGTACTTGAAGAGCAGCACGGAGGCGACCGGCGGCAGCATCACCGGCAGGTACACCAGGACCCGCAGGTACGCGCGGCCGTGGCGGAACTCGTTCAGCACGATCGCGACCGCGAACGGCACGGCGAAGCCGAGGAGCAGCGCGAGTCCGGTGAAGGCGAAGGTGTTGCGCCACGCCTGCCAGAAGGCCGGGTCGTCGAAGATGTAGCTGAGGTTCGACCAGCCCGCCCAGACGGTCTCGCCGTCCTCGTTCTTCTGGAAGGCCAGGATGAACTCCCTGACCATCGGATACCAGGAGAAGAGCGTGAAGCAGAGCACGGCGCCGATGAGGAAGCCGTGCGCGGTCAGGTTGCGGCGCAGCGCGCGGCCGAAGTCCTCGCGGCCCGCGCGCCGCCGGCCGGCGGGCCGCCCCTCGGCGGGGGCGGCCGGCCGGGAGAGGGTGGGCGCCGCCATGGCTACTGGTTCGCGAGGACCTGGTTGACCTGGTCCTCGGCGGTGTCGAGCAGCCCGGCGGGGTCGGCGTCCTCGTTGGTGAGCACGCCCGACATCACCGTGTCGAGGACCTTGTAGATCTCCTGGGCCTTGGGCGGCTCGGCGCGGCCGGGGACCGGGTTGTCGCGGAACGGCTGGAAGTTCTCGACCGGCATGGTGGAGTGCTCGGCGCGCAGCTCGTCGTCCTGCTGCTTGCTGCCGCCCTTCCAGAAGTCCGGCTGGGGCAGCCCGACGGGCAGCTCGTCGGCCTTCGTACGCGCCCAGTCGAACTGGCCCTTGCCGGGGGTGAGGAACTTGAAGTTCAGCCAGGCGATGGCGGCCTTGATCTGGTCGGGCGAGCTGCCCTTCTTGATCAGGTAGTCGTTGCCGCCGAAGAGGGTCGCCTCGCCGCCGGGCATCGGGCCCATGCCGAAGTCGGCGTAGTCACCGCCCAGTTGCTGGACCATGTACGTGATGTCGTCGGGCGCGGCGAGGAACATGCCGAGCTTGCCCGACGCCATCTGCTTCTGCAGGTCGCCCCACTTGAGCAACTGGGTCTTGCCCATGCTGTCGTCCTCCCAGCGCATCGCGTGGAGGTTCTCGGCGTACTCGCGGCCGGTGTCGTCGTTGAACGCGGCCTTGGTGCCGTCCTCCGAGACGATGTCGCCGCCGAGGCCGTACATCGAGGCGGTGAAGTGCCAGCCGCCGTTGTTGCCCGCGCTGTACTCGCCGAAGCCGCTGATGCCGCCGCCGAGGCCGGATATCGCCTTGGCGGCGGTACGGACCTCGTCCCAGGACGTCGGCGGGTCGTCGGGGTCGAGGCCGGCCTCCTCGAAGAGCTTCCGGTTGATCAGCAGGCCCATGGTGTAGTTGCTGGTCGGCAGCCCGTAGAGCTTGCCGTCCTGCTTGAGCACGTCGAGGACCTGCGGGTCGATGTCCGCGAGCGCCGGGACCGTCTTCTCGTTGACGTACGCGGTGATGTCGGCGGCGCCGTCGTTGTCCAGCACCTGCTGCAGGTCGGTGAAGTACGTGTAGAAGGCGTCCGGCTGGGACTTGGCCTTGAGCATCGCCGTGAACCGCGGGGGCTCCAGGCAGGGGTCGGTCTGCTTCCCCTCGATCGTGACGTTCGGATACTCCTCGTTGAACGCCGCTACGTCCTCTTTCCACTCCTTCAGCTCGGCCTTCTCGGCCGCCGGGGGCATGCAGTCGATCGTGAGGGTGACCTTGGTCTCCGGGTCCAGCGGGGCGGCGGCGTCGGCCGGATCGGCCGCGTCGTCCCCGCCGCCCTCGTCGGAGCTGGAGGTGCCGCAGGCGGCGACGAGCGCCAGGGCGGCGCTGACGGCGAGGGCGGCGCTGGTACGGCGGAACCCGGTTTGTCTCATCTCGGTGACCCCTCTGGGCAGGAGCGGGAAGCCACGGCTGCACGCTGCCGTGGCGCGCACACTCAACCACCGTCGACAGGTCTTCGCAATATGTCGCGCGGGAGTTGCAAGAATAAGACTGGAAAATGAAGATCCCTCACCGAGCGGGGCCGGTGGAGCCGCGCACCACCAACTCCGGCTCGAACAGCAGCTCGTCCGCCGCCACCGGGGCGCCGCCGATCTGCGCCGACAGCAGCTCCACCGCCGCCCGGCCCATCGACTCGATCGGCTGCCGCACCGTCGTCAGCGGCGGCGACGTGCAGTTCATGAACGCCGAGTCGTCGTACCCCACCACCGACACGTCCCCCGGCACGTCCAGGCCGCGCCGCCGCACCGCCCTGATCACCCCGAGCGCGAGCGGGTCGCTGGCGCACACGAAGCCCGTGACGCCGTCCTCCAGCATCCGCGTCGCGGCCGCCTGCCCGCTCTCCAGCGAGTACTGCGCCCGCGCCACCCGCGACTCCGGCAGCTCCAGGCCGGTCTGCCGCGCCAGCTCCTCTGCGGCCGCGAGCTTGCGGGTCGAGGGCACGTGGTCCCCGGGGCCCAGCAGCATGCCGATGCGGCGGTGCCCGAGAGACGCCAGGTGGCGCCACGCCTGTTCCACGGCGACCGCGTCGTCGCAGGAGACGCGCGGGAAGCCCAGGTCCTCGATGGCGGCGTTGATCAGCACCACCGGGATGCGCCGCTCGGCCAGCCTGCGGTAGTGCTCGTGCGGCGCGGCGGACTGCGCGTACTGGCCGCCGGCGAACACCACGCCGGAGACCTGCTGTTGCAGCAGCAGGTCGACGTACGCGGCCTCGGAGACGCCGTTCTTGGTCTGGGTGCAGAGCACCGGGGTGAGGCCGAGCTGGGCCAGCGCGCCGCCGACCACCTCGCCGAGCGCGGGGAAGATCGGGTTCTGCAGCTCGGGCAGGACCAGGCCGACCAGCCGGGCGCGCTCGCCGCGCAGTTGGGTGGGCCGTTCGTAGCCGAGCACGTCGAGGGCCGACAGTACGGCCTGCCGGGTCGCCTCCGACACCCCGGGCTTTCCGTTCAGCACGCGGCTGACGGTGGCCTCGGAGACCCCCACCTTCTTGGCAACCTCAGCAAGTCGTCGAGTCATGCACGCAAGATTAGCGCAAGAAACGCAAGCTGCTTGCGGTCGGGGTGGGGTCGATCGCTTCCGCCCACGTCAGCGGCACGGCGGGGGTGTGGGCGTACGCGGCGGGCGGCGGCGGGTCCGCGGAACCCCCCGGGGCGCGCGGGGCGTCCGGGGTGCGGGGGGATCACCGGGACGGACGGGCCCCGCGGGACGGGGCGTTGAAGAACGGTTAGGCTCACCTTCGTGAGTACGTGCGCGACCGCCTCCGGAGAGCTGGCCGAACCGCTCGCCGGGACCGCGGCCGTCGCCGCGACCTGGCTGCTCGTCGAGCAGACCGGGCCGTGGGGGAAAGAGGCGCTGACCCAGAGCCACCTCGATCCCGAGATCGGCCGCGCGCTGGAGGAGCGTGCGGAGGGCACCGGCGTACGGGTCGCGCTCATCCGCCGCCCGGGCAGGCATGCCGACGTCCGCGGCTCCGTCGGGGCCGGCCGCCCGCCCGGCCGCCGCGTTCTCGCCGCCCACACCGCCCCCGGGGGCACCTGGATCCGGGCGACCGACGTCCGCGACCCCGCGGACCTCGTCGGCCTCGACTTCGCCGCGCTTGGCCGCGGCGAGCACGTCGGCTTCGACGCCGCCCTCGGCGCCGGCCCGTACCGCGGTGAACCGCCGGTCTTCGTCTGCACCAACGGGCGGCGCGACCGCTGCTGCGCGCTGCTCGGCCGCCCGCTCGCGGCCGACCTGCACGCCGCGGGGGGCACCGCGACCTGGGAGATCACCCACATCGGCGGCCACCGCTTCTCGCCCACGCTGCTCCTGCTGCCGCACGGGTACGCCTACGGCCGCATGACGCCGCACGCCGTCAAGGAGGTCGTCGAGTCGCTGGCCTCGGGGCTGGTCGTGCCGGAGGGTTGCCGCGGGCGCTCGACGTGGGAGCGGCAGGGGCAGGCGGCGGAGCTGGCGGTGCGGCGGCTGGCGGGTGCGTACGGGGCGGACGATCTGAGCGTGGTGCGTACGGAGGTCGTACGTGCGGGCGCCGTGCGTGCGGGCGCCGTGCGAGCGGAGAGTGACGGCGGGGACGGCTGGCTGGTGACCGTCGCGCACCGCGACGGACGCGCCTGGGACGTGCCCGTGGCGCCGCGCGCCGCTGCGGTGGCCACCCCGGCGAGCTGCGGCGTTACACCGGTGACGCAGACGCGGATGGCCGCGGGGCCGCCGAGGCTGCACTGAGCCCACCGCCGGTCCGCCACCGCATCGGATGACTACTCTGCGTAGTCGTATGTGGCTACCCTAGGGCGGGTGTGCGGGGGAGGGTGGGGCGCGCGAGGGCGGGGGGCGGGTGCACGCGGGCGTGGGTGTGCGCGACCTGGGTGTACGTGACGTGGGTGCACGTGACGTGGCAGCTATGCGGGGGCCGGGGCTCGCGAGGGGCGGGTGTGGGGTGACGGGCGGGGATGTGCGTCCGGGGGAGTGCCCGTAGCGTCCCGGTCGGTTACGGTTCGCCCTCATGGGCGCACCATCGACCGCACGCCGCGGCCGGCCCCGCGGCTCCGGCCGGCGGCTCGGCTGGCCGCGCCGTGTCTCCTCCCAGATCCTGCTCATGCAGCTCGCCCTTGCCACGGGCGTCACCATCCTCGCCGCCGCGCTGTTCCTCGCGCCGTACAGCGACGAGCTGGACCGGCAGGTGATGCGCCGCGCCATGGCCATCGCGCAGAGCACCGCCGTCGAACCCGGCCTCGCCGAGGCGCTGCTGACCACCCCCGCGGAACCGGACGGACCCGTGCAGCGCCGCGCCGAGCGGATCCGCAGGGCCACCGGCGCCGAGTACGTCGTCGTGCTGGACAACAGGGGCGTGCGCTGGTCCCACACCCAGCCCGAGCGCGTCGGCCACCGGGTCTCCACCGACCCCTCCGCCGCGCTCGCCGGCGAGGAGTGGATGGGCATCGACACCGGCACCATGGGGCGGAGCGCCCGCGGCAAGGTGCCGCTCTACGACCGCGAGGGGCGGATCGTCGGCGCGGTCTCGGTCGGCATCCCGTACGAGGGCGTACGCGACCGGGTCATCGCGGCGGTCCCCGGCGTGCTGGCGTACGCGGGGGGCGCGCTGGCCGTCGGCGCGCTCGTCGCCTTCGCGCACTCCCGCCGGCTCCAGCGCCGCACCCGCGACCTCGCGTTCTCCGACATAGCCGCGCTCCTCGACGAGCGCGAGGCGATGCTGCACGGCATCCGCGAGGGCGTCGTCGCGCTCGACGGCGCCGGCCGGCTGCGGCTGGTCAACGACGAGGCCGCCCGGCTCCTCGGCATCGACCCCGAGCACACCGGCCGGCCCCTCGACGACGTGCTGCGCCCGGGCCGTACCGCCGACGTGCTCGCCGGCCGGGTCGCCGGCTCCGACCTGCTGACCGTCAGCGACGGCCGGGTGCTCGTCGCCAACCGCATGCCGACCGCCGACGGCGGTGCCGTCGCCACCCTGCGCGACCGCACGGAGCTGGAGCAGCTCGGCCGCGAACTCGACTCCACCCGCGGCCTCATCGACGCCCTGCGCGCCCAGGACCACGAGCACGCCAACCACCTGCACACCCTCCTCGGGCTGCTGGAGCTGGGCATGACCGAGGAGGCCACCGAGTACATCGCCGAGGCCGCCGGCGGCCACCGCGCCACCGCGGAGCAGGTCACCGGCCGGATCCGCGACCCGCTGCTGGCCGCCCTGCTCGTCGGCAAGGCGACCGTCGCCGCGGAGCGGGGCGTGCCGCTGGTGCTGACGGGGGAACTGCCCGACCGGGCCGTCGACCCGCGCGGTCTGGTCACCGTCGTCGGCAACCTCGTCGACAACGCCCTGGACGCGGCGGTGGGTTCGCCGGCCCCGCTGGTCGAGGTCGACCTGCGGGCGGACGGCGAGACCGTACGGCTGCGGGTCGCCGACTCCGGGCCCGGTGTGCCGGCGGAGCGGCGCGAGCTGGTCTTCGCCGACGGCTGGACGACGAAGGAGCCGCCCGCGCACGGCAAGCGGGGCCTCGGGCTCGCGCTGGTGCGGCGGCTCGCGGAGCGGCACGGCGGCCACGCGGAGGTCGGCGAGCGGCCGGGCGGGGGCGCGGAGTTCACCGTCGTGCTCCCCGAGGCGCTGGCGCCGGTGGCCGGGAGCGTCCCCGGCAGCCGGCTGCCGGCCCCGTAGCCGAAGGGTCCGCCGCTACGCGGCCCCCGCCCCGGTCAGCGCCCGGACCTCCGTCTTCGCGTGCCGTACGGGATCGGCGGGCTCCGCGGACGTCACCGTGCCCAGCCAGCCCGCGAAGAAGCCCAGCGGCACGGAGACCAGACCCGGGTTCTGCAGCGGGAAGACGTGGAAGTCCACGCTCGGGAAGAGGGCGTCGGGGCTGCCCGAGACCACCGGCGAGAAGACCACCAGCAGCACCGCGGGGCCGAGCCCGCCGTACACCGCCCACAGCGCGCCGCGCGCGGTGAACCCGCGCCAGAACAGCGCGTAGAGCAGCACCGGCAGGTTCGCCGAGGCCGCCACCGCGAAGGCGAGCCCCACCAGGAACGCCACGTTCAGGTCCCGGGCCAGCAGCCCGAGGCCGATGGCGAGCGCACCGGTGACCGCCGCGGCCACCCGCGCCACGGCGACCTCGCCGGCGCCGGCGGACGCGCCGTCCGCGCCCCGTGGTGTACGGCCCGCGCGGCGGCGCGCGCGGGAGCGGCGCACCGTCGCGTACAGGTCGTGCGCCACCGACGCCGACGACGCCAGCGTGATCCCCGCGACCACCGCCAGGATCGTCGCGAACGCCACCGCCGCCACCACCGCGAAGAGAACCGTTCCGCCGGTGGAGGCCGCGCCGCCGCCGAGGTCGAGCGCCAGCAGCGGCACCGCCGTGTTGCCCGACGGGTCGTCCGCGCGCACCGCGTCGCCGCCGACGAGCGCCGCGGCGCCGAAGCCGAGCACGATCGTCATCAGGTAGAAGCCGCCGATCAGCCCGATCGACCAGACCACCGAGCGGCGCGCGGAGGTGGCCGTCGGCACGGTGTAGAAGCGGGCCAGGATGTGCGGCAGCCCCGCGGTGCCGAGGACCAGCGCGATGCCGAGGCTGAGGAAGTCCAGCCGGTCGGCGAGCCCGCCGCCGTAAGCCAGTCCCGGCGCGAGGAAGTCGGAGCCGTGGCCGCTGCGCCCGGCCGCGGCCTCCAGCAGCGCGCCGGGGTCGCCGTGGAAGCGCAGCAGCACCAGCACGGTGAGGGTGAGCGCCCCGGCGAGCAGCAGCACGGCCTTGACGATCTGGATCCAGGTCGTCGCGCGCATCCCGCCGAGCACGACGTACGTGACCATCAGCGCACCGACGCCCGCGACCGCCGCGGTGCGCGCGCCGGGGCCGGTGTGGCCGCCGGCCAGCAGCGCCACCAGGCTGCCCGCGCCGACCATCTGCGCGACGAGGTAGAGCACCGAGACCGTGACCGACGAGATGCCGACGGCGAACCGCACCCGCGGCCGGCGCAGCCGGGAGGCGACGACGTCGGCGAGGGTGAACCGGCCGCAGTTGCGGACGAGTTCCGCGACGAGCAGCAGCACGACGAGCCAGGCGACGAGGAAGCCGACGGAGTACAGCACCCCGTCGTAGCCGTAGAGCGCGATGAGGCCGGAGATGCCGAGGAAGGAGGCGGCCGACATGTAGTCCCCGGAGATGGCGAAACCGTTCTCCATGGGGGTGAAGAGCCGGCCGCCGGCGTAGAACTCCTCCGCTGAGCCGCGCCGCCGCCGGCCCGCCCACAGCGTGATGGCCAGCGTCAGCGTCACGAACGCGCAGAACAGCAGCAGCGCGAGCTTCTGGTGTTCCCCGGTCACCGGCCCGGCTCCTGCTCCGGCGCGGGGGCGGGGGTGGGGGCACCGTCCTGGCGGCGGGTCCGCATGGCGATGTCCCAGCGCAGGTCGAGCGCGGCGGGGTCGCGGCGCAGCCGGGCGTGCCTGGCGTACGCCCAGGTGAGCAGGAACGTCGTCGCGAACTGGCCGAGTCCGGCGAGCAGCGCGACGTTCAGCGGTCCCGCGACCCGGCGGCCCATCAGCTCGGGCGCGACGGTGGCGGCGACGACGTAGGCCAGGTACCAGGCGAGGAACGCGAGCGCGGCCGGCACGACGAAGCGCCGGTAACGGCTGCGTACACGCTGGAACTCGGGGGTGGCGTGGACGGCGAGGTACACGGCGTCGTCCGCTTCGCCGTCGCCGTCGCCGTCGCCGTCGCCGTCGCCGTCCCGCGCACCGGAGCCGGCGCGCTCCGCGGCCGGGGAAGGCGGCGGCGGGGCGGGTGCGGGCTCCGGCTCCCAGCCGTCCCAGCCCCAGCCGGGGGCCGGGGCGGCGGGCACGTAGAGCTGCTCGCGCCGGTCGGTCGGCGCGGTCCTGGTGGGCCAGGGCGACGCGTCCGGCCAGGGCTGTACGTCCGGGCAGGGCTGCACGTCCGGCCAGGGCTGGGCCTCCGGCCAGGGCGACAAGTCGGAACGGCCGGACCAGTCCGGCCGTTCCGACCACGGATCGCGGGGCGGGGCTGGCGGGGCCCCCTCGGGCCCCTGGGGGTTGTTCACCGGAGTGCTCTCCTCGCTCGGCGGGGTTGCCGACTGCCCAGAATGAGCAACGCGGGAAGATCACAGACGGGGCATTCCCGGCCCTTCACACCTTCAGGTGAAGGACCCTGGCAATCTCCTCTTCCTGGGCGTTCCCTCCCGTACACACGACGGCGACGCGCTGCCCGGTGAACGAGTCCGGGTGCGTGTACAGCGCCGCGAGCGCCGCGGCGCCCGCGCCCTCCGCCAGCGTGTGCGCGTCGCGCAGCAGGCTGCGCTGGGCGAGGGCGATCGCGTCGTCGTCGACGAGGAGGAAGTCGGCGAGCCCGGCGCGCATCAGCGCCTGCGGCAGCGCGAAGCCGGTGCCGGTGGCCAGCCCCTCGACCCGGGTGCGGTTGGGGTGTTCGACGAGGCGGCCGGCGCGCCAGGACTCGTACGCCGCCGGGGAGGCCGCCGACTGCACGGCCACCACCCGGCAGCCAGGGGCGACGGCCGCGGCCACCAGGCTCGCGGCGGCGGCGCCGCTGCCGCCGCCGACCGGGACGATCACCGTGTCCAGGTCCGGCGCCTGCTCGAACAGCTCCAGGTACGCGGTGGCCACGCCGGCGACGATCTCCGGCTCGTCCGCGGCGCTGACCAGCCGGGCGCCCCGCTCGGCGGCCAACCGCGCGGCGTACGGGCGGGCTTCGTCGAACGTCGCGCCGTGCTGGATCAGCTCGGCGCCCAGCGCGGTGACGGCGCGCACCTTGCCGGGGTTGGCGCGCTCCGGCATCACGATCGTGCACGGCGCGCCGTGCCGGGCGGCGGCGTAGGCGAGCGACTGGGCGTGGTTGCCGGTGGAGTAGCCGACGATGCCGCGGGCGCGCTCCTCCGCGGTCATCGAGGCGAGCAGGGTGAGGCCGCCGCGTACCTTGAACGCGCCTGTCGGCTGGGTGTTCTCGTGCTTGACGAACAGCGCCGCGGCCGGCCCGCGGTCCAGTGCGGCGTACGACCACAGCGGGGTGGGCGGCAGCACGTCGCGGACCAGCCGGCGGGCGAGCAGGGCGTCGGTGACGGTCGGAGTCCTCATGGCCCCACGCTTGCAGCCGCCGGGCCCCGGGTCCAGCACGAGGATCGGGCCGTACCGCAGAAGACCGCAGAAGACCGCCCAAGACGGCCGGGAAGCGCGGGATACCGCCGAAGACCGGCCCCGGCCCCGGCCCCGCGCCCGCCCACCACGGAACCGTGGACTACACCGGCCCCGCCACCGCCGTCACCTGCTTCGCCAGCGGCGTCCCCGAGCCGTCCCGGCGCGGGTCCGGCTCCGGCAGCTCCACCGGGCCGCCCGTACGCCCCGCCGCGCGGGCCGGCACCGGCCCCGCCCAGGCGAACGTCAGGCCGTCCTCGCCCTTCAGGAACCGCTGGCAGCGCACGCCGCCCGTCGCCCGCCCCTTCCGCGGGAACTGGTCGAACGGCGTCAGCTTCGCCGTCTGCACCCACGCACCGTCCAGCGCCCCCGTGGAGCCCGCGACCGTCAGCACCGCCGCGTCGGCCGCCGGGTCGACCACGTGGAACGCGACGACCTTCGCGCCGTCGGCCAGCTTCACCCCCGCCATGCCGCCCGCAGGACGGCCCTGCGGCCGCACCTGCCCCGCGGGATAGCGCAGCAACTGCGCGTCGCTGGTGACGAACACGAGGTCCTCCTCGCCCGTGCGCAGCTCCGCCGCGCCGACGATCCGGTCGCCGTCCTTGAGCGTGACGACCTCCAACTCCTCCTTGTTCGCCGGGTAGTCCGGCACCACCCGCTTCACCACGCCCTGCTCCGTGCCCAGCGCCAGGCCGGGCGAGGACTCGTCGAGCGTGGTGAGGCAGACGACCTTCTCGCCGTCCTGAAGCGTGAGGAACTCCGAGACCGCCGCGCCGCCGGCCAGGCTCGGCCGGGCCGCGGTCTCCGGCAGCACCGGCAGGTCGATCACCGACACCCGTAGCAGCCGCCCCTCCGAGGTCACCGCCCCGATGTGCGCCCGCGACGTCGTCGGCACGGCGGAGACGATCACGTCGTGCTTGACGCGCTTCGCCGGCGCCGGCTCGCCGAAGGGATCGCCGTTGGCGGTACGGGCGAGCAGCCCCGTGGACGACATCAGCACCCGGCACGGGTCGTCGGACATCTCCAGCGGCACCGCCGCGGCCGGCTCCCCGCCGGCCTCCAGCAGCACCGTGCGGCGCTCGCTGCCGTACTTCTTCGCCACCGAGGACAGCTCCCCGGACACCAGCTTGCGCAGCTCCGCGTCCGACTCCAGGATCCGCGTCAGCTCCTCGATCTCCGCCGTCAGCCGGTCCCGCTCGGCCTCCAGCTCCAGCCGGTCGAACTTCGTCAGCCGGCGCAGCGGGGTGTCCAGGATGTACTGCGTCTGGATCTCGGAGAGCGAGAAGTGGCGGATCAGCCGCTCCTTGGCCTGCGCGGCGTTCTCGCTGGCCCGGATGATGCGGATGACCTCGTCGATGTCGAGCAGTGCGACGAGCAGGCCCTCCACCAGGTGCAGCCGGTCGCGGCGCTTGGTGCGCCGGAACTCGCTGCGCCGCCGCACCACCGTGAAGCGGTGGTCGAGGAAGACCTCCAGCAGCTCCTTCAGGCCCAGCGTGAGCGGCTGGCCGTCGACGAGCGCCACGTTGTTGATGCCGAAGGTCTCCTCCATCGGCGTGAGCTTGTACAACTGCTCCAGCACGGCCTCGGGGTGGAAGCCGTTCTTGATCTCGAAGACCAGCCGCAGCCCGTGCTCGCGGTCGGTGAGGTCCTTCAGGTCGGCGATGCCCTGCAGCCGCTTCGCCCCGATGAGGTCCTTGACCTTGGCGCGGATCTTCTCCGGGCCCACGGTGAAGGGCAGCTCGGTGACGACGATGCCCTTGCGGCGCGCGGAGACCTGCTCCACCGTCGCGGTGGCGCGGATCTTGAAGCTGCCGCGGCCCGTCTCGTACGCGTCCCGGATGCCGTCGAGGCCGACGACCCGGCCGCCGGTGGGCAGATCGGGCCCCGGCACGTACCGCATCAGGGTCTCCAGGTCGGCGCCCGGGTGCCGGATCAGGTGCCGCGCGGCGGCGATGACCTCGCCCAGGTTGTGCGGCGGCATGTTGGTCGCCATCCCGACCGCGATCCCCGAGGCGCCGTTCACCAGCAGGTTCGGGAAGGCGGACGGCAGGGCGAGGGGCTCCTGCTCGCTGCCGTCGTAGTTGGGGGCGAAGTCGACGGTGTCCTCGTCGATCGACTCGACCATCAGCGTCGCGGCGGGCGCGGGGCGGCACTCGGTGTAGCGCATGGCCGCGGGCGGGTCGTCGTTGCCGAGGGAGCCGAAGTTGCCGTGGCCGTCGACCAGCGGCAGCCGCATCGAGAACGGCTGCGCCAGGCGCACCAGCGCGTCGTAGATGGCGGAGTCGCCGTGCGGGTGCAGCCGGCCCATCACCTCGCCGACGACGCGCGCACACTTCACGTACGACCGCTCTGGGCGCAGGCCCATCTCGTTCATCTGGTGCAGGATGCGGCGGTGTACGGGCTTCAGGCCGTCGCGGGCGTCGGGGAGCGCGCGGGAGTAGATGACCGAGTACGCGTACTCGAGGAAGGAGCCCTGCATCTCGTCCACGACGTCGACGTCGAGGATCCGCTCTTCGAACTCCTCTGGCGGCGGGGCACTGCTTCTGCGGCGGGCCATCTCGGCTGCTGCTCCTCATCGGCTCGTTCACGGGCGGTCGGCGTGCGCCCCCATTGTGGACCCACGCGCCGACATCGCCGACCACGACCCGGCGCACAGCCCCCGGCATACAGTGGGGGCGCGACACCGGACGTCCGGTGTCCCGCGAACAGCAGCGATCGAAGGGACTCCATGCCCATGGGTCAGACGGCCACCCCGCAGGCCAACTCAGGCGGACTGACACTGGAAGAACACCGCTTGGACAACGGGCTGCGGGTCATCCTCTCCGAGGACCATCTCACGCCCGTCGCCTCGGTGTGCATCTGGTACGACGTGGGCTCGCGCCACGAGGTGGCAGGACGCACCGGCCTCGCCCACCTCTTCGAGCACCTGATGTTCCAGGGCTCCGCGCAGGTCTCCGGCAACGGGCACTTCGAACTGGTGCAGTCCGCCGGCGGCTCGCTCAACGGCACCACCAGCTTCGAGCGCACCAACTACTTCGAGACCATGCCGGCCCACCAGCTCGAACTGGCCCTGTGGCTGGAGGCCGACCGGATGGGCTCGCTGCTCACCGCGCTCACCCAGGAGAGCCTGGACAACCAGCGCGACGTGGTGAAGAACGAGCGCCGGCAGCGGTACGACAACGTGCCGTACGGCACGGCGTTCGAGAAGCTCGCCGCGATGACGTACCCCGACGGGCACCCGTACCACCACACGCCGATCGGCTCGATGGCCGACCTGGACGCCACCTCGCTCGCGGACTGCCAGGAGTTCTTCCGCACGTACTACGCGCCGGGCAACGCGGTGCTCTCCGTCGTCGGCGACATCGACCCGGCGCAGACGCTGGCCTGGGTGGAGAGGTACTTCGGCTCCATCCCTGCGCACGACGGCAAGCAGCCCCCGCGCGACGGCTCGCTGCCCGACACCCTCGGCGGCGCGCAGCGCGTGCCGCTCGCCGAAGAGGTGCCGTCGCGGGCGCTGATGGCCTCGTACCGGCTGCCCGAGGACGGCACCCGCGAGGCCGACGCCGCGGACCTGGCCCTGACCGTGCTCGGCGGCGGCGAGTCGTCCCGCCTCTACAACCGCCTGGTGCGCCGCGACCGGCTCGCCGTCGCGGCCGGGTTCGGCATGCTGCGGCTCGCCGGCGCGCCGTCGCTCGGCTGGCTGGACGTCAAGGCGTCCGGCGGCGTCGAGGTGCCCGCCATCGAGACCGCCGTCGACGAGGAGCTGGCGCGGTTCGCGGAACAGGGGCCGACGCCCGAGGAGATGGAGCGGGCGCAGGCGCAGTTGGAGCGCGAGTGGCTGGACCGGCTCGCGACCGTCGGCGGCCGGGCGGACGAGTTCTGCCGCTACGCCGTGCTCTTCGGCGACCCGAAGCTCGCGCTCGGCGCGGTCGAGCGGATCCTCGGCGTCACCGCCGAGGAGGTGCAGGCCGTCGCCAAGGCGCGGCTCATCCCGGAGAACCGCGCGGCCCTCGTGTACGAGCCCACCGCCCCCGCCGCCGACGAGAACGACGGTGCCGCGGGCGCCGAGGAAGACGAGGTTCAGGCGTGACCGCCGAGACGACCAGCACGATGACCTTCCACCCCCGCCCGCAGGGCGGCGAGGCGCGGCCCTGGGCCTTCCCGGCCCCCGACCGCACCACCCTCGCCAACGGGCTGACGGTGCTCACCTGCCACCGGCCGGGACAGCAGGTCGTCGCCGTCGAGGTGTGCCTCGCCGCGCCGCTGGACGCCGAGCCCGCCGGTCTCGACGGCGTCGCCATGATCATGGCGCGGGCCTTCTCCGAGGGCACCGACACCCACACCGCCGAGGAGTTCGCCGCCGAGCTGGAGCGCTCCGGCGCCACCATCGATGCGCACGCCGACCACCCGGGCGTCCGCGTCTCGCTGGAGGTCCCCGCCTCCCGGCTGCGCCGCGGCCTCGGCCTGCTCGCCGACGCGCTGCGCGCGCCCGCCTTCCCGGACGACGAGATCGAGCGGCTGGTCGCCAACCGGCTGGACGAGATCCCGCACGAGCTGGCCAACCCCGGCCGGCGCGCCGCGATGGCGCTGTACGCGGAGCTGTTCGACGCCGGCGACCGGCTCTCCCGCCCCCGCTGGGGCACGGAGGAGTCCGTCGCGCGCGTCGACGCCGCGTCCGTACGGGCCTTCTACGACGCCCACGTCCGGCCCGCCACCGCGACCGTCGTGGTCGTCGGCGACCTGACCGGCGCCGACGTCGACGACGCGCTGGCCGGCACCCTCGGCGCCTGGACCGGCACCCCCGCCGAGGCCCGCCCGCTGCCGCCGGTGGCCGCGGACGACACCGGCCGGGTCGTCATCGTCGACCGGCCGGGCGCGGTGCAGACGCAGATGCTCGTCGGCCGGGTCGGCGCCGACCGGCACGACGCGGTCTGGCCCGCCCAGATCCTCGGCACGTACTGCCTGGGCGGCACCCTCACCTCGCGCCTGGACGTCGTGCTGCGCGAGGAGAAGGGCTACACCTACGGCGTCCGCGCCTCCGCCCAGTCGCTGCGCTCGCCGGCCGACGGCACCGGCGCCGCGCTGCTGGCCATCGGCGGCTCCGTGGAGACCGACGTGACCGGCCCCGCGCTGGCGGACACCTGGCAGGTGCTGCGCTCGCTGGCCGACGGGCTGACCGACGCGGAGCGGGACGCGGCCGCGGACTTCCTCGTCGGCGTGGCCCCGCTGCGGTACGAGACGTCCGCTGCCGTCGCCGGCACGCTGGCCGACCAGGTCGAGCAGCAGCTCCCGGACGACTACCAGGCCCGGCAGTACGCCAGGCTCGCCGACACCGGCACGGTGGAGGCGACGGCGGCGGTGCTGAGCGCGTTCCCCACGGACCGGCTCGTCACCGTGCTCGTCGGCGACGCGGAGAAGATCGCCGAGCCGGTGCGGGAGCTGGGCATCGGTGAGGTCAGGGTCGTGTCCGGCTGATTGCCGGCTTTTACCGCGGACCGCGGTGAACGGCCCGTAGCAGACCGGAAAGAGCCCGGCGGTGACGCCGGGCTCTTTCGCGTTCCTGCCGCAATTCGCATACCGCTGCCATACTGTTCACCCGGCGGCGCTAAGGGGCGTGGATGATGCGGTGTGCGCGGTGAACGGCGGTATTTCACAGGCGGTGTGCTCGGCGATCCGCGACGACATCGTCTCGGGATTCTTCGCCCAGGGCGCCCGGCTCGCCGAGGAGCACCTCGCGCGCCGGTACGGCGTCTCGCGGGTGCCCGTCCGCGAGGCGCTGCGGACGCTGGAGTCGGAGGGCTTCGTCACCACGAAGCGGCACGCAGGCGCCTGCGTCGCCGAGCCCACCGCGCAGGACGCCGCGGACGTGCTGGAGATACGCGCGCTGCTGGAGCCGCTGGGCGCCGCCCGCGCGGCGCAGCGGCGCACGGAGGCCCATCTCAAGGTGCTGCACGGGCTGGTGAGGCTGGGCAGGGAGCGGGCGCAGCGCGGGCATGTCGCCGAGCTTCCGTCGCTGAGCACGTGGTTCCACGAGACGCTGGCGCAGGCCACCGGCAGCCGGAACCTCACCGCGCTGCTGGTGCAGGTGCGCCGGAAGGTGGCCTGGCTCTACGGGGCCTCGCCCGCGGTCCGGACGGTGGAGGCGTGGGACGAGCACGGGGCGATCGCCGACGCCGTGGCGCGCGGGGACGCCGAGCGGGCGCGGAGCCTGGCCACGGTGCACGTGGAGCGTTCGGCGGGGGCGTACGAATTGCGCAGAACCGTGCGCGTGAGTTCCCGGAAACATGCCGTAAACACGGGAAGCGATCAGCCGTAACAATGACGTGCCCGCGGAAATCGTCGGGGGCAGCGGAATATGCGGGACACGGGAATTCGGGCGGCGGTAACCGGCCAATTCAGTCCCGCGGGGTGCGCGGATTTGCGCGTACGGGCGTCAGACGGTTTCCGGCAGTTCGTCCAGGCCCTCCCGGACCAGCTTCGCCAGCCGGTCGAGCGCGCGGTCCGAGGCGTCGTCCTCGGAGGCGAGGACGATCTCGTCGCCGCCCTTCGCGCCCAGGCCCAGCACGGCCAGCATGGAGGCGGCGTTGACGGCGTTCCCGTCGGCGGCCTTCGCGATCGTCACCGGGATGCCGGCGGCGGTGGCCGCCCGCACGAAGATGGACGCGGGACGGGCGTGCAGCCCCTCGGCCCAGCCGACGGTGACGCGGCGCTCAACCATGGTGTTGCCCTTCCCTCGTTCTAGTTGTCTAGACCATCCTTGCACGCGCGCCGAGCCGGCCTGACCGCGGCCGGACCGCGGCCGGCCTGTGCTTACGTCCCGGAGCGCGGCCTGCGCCGCCCGCCCCGCCCGCCCGCGGTGCCCGGCACGCCCCGCGGTCACCTCAGACTGCCCTGCCGCGCCCGCTCCCGCCAGCGTGCGCGGACCGTAACCTGGGCCCCATGGCCACTCCGTCGGCACACGAGTACCCCACCCACTGGGAAGCCGACGTCGTGCTGCGCGACGGCGGCACCGCACAGGTCAGGCCGATCGTCCCGGACGACGCCGACCGGCTCGTCGCGTTCTTCGACCGGGTCTCCGACGAGTCCAAGTACCTGCGCTTCTTCGCCCCCCACCCCCGGCTGTCCGCCCGGGACGTCCACCGCTTCACCCACCACGACTACGTCGACAGGGTGGGCCTGGCGGCCGTCGTCGGCGACGCCTTCATCGCCACCGTGCGCTACGACCGCATCGAACCCGCCGCGGACGGCGCCGCGCAGGCCGAAGTCGCCTTCCTGGTCCAGGACGACCAGCAGGGCCGCGGCGTCGCCTCCGTCCTGCTGGAGCACATCGCCGCGTGCGCCCGCGAGCGCGGCGTACGCCGCTTCGTCGCCGACGTGCTCCCCGCCAACAGCCGCATGATGAAGGTGTTCACGGACGCCGGCTACACCCAGAAGCGCAGCTTCGAGGACGGCGTCGTGCGGCTGGAGTTCGAGCTGGAGCCCACCGAGCGCTCGCTCGCCGTCATGCACGCCCGCGAGCAGCGCGCCGAGGCCCGCTCCGTCCAGCGGCTGCTCGCCCCGCGCTCCGTCGCCGTGATCGGCGTCGGCCGCCGCCCCGGCGGCGTCGGCCGCACCGTCCTCGCCAACCTCCTCGCCGCCGGCTTCACCGGCCGCCTCTACGCCGTCAACCACGCCTATCCGGAAGGCCAGGACCGGCTCCTGCCCGAGGACGTCCCCGCCCGCCGCTCCGTACGGGACATCGACGAGCCCGTCGACCTCGCCGTCGTCGCCGTGCCCGCCGCCCGCGTCCCCGGCGTCGTCGACGACTGCGGGGAACAGGGCGTCCAGGGACTCGTGGTGCTCTCCTCCGGCTACGCCGAGGCCGGCGCCGCCGGGCGCGCGCGCCAGCGCGACCTCGTCCGGCAGGCCCGCGGCCACGGCATGCGGGTCATCGGCCCGAACGCCTTCGGGGTCCTCAACACCGCCCCGCCCGTACGCCTGAACGCCACCCTGGCCCCCGAGCCCGCGGGCAGCGGCCGCGTCGGGGTCTTCACCCAGTCCGGCGCCATCGGCATCGCGCTGCTGTCCGGGCTGCACCGGCGGCCGGGCGCGGTGCTCACCGGGGTGTCCACGTTCGTCTCCGCGGGCAACCGCGCCGACGTCTCCGGCAACGACCTGCTGCAGTACTGGCACGACGACGGCGCCACCGACGTCGTCCTCATGTACCTCGAATCCCTCGGCAACCCGCGCAAGTTCACCCGCCTCGCCCGCCGCACGGCCGCCGTCAAGCCGGTCGTGGTCGTCAAGGGCGCCAGGCACAGCGCCAGTACGCCGCCGGGACACGCCGTGCCCGGCACGTCGGTGCCCGCCGAGACCGTCGGCGCGCTGCTGCGCCAGGCCGGCGTCGTCGCCGTCGACACCGTCACCGAACTCGTCGACACCGGGCTGCTGCTCGCCGCCCAGCCGCTGCCCGCCGGGCCGCGGGTCGCGATCGTCGGCAACTCCGACTCCCTCGGCCTCCTCGCGTACGACGCCTGCCGCGCCGCCGGACTGCGCCCGCTGCCCCCGCACGACCTGACCGCCGCCGCGGCGCCCGGGGACTTCCGGGCCGCGGTCGCCGGTGCGCTGGCCGACGAGGGCTGCGACGCGGTGCTGGTGACGGCCATCCCCTGGGGCATCCCCGGGCCCCTGGGGCCCAGGGGACGGGTCGCCGACCCCGACGTGCCCGCGCTCGCCGCGGTGCCGGGGCCGCAGGACGCCGGGGCGCTCGCGGACGCGCTGCGCGCGGCGGCGGCCGGGGCGACGAAGCCGGTGGCCGTCGTCCACCTGGAGATCGAGGGCCTGCCCGGCGCCCTGGCGGCCCCGCCGGACGGCATCCCGACGTACCCGGCGGGGGAGCGGGCCGCGCGGGCGCTGGCGCAGGCGGTGCGGTACGCCCAGTGGCGCCGGCGGGCGGCGGACCCGGGGCGGGTGCCGGAGTACGACGACCTGGACCCGGCCGGGGCGGCCGCGGACATCGCCGGGCTGCTGGGGGAGCGGGGGCGGGCCGCCGGGGACGAGGGCGGGGTCCCCCCGGACTGGGCGCCGGACGCTGCCCGGCGGGAGTCTGCCGCCGGTGCGGGGCGGGCCGCGGCCGGTACGGCGGGGCGGTCGGGTGCGGCGGAGGCCGGAGCGGGCGGCACCGTCACGGGCGGCGGGCAGGCGGGTGCCGCCGGCGAGGCGGCGGCCCGTACGCCCGGGTACGCCTCCGCGGCCTCCGCGGCGCCCCCGGCCGACGTGGAGGGTGTGCCCGTCGACGTCCCCGAGCGGGCCGCCGCGCGCGTGCTCGGCCGCTACGGGATCAACGTGCTGCCGGCGCTGCCCGCCCCCGACCCGGACGCCGCCGCGGCCGCCGCCGCCCGGCTCGGCTACCCCGTGGCGCTCAAGACCACCGCCGTCCACCTGCGGCACCGCCCCGACCTCGGCGGCGTACGCCTCGACCTCGCCGGCGAGGACCAGTTGCGCCTCGCCCACGCCGAGCTGACCGGCACCCTCGGCGCCGCCGCCGAGGTGCAGCCCGTGGTGCAGGCCATGGCCCCGCGCGGCGTCGACACCGTGGTACGGGCCACCGTCGACCCCGGCGTCGGCGCGGTGCTCTCCTTCGGCCTGGCCGGCGCCCCCTCCGAACTGCTCGGCGACCTCGCGCACCGGCTCGTGCCCGCCACCGACCGCGACGCCGCCGAGCTGATCCGCGCCATCCGCGGCGCCCCGCTGCTCTTCGGCTGGCGCGGCGCCCAGCCCGTGGACACCGCGGCGCTGGAGGAACTGCTGCTGCGGCTGTCGATCTTCGTCGACGAACACCCCGAGGTGGTCTCCGCCGAGTTGTCCCCCGTCGTGGTGGCCCCGCGGGGTGTCAGCGTGCTCTCCGCCGCCCTGCGGCTGGCCCCGCCGCCGCCCCGCATCGACCTCGGCGCCCGCCGCATGCCGCGCTACTGACCCGCGGCACCCTGGCGCCGGGCGGACCCGGGCGGGGCACCGGCCGGCGTCCGGCGCCCCGACCGGCCCGGATGCCGGCCCGCGCCCGCGCGGCGGCCGGTGCGCGCGCCAACCCGGGTGCCCCGTCGGCCCCCCGAGCCTCGCGACAGCGGACCGGGGCGGCCCTTCCGGGCCGTAGGATGGGCGCATGGCTAAGACCGGGACCGCGACCAAGGGGCTGCGCGCGGCGATCGAGCGCAGCGGCTACTACCCCGCCCTCGTGGCGGAGGCGGTGGAGGCCGCCGTCGGCGGGGAGCCCGTGTCCGCGTACCTGGTCCACCAGGAGACGACGTTCGACGCCAACGAGGTCCGGCGGCACGTCACCGTGCTCGTGCTCACCGACAGCCGCTTCATCGTCAGCCACACCGACGAGCAGGCCGCGGACACCACCTCCCCGACGCCGTACGCCACCACCTCCACCGAGTCCGTCAAGCTCGCCCGGATCTCCTCCGTCGTCCTCAGCCGCGTCGTCGGCAACCCCGAGGCGTACACCCCGGGCACCCTGCCCCGCGAGGTCGTCCTGACCGTCGGCTGGGGCGCCGTCAGCCGCCTCGACATGGAGCCGGCCACCTGCGGCGACCCCAACTGCGACGCCGACCACGGCTACACCGGCTCGGCCACCGCCGACGACCTGAGCCTGCGCGTCAGCGAGGCCGGCGACGGTCCCGAGACCGTACGGCAGGCCCTGACCTTCGCCCAGGCGCTCTCCGAGGCCACCGCCGCCGGCCCCGAAGCCTGATGGCCGCCACGGGGGGGACACCGGGCAGCGGCACGCAGGACGGTACGCCACCGGGCGCCGGTGACTGGCCCGCGCCGCTCGACCCGGCCGCCGCGCCCGCCCCCCGTTACGGCACCCGCTCGCTGGCCGACCTGCTGCCCAGTGCCGCCGCGGGACTCGGCGTCCCCGGCTTCGCCCCGGCCCTCGCCGGGGTCGAACCGGCCGACCGCGTCTGCGTGTTCCTCATCGACGGCCTGGGCTGGGAGCAGTTGCTCGCCCATCCCGAGGACGCCCCGTTCCTGCACGGCCTCGCCACCGGCGAGCCGCTGACCGCCGGCTTCCCCGCCACCACCGCCACCTCCCTCGCCTCCGTCGGCACCGGGCTGCCGCCCGGCGCCCACGGCCTGCCGGGCTACACGGTGCGCGACCCGGAGACCGGCGAGCTGATGAACCAGTTGCGCTGGCACCCTTGGACGGCGCCGCGCGCGTGGCAGCCGTACCCCACGGTCTTCCAACTGGCCCACGACGCCGGCGTGCACACCGCGCAGGTCTCCTCGCCCGTGTTCGAGACCACTCCGCTGACGACGATCGCGCTCAGCGGCGGCACCTTCCACGGCCGGCTGTCGGGGGAGGAGCGGATGGACGTCGCCGCGGAGCAGCTCGCCGCCGCGGACCGCACGCTTGTCTACACGTACTACAGCGAGGTCGACGGCAACGGCCACCGGCACGGCGTCGACTCCGACGCCTGGCGCGGCCAGCTCGGCTACGCCGACCGCCTCGCCCGCCGGCTCGCCGAGCAACTGCCGCCGCGCGCGGCGCTCTACGTCACCGCCGACCACGGCATGGTCGACATCCCCTTCACCGCCGACGCCCGCTTCGACGTCGACGAGGACTGGGAGCTGCGCGCCGGCGTGCGCCTCCTCGGCGGCGAGGGCCGCGCGCGGCACGTGTACGCCGCCCCGGGCGCCGCCGCCGACGTGCTCACCGTCTGGCGCGAGGTGCTGGGCGAGCGCGCCTGGGTGGCGAGCCGCGAAGAGGCCGTCGCGCTGGGGTGGTTCGGGCCGAAGGTCGACGAGCGGGTACGGGACCGGCTCGGGGACGTCATCGTCGCCGCGGCCGACGACATCGCGATCGTCGCCACCCGCACCGAGCCGAAGGAGTCGGCGCTCGCCGGCATGCACGGCTCGCTGACCCCGGCGGAGCAGTTGGTCCCACTGCTGACCGTACGCTCCTGACCCGCGCCGCCGGCCGCGGCCGGGCAAACCGGCGGCGCCGTACGGCTAGTGCGGCGTGCGCACCAGCGTGAACCGCGCGCCCTCGACGTCCGCGACCTCCGCCATCCGCCCCGCGGCCGTCTCGTGCGGCTCGCGCACCAGCCGCCCGCCCAGCTCCACCGCCCGCCCCACGGACGCGTCCACGTCGGTGACTTCGAAGTGCGTCGTCCAGCGCGGCCCCGTCTCGCGCAGCGTCTCCTCGCCGGCGGCGCAGACCGACGCCACGGGCCGGTCCTGGACGTAGAGCGTCGCGGTGTCGCCCTCCGAACGCACGTCGTAGCCGAAGACCAGCTCGTAGAACTTCGCGACCATCGTCGGCTCGGCCACCAGCAGGTCGTTCCAGACCGGCGTGCCGGGCCGCGCCCGCCGCTCCACCTCCGGGGGCTGCCGCGGCTGCCACACCCCGAACACCGCGCCCGCCGGGTCGGAGCAGATCGCCTTGCGGCCGGCCGCGTCGGCGTCGAGCGGGCCCACCCCCACCGTCCCGCCGCAGCAGCGCACCAGCTCGGTGGCGGCGTCGGCGTCGTCGGTCGCGAGGTACGGGGTCCAGGCCACCGGCAGCCTGCGCTCCGGCGCCATCGCGCCGATCCCGGCGACCTGGCCGCCGTCGAGGTGCGCCAGCCGGTACGCGCCGAGCGTGCGCGGGCCCTCCTCGAAGGCCCAGCCGAACAGGCCCCGGTAGAACTCCTCGGTCGTGTCCAGCCCGTGCACCATCAGGCTCACCCAGCACGGTGTGCCCGGCGCGCTGAGGATCGCTCCCTCGGACATGGCAGCCCTCTCTGACCATCGGAAGGTGGCGGTGGGTGACGTTCCGGTGACGCCTCTGCAGATATTTCCATCACCCGTGCCGCAGTGCGCCCCCTCTGCGCCGATCGATCTGAAGAATTGTCCGTCTCGCCAGGAGATGTTCGCTTTCGGGCAGGGCGGGGGCGGGGCGGGAGACGCGGCGCGACTCTGCGCCAGGATGGCCTCCATGGATGCCATCATCTCCGGAACCGATCTCGCGAGCGACCTGGCGGGCCCGCGGCCGCCGGCCGTGCTCGACGTCCGCTACACGCTCGGCGGCCCGCCCGGCCGCCCCGCGTACGACGCGGGGCACATCCCGGGTGCCGTCTACGTCGACCTGGACGCCGAGCTGGCCGCCCCGCCGGGACCCGCCGGCCGCCATCCGCTCCCCGGCTTCGACGTCTTCGGCGCGGCCATGCGGCGCGCGGGCGTCTCCCGGGACCGGCCCGTGGTCGTGTACGACGGCGGGCAGGGCTGGTCGGCCGCGCGCTGCTGGTGGCTGCTGCGCTACACCGGCCACCCCGACGTCCGCGTCCTCGACGGCGGCCTCGCCGCCTGGCCCGGCGAACTCTCCCGGGAGACGCCCGCGGACGGCGCGGGGGACTTCACGCCGGAGCCGGGCGCGCTGCCGGTGCTCACCGCGGCGGAGGCCGGCGTACTCGCCCGCCGCGGCGTGCTGTTCGACGCCCGCGCGGGGGAGCGGTACCGCGGCGAGACGGAGCCCATCGACCCGGTCGCGGGCCACATCCCCGGCGCGGTCTCGGCGCCGACGACGGAGAACCTGGACGCCGACCGGACCTTCCTGCCCGCGGCGGAGCTGGCGGCGCGCTTCCGGGCGCTCGGCGCCGCGCCGGGCACGGAGGTCGGGGTCTACTGCGGCTCGGGGGTGTCCGCCGCCCAGGAGGTGCTGGCCCTGGCGATCGCGGGCATCCCCGCGGCGCTGTACCCGGGTTCGTGGTCGGAGTGGGTGGCGGACCCGGCGCGGCCGGTGGCGACGGGCGCGGAGCCGGGCTGACGCAGGCGGGTGGCGCCGCCCGCGTACCCGAGCAACGCCGGGGCGGGCGGCGTCCCTTGCGAGGGCGCGACGGAAGGCGAGGGCGCGGCCCGCGGGGCGAACCCCTGCGAACCGCGCCCGGCCGTACGACTACTCCGGCTTCTTGCGCCTGCTTCCGAACACGATCTCGTCCCAGCTCGGCACCGCGGCCCGCCGGCCGGGCCGCACGCCGTCGGCCTCTGCCTGCCGGTCGGTCTGCCCGGTCAGCCGCTCCCGGTGCGCCGAGACGCTCCGCGGCATCAGCACGTCCGCGTACGCGGAACCCGCGCTCGCCGCGGGCGCCGGAGGCTCCTCCTCCACCGCGGGCGGCTCGGGCTCCTCCTCGGGCGGCCCCGGCACGGGACCCGGCTTGGTCGCGGAACCCGCCGAACCCGCCGTGGCGGCGGGCCCGTCGGCGGCGGCCGCGGGCGCGGACTGGTCCGGCACCACCAGGTCGCCCCGGAAGCTCGGCACCGCCTCCAGCAGGCTGGTCAGCGAGTCGCGGTCCTCACCGGCGCCGTCCCGGTCCCCGCGCCCGTCGGACGGCCGCTCCGGACTCCGGGGCAGCCGCGCGATCTTGGGCACGAACGGCAGGCTCGGCTCGGGCGAGGCATCGGTCTCGCCGATCAGCGCGCGCGCCTCGTCGTCGACGGGCTGCACGAGCCGCCGCGGCGGGTCGTACGTCCAGCCGGCGCTGTGCGGCTCACCCGCGACGCGGTAGACGAGCAGCACCTCCCAGGTGCCGTCGTCCCGGCGCCAGGAGTCCCACCGCGCGGAATCCTTCTCCGCACCGCGCATCATCAGCCGCTCGGCGACCGCCTCGCCCAGCGCGGGCCCTGCGCTCTCGCCGGGCCGCCGCAGGGGCGTCTTGCGGGCGCGCTCGGCCATGAACGCCCGCTCCGCGAGCACGGGGCCCTCGAAGCGGCGGACGCGGTCGACGGGGATCCCGGCGAGCGCGGCGACCTCCTCCGCGGACGCTCCGGCTCGTATCCGGGCCTGGATGTCCCGCGGGCGCAGATGGTTCTCGACCTCGATCTCGATCTGGCCGAGCCGCGCACGGTCGTTGCGCACCGCGGCGCGCAGACGCTCGTCAATCGGAAGGGTGTACTCCGTACTGTCCGCAGCCTTCAGCACCAGCCGTGTGCCGTCGTTACTGACCGCCACGACACGCAGTTCGGGCATGGGAACCTCCCGGTGGTGCCTGCCGACGTTCGGTGCGTCGCTGCTCTTCCCGCTAGTCGAGTGTGGCCTGCCCGGGTGCAGCCTGCCACAACATTGCTGAGTTGCCCGGCGTGTCGGGTCTTGGAACCCGATGCGCCGTTATGACACGGTTACGCATTTGCAACGCAGCGGCCGTGATCGCCGCCGTCGGACGGACACCGGAGCACTGGCTCGCCCACAGTACTCCATTCGAGCCATGCGGGTGGACCGGCGCGCCACCGAACGCGGAACGGTGCACGGCAGTTGAGTCTGCCTGTTGCGCCCCGGTTCGATCAAGAGGTGCGTTGCATCACAGAATCCCCGGAATCGGAACTAACGGGTCCGTCCGCGCGCTCGTCCATGAGGGCAGGAGGCCATCGGAGCGATCTTGGGATGGAGATGCAAGGCACGGCGGACAGGACGGCGGACGACGAGCGCGGGGAGAAGCGCAAGGGGAAGATCGAACTCAGCGGCGCCCAGGTCGCGGGCGGTGCGTCGGCCACGATGGTGGCCGCGTTCCTCGCCTCCAGCATGGGCGTGTACGGCACGATCATCGGCGCCGGCGTCGTCAGCGTGGGCGCCACCGCGGGCGGCGCGCTCTTCCAGCACGTCTTCCGGCGTACGGGCCAGCAGTTGAAGGACGCGGCGGTCGCGGCGCCGAAGGCGCTGCACAAGCAGACGGCGCCGCTGCACACGCCCGTACGCAACCGGGCCGACGACGAGACGCGCCTGCTCAGGACCGTGGAGCCGGCGGCCGGGGACGAGACGCGACTCCTCCCGGGCGCGCCCGCCGCGGCGGACGACGCGACGCAACTGCTGCCCGTCGCACGCCCCGCGGCCGACGACGCGACCCAACTCCTGCCCGCCGCCCGCCCGGAGCCCGGCGATCCCGCCGCCGTGCCCGGCGCACCCGCCCCCACCGGCGGTTTCGGCGCCGCCCGCACCCACGGCACGCGCGCCCGCGGCTGGCGGCGCCCCGCGCTGATCGCCGCCGGGACGTTCGCCGCCGTGATGATCGTGGTCTTCGGCATCGAGAAGCTCACCGGCGGACCGCTCTCCAACGCCTGGGGCGACGACCGCACCGGCACGTCTTTCAGCCCCGGCGAACGAAAGTCCGACTCCCCGCCGGCGCCGGAAGAGGAAGGCCGCACCACCGACGGCACCCACGAGCCCGGCACCGGGGAGACCGACGGCACCGGCGGCACCCCGGGCACCGGCTCCGCCGAACCCGGCGACGGCGGCACCGGCTCCCCGGACGAGGGCACCGGCGAACACACGAACCCCGGCGGCACGCCCACCCCGCGGCCCGGCGGCGGCGACCCCTCCGCGCCCGGCACCACCGACGGCGGCACGCCCCCGGCCCCCACGCCCACCCCGACGGCGCCTGGCACCGGCGAGGAACCCGCGGAGCCCGGCACGGGGGAGACCCCGGCGACCCCGCAGCCGGACGGCGCCACGGCACCGGGGGCGGCGCAGTAGCCGCCCCCGGGCGGGCGCTCAGTCCCCCAACACCCGCCGCACGTAGTCGTTCCCGAACACCCGGCCGGGGTCCAGCCGGTCCCGTACCGCGGTGAACTCCCCGAACCGCGGGTACACGCCCGCCAGATACTCCGCGTCCCGGCTGTGCAGCTTCCCCCAGTGCGGCCGCCCGCCGTGCGCCGTCATGATCCGCTCCACCGCCGTGAAGTACGCCTGGTGCGGTGTCCCCCGGTACAGGTGCACCGCGACGTAGGCCGTGTCCCGCCCCGACGCCGTTGACAGCGGGATGTCGTCCGCGGGCGCGACCCGTACCTCCACCGGGAAGCTGATCCGCAGCCCCGACCGGTCGACCATCGCCTTCAGCTCCCGGATCGCGGCGACGGCCGCCGCCCGCGGCAGCGCGTACTCCATCTCCACGAACCGCACCCGCCGCGGGCTGGTGAAGACCTTGTACGGGATGTCCGTGTACGTCCGCGCCGACAGCGCGCGGCTGGAGACCGCCGCGATGCCCGGAATGGCCGCGGGCACCGCCCGGCCCACCGCGCAGGCCGCCCGGAAGACGCCGTTGGAGAGCAGCTCGTCGTCGATCCACCCGCCGATCCGGCCGAGCGGCTCGGCAGGACCCTCGCTGCGGTTGTTGCGCTTGGTGTTGCAGCGGCCGGTGTGCGGGAACCAGTAGAACTCGAAGTGCTCGTTCTCCTCGGCCAGTTCGCCGAAGGACGCGAGGACGTCCGTGAGCGCCATCGGCTCCTCCCGCGCGGTGAGCAGGAAGACCGGCTCCACCGCGAAGGTCAGCGAGGTGACGACGCCCAGCGCGCCGATGCCTAGCCGGGCGGCGGCGAAGACCGCCGCGTCCCCGCCGGTGTCGGCCGCCGTGTACGTACGCGCCCGGCCGTCGGCCGTCACCAGTTCCAGCGCCGTGATCTGGGCGGCCAGCGAGGCGGAGGAGCGGCCGGTGCCGTGGGTCCCGGTGGCGGTGGCGCCGGACACGGTCTGCGCCATGATGTCGCCCATGTTGGTCAGCGAGAGGCCGGCGGCGGCGAGGGCGTGGTTGAGCTGGTGCAGCGGGGTGCCCGCGGCGACGGTGACGGTGCCGGCCTCACGGTCGATCTCGTGGATGCCGACCAGCCGCTCCGGGCGGATCATGAGCCCGCCGGTGGCCGCGGCGGCGGTGAAGGAGTGGCCCGTACCGACGGCCTTGACCTTCAGTCCCTCCTCGGCGGCGGCCCGTACGGCGTCGGCGACCTCGGCGGTGGTGGCGGGGCTGACGGTGCGCGCGGGGCGGGCGGCGACGGTGCCCGCCCAGTTGCGCCAGGCGCCCGCGGCGCCGGCGCTCCTCACCCGATGCATCCGCCGTCCACCCCCTGAACGGGCCGGTCCCACGGCCCTCGTCACCGGCTCTCGGCCCCCAGTTGGACAGGGATGATACTCGCGCGTACGGACGGTCCCGACGCCGGTGCCCGGCTCGGGCCCGGGGCCGGCTCATGGCAGGATCGAAGACATGCCAGACGTGCCGTCCCCCCAGCCGTACGACGCCCTTCTGCTGCTGTCCTTCGGCGGCCCCGAGGGCCCGGACGATGTCGTTCCGTTCCTGGCGAACGTGACCCGGGGACGCGGCATCCCGCGCGAGCGGCTGGAGGAGGTGGGCAAGCACTACTACCTCTTCGACGGCGTGAGCCCCATCAACGGCCAGAACCGCGTGCTGCTCGAAGCCCTGCGCAAGGACTTCGCCGAGGTGGGCCTCGACCTCCCGGTCTACTGGGGCAACCGCAACTGGGCCCCGTACCTCACCGACACCCTGCGGGAGATGACGGAGGCCGGGCACCGGCGGGTGCTGGCGCTGGTCACCAGCGCCTACGCCTCGTACTCGGGCTGCCGGCAGTACCGCGAGAACCTGGCCGAGTCGCTGGCCGAGCTGACCGCGGAGGGCCTGGAGCCGCCCCGCGTCGACAAGCTGCGGCACTACTTCAACGCCCCCGGCTTCGTCCGCGACATGGTCGTCGGCGTGCAGGACGCGCTGGCGCGGCTGCCCGAGGACGTCCGCGACGGCGCCCACCTGGCGTTCACCACCCACTCCATCCCCACCGCCGCGGCCGACACCTCGGGCCCCCCGGAGGACCACGGCGACGGCGGCGCGTACGTGGCGCAGCACAGGGACGTCGCCAAGCTGGTCGCGGACACCGTGGCCGTGCTCACCGGGGTGCAGCGGCCCTGGCGGCTCGTCTACCAGTCGCGCAGCGGTGCCCCGCACATCCCGTGGCTGGAGCCGGACGTCTGCGACCACCTGGAGGAGCTGCACGCCGCCGGGGCGCCCGCGGTCGTGATGGTGCCGATCGGCTTCGTCTCGGACCACATGGAGGTCCTGTACGACCTCGACACCGAGGCCGCGGCGAAGGCGGCCGAGCTGGGCCTGCCCGCCGTGCGGTCCGCGACCGTCGGGGCGCAGCCGGCGTTCGTCGAGACGCTGCGCAAGCTGATCCTGGAGCGGGCCTCGGCCGAGCGCGGGGAGCCGGTCGAGCGGCTCGCGCTGGGCGGGCTGGGGCCGAGCCACGACGTCTGCCCGGCGGGCTGCTGCCCGGCCCGCAACCCCCGGCCCGCGACCGCGGGCGCCGACTGACGCCACCGCGGGCGCCGCCGGACCGGCCGGCCACCTGCGCCCGGCAGCCGTCCTCCAGCCGCCCGCGGCACCCACCCCCGCACCCGAGGAGCACCGTGACCGACGAGCCCCGCCCCGAGCCCGCCGCCGCACCCCACGACGAGCTGCTGGCCCTGGCGCTGGAGGCCGCGCGCCGCGCGGGCGAGCTGCTGCGCGACCGCCGGCCCGCCGACCTCGGCGTGGCCGCGACGAAGTCCAGCGCCATCGACGTCGTCACCGAGATGGACTTCGCCGCCGAGAAGCTGATCACCGGCTTCCTGACCGAGCACAGGCCCGCCGACGGGATCCTCGGCGAGGAGGGCGCGAGCCGGCCCGGCACCAGCGGGGTGCGCTGGGTCGTCGACCCGATCGACGGCACCGTGAACTACCTCTACGGCCGTCCCGACTGGTCGGTGAGCATCGCCGCCGAGTACGCGGGCGAGGCCGTCGCCGGCGTCGTGGCGGCGCCGATGCGCGGCGAGACGTACCACGCCGTACGCGGCGGCGGCGCCTTCGTCAACGGCGCACCGGCGCACTGCCGACCCACCCCGCCGATGGACCAGGCGCTGGTCTCCACCGGCTTCAACTACGTCCTCGACGTCCGCGCCCACCAGGCCGAGGTGGCCCGCCGGCTCATACCCCGGGTGCGCGACATCCGCCGCGGCGGCTCGGCGGCGATCGACCTGTGTGACGTGGCCTGCGGCCGGCTCGACGGCTACTACGAGCGCGGCCTGAACCCGTGGGACCTGGCCGCCGGCGACCTCATCGCCCGCGAGGGCGGCGCGCTGACCGGCTCCCGGCCCGGCGGGCGGCCCGACGGGGACCTGACCGTAGCCGCGGTGCCGGGGCTCTTCGAGCCGCTTCAGCGGCTGCTGGACGAGCTGGGCGCCTGGCACGACTGACCCCCCGGCCCCGCCGCCGCACCGCCCTCTCAGGCCGTTCTACGGGCCCTCGCGCCGGTCCCGCGGCCCGCACCCCGGCCGCTCCGCGCGTACGCCCCGCCGGAGCCCCGCCACCTTCCCGCCCGTACCCCGCAACGCCCGCGCCACCGCGCCGACGCCTCCCGGACACCTGCGGACAATGCGGCGCCCCGGCACCGTCGGGGTGCCGGGGCGGTGTGGGCGTCGGGCGGGTCAGACTCCGGAGCCGGCGCCGACCTCGACGCCGTGGTCGGCGGCGAGCCGGCGCAGATCGTCCAGCTCCTCCTGCTCGACCTCGACACCGAACTCGTCGCCTTCCTCGCGGGCGCGGTCCAGCTCGTTCTCGGCCTTCTTGATGCGCTGCAGAATGCCAGCGGTGAAAGCGTCCATTGTGTGCGCCCCCTCGTCGTCGGGTCGAGGCACTTGGGGGTGTGCCGACGGTTCAGATCACGGAGACCGTCCTTCCGGCTACAGCCTGTGTGCCGTGCCGGGAATGGAGGCTGGGAAACGTGATCGGCGGGTGTGGAATCGTCCTCCCCGCAGTACCGGGGGTGGAAACATCGGATCCGCAGAATCTTTGGGTGCCCGGCTGCTTACCACCGGTTTACGCCCATTGCAGGCAGGATGGAGCTGGTCATCAGCACCGTTCCGTGCCCCCACGCACCACGTAGAGAGGACCCAGCCGTGCGCGTACTCGTCGTCGAGGACGAGCAACTGCTCGCCGACGCGGTGGCCACCGGCCTGCGCCGGGAGGCGATGGCCGTGGACGTCGTCTACGACGGCGCGGCCGCCATCGACCGCATCGAGCTCAACGACTACGACGTGGTCGTGCTCGACCGCGACCTGCCGCTGGTCCACGGCGACGACGTGTGCAGCAAGGTCGTCGAGCTGGGGCTGCCCACCCGCGTGCTGATGCTGACCGCGGCGGGCGATGTCCGCGACCGCGTCGAGGGTCTGGAGCTGGGCGCGGACGACTACCTGCCCAAGCCGTTCGCCTTCAGCGAACTCACGGCGCGCGTGCGCGCCCTCGGCCGCCGCAGCACCCAGGCGCTGCCCCCGGTGCTGGAGCGGTCCGGGATCAAGCTCGACCCGGGCCGCCGGGAGGTCTACCGGGACGGGCGGCTCGTGCAGCTCGCGCCGAAGGAGTTCGCGGTGCTGGAGGTGCTGATGCGGGCCGAGGGCGGCGTGGTCTCCGCGGAGCAGTTGCTGGAGAAGGCGTGGGACGAGAACACCGACCCGTTCACCAACGTCGTACGCGTCACCGTCATGACGCTGCGCCGCAAGCTCGGCGAGCCCCCCGTGATCATCACGGTGCCCGGCTCGGGCTACCGGATCTGACGCCCCCGACGCACCCCCACGCACCCGACGGATGGCCTCATGGACGACAACAGACGCTCCGCGTCGGACGAGCTGCCCGCCGGCACCCCGCCCAAGCCCACCTGGGATCCCCGGGAGGGCGCGGCGCCGTACTGGCTGCGCCCGACCATCCGGATACGCCTCACGCTGATCTACGGCGGCATGTTCCTGATGGCCGGCATGGTGCTGCTGGCCATCATCTATCTGCTGGCCGCCACCGCCCTGGACAGCTTCGCCACCCCCTTCAAGCTGCTGGAGAGCAGCGGCACCGTGCAGGTGGCCAGCGGGCCCTGTCCCGAGGTCTCGGACGCCAAGACGTACGACCAGTTCAACGGGATCCTGGAGGCGTGCATCGAGCGGCGCCGCCAGCTCGCCCTCGACTCCCTGCTGCGCAAGTCGCTCCTCGCGCTGCTGGGCATGACGGTCCTGGCCTTCGCCTTCGGCTACGTCGTCGCCGGCCGGGTGCTCTCGCCGCTCGGCCGGATCACCCGCACCGCGCGCAGCGTGGCCGGCTCCGACCTGCACAAGCGGATCGAGCTCGACGGGCCCGACGACGAGCTGAAGGAGCTGGCGGACACCTTCGACGACATGCTCGACAGACTCGACCGGGCGTTCAACGCCCAGCAGCGCTTCGTCGCCAACGCCTCGCACGAGCTGCGCACGCCGCTGGCGATCAACCGCACCCTGCTGGAGGTCCAGCTCTCCGACCCCCAGGCGTCGCCGGAGCTGCAGCAGCTCGGCAAGACCCTGCTGGCCACCAACGAGCGCAGCGAGCTGCTGGTGGAGGGCCTGCTGCTGCTCGCCCGCAGCGAGAACGAGATCGTCGACAGGAAGCCCGTCGACCTCGCCGAGGTGGCCTCCCAGGCGCTGGACCAGACCCGCGGCGAGGCGCAGGGCAAGGGGGTCGAGCTGCGCGGGGTGCGCAAGCCCGCGTACGTCCAGGGCAACGGGGTGCTGCTGGAGCGGGTGGGGCTGAACCTGGTGCAGAACGCCGTGCGGTACAACGTCCCCGAGGGGGGCTGGGTCGAGGTGGGGACGGAGGCACAGCCCGGCGTCGCCGTGCTGACGGTCGCCAACACCGGACCGGTCGTCCCGGCGTACGAGGTGGACAACCTTTTCGAGCCGTTCCGGCGTCTTCGCACGGAGCGTACGGGCAGTGACAAGGGGGTAGGACTGGGGCTGTCCATTGTGAGATCCGTCATTCGCGCGCACGGCGGGACGGTGACCGCACAGCCGCGCGAAGGCGGGGGCCTGGTGATTCGCGTCGCCTTGCCCATGCAGACTGTGTGATACGTCACATTCCGTACATCCCGGTCGTGTGCGCTGCGTCATCGCCGCATTCCGGGAAAAGCCCGTAAGATCCGCGTTTCCGCAGGATGCGGTCACGGGAAGTACACGGGGTGGCGTGCACGAGAAGGGCCCGGGACCGCGTATGGTCCCTTTCGCCATCCGGCCGCGATCACCCCTGCGGGGGGCGGCTGGGTGTCGATTGCGTAACAGACCTTGATGTGAGGCAAAATCTCCGCTTCGGGTCGGGCACAAGACCGGCCTCTCATGCGTTACGTGCGCTGGAGACTCACTGACCACCCGGAGGGGGAGAGCGAAGAATGGCAACGGACTACGACACCCCACGCAAGACAGACGACGACGTCAACGAAGACAGCATCGAAGAGCTGAAGGCGCGGCGCAGCGACAAGTCGGCCGCCGCCGTCGACGTCGACGAATTCGAGCAGAACGAGGGGCTGGAGCTGCCCGGTGCGGACCTCTCCAACGAGGAGCTGTCCGTGCGGGTCCTGCCCCGCCAGGAGGACGAGTTCACCTGCATGAGCTGCTTCCTGGTGCACCACCGCAGCCAGTTGGCCGCCGAGAAGAACGGCCAGCCGATCTGCCGCGACTGCGCGGCCTGAGGCCGGCCGTGGCCCCCACGGCCGGCTCCGGTCCCGCCGGACCGAAGACCGGGATCCTGCAGCGGACGCGCCCCGACCGGCGCGTCCGGGCGGCGCTGGAGCGGGTGGCGGACGCCATCGTGCAGACGGCGCCGCGCGTCCCGGTCCGCGATCTGGCGACCCTGCGCCGGCAGTTCCCCGGGCTGGGCCCGGAGGAGATCGCCGACCGGCTGATCGCCGGTGCGGTGAAGGGGAGCGCCACGGTCGGCGCGGGCATCGGAGCGGCGGCGATGATGCCCGCGCCGCCAGCCATGCCCGCCGAGCTCGCCGCCGAGATCGTGGCGGTGGCCTCGATAGAGCTGAAGCTGATCGCCGAGCTGCACGAGGTGTACGGGGTACGGGCGGCAGGCCCGGCGCGGCAGCGGGCCATGGCGTACCTCGGCGCCTGGACCGACGAGCGCGGCATCGACGCCGCGTCGGTACTCAAGGGCAGCGTCAGCTTCGACGCCGTACTCGGCGGCCCCATGCGCCGCCGGCTGCGGCAGCAGATCCTCAAGCGCACCGTGCGGAACCTGCCGAGCCTCGCCCCGTTCCTCATGGGCGCGGCCGCCGGTGCGCTGATGAACCGCAGGGACACTAGCAAGCTCGCCGAGCGCATCCGCGACGACCTGCGCACCCGCCAGGTCCCGTGGGACCCGCTCCCGCCCGCGGGCGGGGAGCTTGCGGCGCCCGGGGACCCCGGCGGCCGTACCGGCGCCGGGGGCACGGGCACGGGACTGCCGAAGGGCGACCCGCCGGCGCTGCCGCCGGCCGGGCGCTGAGGCGCGCGCCCGCGTCCCCTCAGCCCGCGTCCCGCCTCAGCCCGCGTCCCGCCTCAGCCCGCGGCGGACCGCAGCGCCGCGACCAGCCGCTCCGGCTGCCGCGTCGACAGGTAGAGATACGGCGTCGGGTCCTCCGGATCCGTGACCTCCACCCGCACCGCCGTCGGGATGTACCCCCGCAGCAGCATGTACGCGCGCGTGTCCGCCTTGTGCGTACGCCAGGCCCGGGCCTCCTCCGCGTCCAGCGCCTGCGCCTCGCCCAGTGCCGTCAGCGGGACCCGGGCGTCGTCGGTGACGAGCTTCCCGGCGACGATGCGGATCCGCGCCGAGCCGTACGAGCTGACGCCGACCGCCGCCAGCGCCGTCCCGCCGGCGAGCCCGGCAAGCAGCGGCAGGGTCCCGAAGGGCGTCAGCACCAGCGCCAGGCACACCCCCGTGCCCACCGCCAGAGCCCACCAGGACCGCGGTGCGCTCAGCCGCTCGTCGTAGCTCTGCGTCGTCTCCATGGCACCCAGCCTCCCACGGCCCCCGACCGCGGCTCGGCCGCGGGTCGTGGGCGCAGGTAGGCTCTGGCCGCGTGACTGCAAGTGACAAGCTGACCCCGCCGCCCGGCGCCGCGGAACCCGTGCGGCACCCGGACGCCCCGGCGCCGGGCCAGCTCCTCGGCTCCCACTACGACCAGTGCTTCGGCTGCGGCGCCGAGCAGGAGCACGGCCTGCACCTGGCCGCGCGGGCGGGCGAGGGCGTGAGCGTGACCGCGGAGTTCACCGTCAAGGCCGCCCACCAGGGCGCTCCGGGCCTCGCCCACGGCGGGGTGCTCACCTCCGCGCTCGACGAGACGCTGGGCGCGCTGAGCTGGCTGCTGCGCACCATCACGGTGACCGGCCGGCTGGAGACCGACTTCCTGCGCCCGGTGCCGGTGGGCACCACGCTGCACCTGGCCGCGCACGCCCGCGCCGTCGCCGGCCGCAAGATCTACTCCACCGCCGCCGGCCGCCTCGACGCCCCGGACGGACCGGTGGCCGTACGGGCGGACGCGCTGTTCGTGGAGGTGAACGTGGACCACTTCGTCGAGCACGGCCGGGACCGCGAGATCCGGGCCGCGATGGCCGACCCCGACCAGGTCCGGCGGGCCCGTGCGTTCGAGGTGAACCCGTGACGGCCGGGCGGGAGCCGGTGGACGTGCTGATCCGCCGCGTCGACCCCGAGGTACCGCTCCCGGCGTACGCGCACCCGGGCGACGCCGGGGTCGACCTCGTCACCACCCGGCCCGCGGAGCTGCCCCCCGGCGAGCGCGTCATCCTGCCCACCGGCATCGCCATCGCGCTGCCCGACGGCTACGCGGCGTTCGTCCACCCGCGTTCCGGGCTCGCCGCCCGCTGCGGCGTGACGCTCGTCAACGCCCCGGGGACGGTGGATGCCGGGTACCGTGGGGAGATCAAGGTGAACGTGGTCAACCTCGACCCGCGCCGCCCGGTGCGTTTCGAGCGTTTCGACCGGATCGCCCAGCTCGTGATCCAGCAGGTGGAGAAGGCCCGCTTCCACGAGGTATCCGAGCTCCCCGGTTCCGCCAGGGGCGAGGGTGGGCACGGTTCGACCGGAGGGCACGCCTCCCTCGGGGACCGTAAGGCCGTTCATGGATACGCTTCGGTCATTGCCGACCGGGAAGGACAGTGACGTGTTCGGACGTCGTCGCAAGGGGCAGGAGGAGCCCGCCGACAAGCTCGCCGACGGCGTGGCCGCGGAGGACGCCGAGGAGTCGGCGGACGAGCCGGAGGACGGGGAGGAGCGCCGCTACGCGCTGCCCCCCGAGGAGCGCCCCGACGGACCGTGGGACATCGGCGAGGTCGAGGACGCCAGCCGCGGCCGGGTGGACCTCGGCGGCCTGCTCGTGCCCGGGGTCGAGGGCATGGAGCTGCGCGTCGAGGTGGCGGGCGACTCGATCGTCGCCGCGACCGTGGTACTGCGGGACAGCGCGATCCAGTTGCAGGGCTTCGCCGCCCCCAAGAACGAGGGCATCTGGGGCGAGGTCCGCACCGAGATCGCCAACGGCATCACCAAGCAGGGCGGCATCATCGACGAGCGCAAGGACACCCTCGGCTGGGAGCTGCGCGCGCAGGTGCCGGTCAAGCTGCCGGACGGCAAGAGCGGCATGCAGGTCGTGCGGTTCGTCGGCTGCGACGGCCCGCGGTGGTTCCTGCGCGGGGTGATCTCCGGCCACGCCGCGGTGCAGCCGCAGGCGGCGGGGGTGCTGGAGAAGATCTTCCGCGAGACCGTGGTCATCCGCGGTGACGGGCCGATGGCGCCGCGGGACCCGATCGTGCTGCAGTTGCCGACGGACGCCCAGATGGTGCCGGACGGGGTGCAGCAGGACGAGGCGAGCGAGGGCTCGCGCTTCGCGGGCGGCATCGACTCGCTGGCGCGGGGCCCGGAGATCACCGAGGTGCGCTGAGCGCGGAGCGCTCCGCGCGGAAGCGGCAGTACGGCGGCGGGCCGGGTCACGACGACCCGGCCCGCCGCCGTGGTGTGCGGGGGCCGCGCGGCGGGGAGCCGGGCGGGTGGGGCCCCCGCGCGGCGGCGGGTGCCGTGAGGCAGCACGGGGGTGTCCGGCCCCGCCCGTGTCGGGCATGCGGTCGCGGCTGCGCCCCTCCTCGGCACGCGCCCGCGGCGTGGCGGGTCTCGGCGCCGTCCCCGAGCGCGCCGGCCGCTGCGTGCCCCTGCCGGCCAGGCCCGCCGGGGCACTTCCGCGTAACGAAGCGGTGACGGCGGGTTCCGGGGCTGCCCGGGGCGTTGCGGCTCGCTTATTCTCCCGGCATCCGGGACATGGGGGGACCGTTGACGGCGACCGCCGTGCGGCCTCGGCGTCGGCTACCGCCGGTGCTGCGGCAGAGCGCGCACCACGGCCTCGTGCTGGCCGCCGCCGCGCTCGCCCTCCTTCTGGCCGTCACCGTCCTCGCCGCGCTCGTCGCGGTCGCCGAGCAGGCCGCGGAGACCGGGGCCAGGGAGCGGCTCGCGGCGGATCCGGACGCGGCGGTGCGGATCAGCGGGGCGTACGACCCGGACGCCGTGGCGCGCGCGGACCGGCCCGTGCGGGGCGCGCTGGCGCGTACGTACGGCGAGGTGGCGCACCGGACGACGCGGCTGGTGCGGGCACCGGCCGCGCGGGAGCAGCAGTTGGCCGTGGCCGGGAGCGGCGTCGGCGGGCGGGGCGCGGTCGGGCTTTCGCTGCTGTGGGCCGAGGACGCGGGACGGCAGGCGCGGCTGACGGAGGGGGAGTGGCCGCGGGCCGGCGGCGGGGCGGCGGCCGGAGGGCCGGTGGAGGTCGTCCTCGACGAGGGCTACGCGGCGCGGCTGGGCCTGGCGGCGGGCGACGGCTTCGCCCTGGGCGGCGACGAGGACGCCGTGCTGGAGGGCGAGGACGCGGGCTCCGGCTCCGGCGGCGATGCCGCGGTGCGGCCGCTGGCCATGCGGGTCTCCGGGCTCTACGTGCCGCGCGACCCCCGCGCGCCTCTCTGGCAGGACCTCACCGGGACCTTCGGCACCCCCGACAGCATCGGCCTCGTCGACCGGCGCGTCTTCGCCGCGCAGCCCCTGCTCCGGCAGGACGCCACCGCCGGGTGGCTCGCCGTGCCCGACGCCCGGCAGTTGCACCTCGGCCAGGTCGAGCCGCTCCGGGAGCGCGTCGTCGCGCTGGCCGCCGGGGACGCCGAGCGGGTCGTCTTCGGCCGGGGCGGCGGCGGGCTCGCCGACGTGGAGGCGGACACCGACCTGCCGTACGCGCTGCGGCAGTTGGACGTGCCCGTCGCCGTCGCGCGGGCCGGTACGTACCTGCCGGTGGCCCTGCTCGCCTCGCTGGCCCTCGCCGCGCTCGTGCTGACCGCCCGTCAGCTCGCCCGGCACCGCGCCGCCGAGCAGGTGCTGCTCGGCAGCCGCGGTGCCGGGCCGCTGCGGCTCGTCGGCGGGGCCGCGGCGCAGTGGGCGGCGGTGGCGCTGCCCGCCGCGCTGGCCGCGCCGTATCTGGCGGGCCCGCTGCTGCGGGGCCTGGCCGGGGCGGGGCTGCTCGACGGGCCGGTGCCGGGGAGCGCCGCGACCGGCGCGGGGTGGACGGTCGCCGCGCTGGCGCTGGCGGTGCACGCCGCCGCGGCGCTCACCCCCGTCGCCCGGGCCGCCCGGGACCGGCGCGCGGTGGCCCGGCTGCGGCGCCGGGTGCCGCGTCTTGCCGCGTACCAGCGGGCGGGTGCGGACCTGGCGCTGGCCGGGATCGCGGCGGTCGGCTGGCTGCAACTGGTCACGTACCGCACCCCGGTCGCCGACTCCGGCGCCGTCGACCCCGTCGTCGTGCTCGCGCCCGTCGCCCTCACCGCCGCGACCGTGCTCCTGGCGCTGCGCCTGCTGCCGCTCGCCGCCCGCGCCGCCGACCGGCTCGGGCGCCGCTCCGCGGGCCTCGTCCTGCCGCTGGGCGGCTGGCACCTGGGCCGCAGGGCGGCCGGGCACGCGGGCCCCGCGCTGCTCGTCGCGCTCGCGCTGGCCATCGCCGCGCTCGGCGCCACAGCCCTCGCCGTGCTCGACCGCGGCGACCGCGACCAGGCCGCGTTCGCGGTCGGCGCCGACCTGAGCGTCGAGGCCGGGCAGGAGGGCGCGGGCTTCGCGCCGCGCGCGGAGCGCCACGCGCGGTACGGCCGGCTGCCGGGCGTCGCCGCGGCCACGCCGGTGGTGGACTGGGACGTCACCGTCGGCACCTCCTTCGCGGGGCTGACCGCGCTGGACTCGGCGGAGGTGCTGCCGACGCTCCGTACCGGCGCCGCCGCGGGCCCCGCGCCCGCCGTACGGGACGGGGCGGGACTGCCGTACGACGTGCTCGCCGCGCTCGGCGGCACGGAACCGGCGCAGTCCCACGGGCTGCCGCTGCCCGGCCGCCCCGGCGCCCTGGGCATGCGCGTACGGCTCGACGCGGACGGCCCCGGCACCGCCGAGCCGTTCACGCTCACCGCCACCCTGGAGGACGCCGACGGCCTCGCGCACACCGTGTCCGGCACCCTGCCGCCCGCCGACGGCCGGGCGCACCGGATGAGCCTGCCGCTCGGCGGGTACCAGTACCCGCTGCGGCTCACCGGGCTCCAGTTGCGCACGGAGGAGGAGGCCGCGCAGCGCACGTACCGGCTGACGATCGACGAGTTCGCGGGCGCCGAGCGCGGCGCCGGTTGGAAGGACCTCGTCGGCGGCGAGCGGCCCGACCGCGGGCTCGCCGGCTGCCCGGGCCGCAAGCCGGCGCCGACGCGCGGCATGCCGCCGCGCCGCGCCACCGGGTTCGTCCTCTGCGAGCTGCGCACGGCTCCCGGCGCGCTCTTCGACGGCGTGCTGCGCGGCCCGGACACCTCGCTGCCCGACGAGTTGCTGAGCTGGCAGGTCCAGCTCGGCCTCACCGGCCAGGGCAAGCCGCGGCCCGTGCCCGTGCTCGCCACCGGCGCGCTGCTCGCCGCGGGCCAGGCGGAGGTCGGCGAGACCCTGCGCGCCGGGCTGCCGGGCGGCACGGAGCTGCGGGCGCGGGTCGTCGGCAGCGTCGACGCCGTCCCCGGCACCGACCCGCGGCGGGGACGGCTGCTGGTCGACTCCCGGGTGCTGGCCGCGTATCTCGTACGGGCCGGGCTCGACCCGCCGGTGGAGTCGCACTGGTGGCTGGCCGCCCGCGGCGGCGACGCCGGTGCCGCGCGCGCGGCGATCGAGCGGCGGCCGGAGCTGGGCACGGCGCGGGACGTGCCGCAGGAGCGCGCGCGACTGGCGGCGTCGCCGCTGCGCGAGGGCACGGACGGGGCGCTGCGGCTGTGCCTGGTGCTGGCGCCGGCGTTCGCCGTCGTCGGCTTCGCGCTGCACAGCGTGCTGGCGGTACGGGCGCGGGCGCGGGAGTTCGCGCTGCTGCGGGCGCTGGGCGTACGGACGCGGCAGTTGACGGCACTGCTGTGGACGGAGCAGCTCTGCGTCGCGGCGTTCGCCGCCGCGGTGGGCACGGCGACGGGGGTGGCGCTCGCGGCCGCGGTGGTGCCGGCGGTGACGGTCACGGAGACCGGCGCGCCCGTGCACCCCGAGCTGGCGGTGGCCGTCCCGTGGGTGCGGGTGGCGGTGGTCGCGGCGGCGGTGACGGCCCTGATCTGCCTCGCGGTCACGGCGACGGCGCGGGCGCTGGCGCGCACGGACCTGGCGCGGGTGCTGAGGGCGGGGGACGAATGAGGGGGTGGCGGCGGTGGCGTACGGAACGGGCGGGCGGCCCGGTTCGTACGGGAAACGCGGCGGGCGCGGCCGCTGAGGACCGGCCCTCCGGGGCGCGCGGCGCGAACGGGCGGTCAGGCGCGGGCGATACGGGCCGGAAGGCCGCCGCCGGCCGGCAGCCCCGCGCCGCCCGCGGCCCCCGCACCTGGCGCGAGGCCCGCGCCGACCTGCCCGCCTTCGCCTGCCTCGGCGTGCTCGTCGCGGTCCTCGCCGCCGTCGCCACCGCCGCGCCCCCGCTCCTCGACCGGGCCGCGGGCCGCGCCCTCGTCGACCGGATCGCCGCGGCGCAGGACGAACGCGCCCTGCTCACCCGCACCGTGACGTTCGGTCAGCCGGTCACCGGACCGGCCGGGGAGGGCGGGACCCGTATCGCCGACGACCTGGAGCAGGCCGGGCAGGACGTGACCACCGGCTCCCCCGACGCGCTCGACGGCCTCCTCGGCAAGCCCCACCACCAGGTCCGCATCCCCGCCGCCACCCTCGACGCGCCCCGCGCCACCGCCGCCCTCTCCCTGCTCCACACCACCGAGGCTCCCGGACCCGCCGGCTACGCCGCGGGCCGCCCGCCGCGCGGCACCGGCCCCGACGGGCCCGTCGAGATCGCCGTCTCCACCCGCACCCGCGACGCGCTGGGCCTGCGCCTCGGCCAGGAGCTGGCGCTCACCCCGGGCGTCGCCGAGCTGGACACCCCCGTCGTCGTCACCGGCGTCCTGCGCCCCGACCCGGCCGCCCCCCTCTGGCGCGGCAACCCGCTCCTCGCCGTTCCCCTCCCCGGCGAGCGCGGGCCCGCCGAGGCCCAGGCGCTCGTCGCCCCCGGCGCGCTCGACGCCCTCCTCGCCCGCGGGCTGCCCCAGCTCACCGTCGAATGGCGGCTCCGGCTGGAGGTGGCCGATGCGGACGAGGAGCGCGGCGAGGCCGCCGCCCGCTTCGCCGGCGACGACGGCCGCGCCGCGCTGATCCGCGCCCTCGCCGCGTACGACCGCGCCTCCGCAGACAACTTCTGCGCCACCACCGGCAACCCCCTGTGCATCTACGGCTCCCACCCCGCCGAGCGCCCGACCCGTGCCGACGAAGTCCAGCCGGTCGTCCGCGACTTCGACGCCGAGTGGGACCAGGCCGCCACGGTCGTCTCCTTCGCCCTCGCCTCCGTCGTCGGCGTCGGCCTCGCCGCCGCCCTGGTCACCGCCCGGCTCGCGGTGCGGCGGCGGCTCGGGGAGCACCGGCTGCGGCGCGCCCGCGGCGCCTCCGCCATCGGCGTCGCGCTGTCCCGCGCCGCACAGTACGCGCCCGTGGCGGGCGCGGCGCTGGCGGCGGGGTACGCCGGGGCGCGGCTGGCGCACCCCGCCGGCCCGGCGCCGCCGGTGTGGCCGGCGGTCGCGGTCGCGGGTGCGGCCTGGCTGGCGCTGCCCGCGCTGACCTGGGCGGCGGTACGGGACCGGCGGCCGGGCCCGCGCCGCCGCCGGGGGCGTGCGGGGCGCCGGCTGACCGCGGAGGCCGCCGTGCTGCTGCTCGCCGCCGCGGGCGTGTGGGCGCTGCGGGTGCGCGGCACGGCCGGCAGCGGCGCGTCGGACCCGCTGGTCGCGGCGGTGCCGCTGCTGTGCGGTCTGGCGGTCGTGGTGCTGCTGATACGGGCCTACCCGCCGCCGCTGCGCCTGCTGGCCCGGCTCGCGGCCCGCCGCCGCGGCCCGCTCGGCCTGCTGGCGCTCTCCCGCGCCGCCCGGGACGCGCCCGCCGCCGTGCTCGCGCTGCTCGTGCTCGTCGCCACCCTGGGCGCCGCGGTCTTCGGCGGCCTGGTCACGGGCACCGTCGAGGAGGGCCGCCGCGACGCGCTCGCATGGCGGACCGGCGGCGCCGCCGCGGTGCTCACCGACGCCGCGAGCCCCGCCGCCGACGAGGCCCTGCGCCGGGCGCCGGGGGTGGCGCAGGCGGTGCGGGTCCGGCTCGTCCGTACCGACCTGACCAGCGCCGCCACCGGCCTCGGGCAGCGCGGCGCCGACGTGCTCGCCGTCGACGGGGCGGCGCTGCGCCGGGCCGACCCCGGTTCGGCCGCGGCGGCGAAGGTCGCGGGGCTGGGGGCGCCGCGGCGGGACGGCGCGGGGCGGCTGGTGCTGCCGGTGCTGGCCGGCGGGGCGCGGGGGGAGGCCCGTACCGGCGAGACGTACGAGACGGAGTGGCCCGGCGTGCGGGTGCGGGTCGCGGGGCGGCTGGCGGGGGGCGCGGCGCGGGACGCGGTCTTCGGCCCGCTGTACGGGGCGGGCGGCGCGGCACCGGGCGCGGACCGGCCGCTGCTGCTCGCCGACACCGCGGCGCTGGCCGCCGCGGACCGGGAGCGCGCCGCGGACACCCCCCGCGGCACGGCCGCGGTGCTGTACTACGGGACCGCCACCCCCGCCGCCCTGCGCGCCGCCGCGCCCGGCACCGGCTACGGCAGCCCGTACGGGGAACTGCTGATCGCCGCCGAGGAGCGGGCCGGGGACCGCGACGACGGCGTGCTCGGCGCGATCCGCGGCGCGCACGCCCTGTGCGCGGCGCTGGCCGCCGCGCTGGCGCTGCTCACGCTGCTCGTGGAGCTGCTGCTCTCCGCCCCCGAGCGCGCCCGCACCACGGCGTATCTGCGCCTCCTCGGCCTCGGCCGGCGCGGCGCCACCGCCCTCGGCGTCCTGCAACTCGCCCCGCTCGCGCTCGCCGCCGCGGCCGGCGGCCTCGCCCTGGGCCTCGCGCTGCCCGCGGCGCTGGGCCCGGCCCTGGACCTCCAGGCCCTCACCGGCGGCCCCACCGCCCCCTCACGCCACCCCGACCACCTCCTGACCGCGGCCCTGACCGTCGGCCTGTTCGCCCTCGTCGCCGCGGCGGCCGCCGCCGACGCGGCGACCACCCGCCGCAGCCGCCGGCTGACGGCCCTGCGCCTCGGGGAGGACCGATGACCGCCGCCGCACCCGTACGACCGCGGGCCCCGCGCGCCGCGTCCCCCGCCCGTACCGCACACCCCCGCCCGCCCCGGACCCGTCCCAGGAGGTCCGCGTGACCGCACCCCGCACCCCGGCCCAGGACCCGCCCCCCGGCCTCGCCGAGCTGGAGGCCGCCGCCCGGGCCGCGCCCGCCGCCGAGGGCGGCGGGGACGGGGGACCCGTCGTCGACTGCGACAACCTCGTCCGCATCTTCCACACCGAAGGCGTCGAGGTGCAGGCACTCCAGGGCCTCGATCTCGCCGTCGCAGAAGGCGAGATGACCGCCCTCGTCGGCGCCTCGGGATCCGGCAAGTCCACCCTCCTCGGCATCCTCTCCGGCCTCGACGTGCCCACCGCGGGCCGCGCCCGCGTCGCCGGGCACGACCTGCTCGCCATGGGCCGCCGCGAGCGGCTGGCGTACCGGCGCCGCACCGTCGGCTTCGTCTGGCAGCAGACCGCCCGCAACCTGCTGCCGTACCTGACCGCCCAGGAGAACGTCGCGCTCCCGATGGCGTACGCCCGCGTCCCCCGCCGCGAGCGCCCCGCCAGGGCCGCCGCGCTCCTCGACGCCCTCGGCGTCGCCGACTGCGCGCACCGCCGCCCCGGCGAGCTGTCCGGCGGCGAGCAGCAGCGCGTCGCCGTGGCCGTCGCCGCCGCCAACCGGCCGCGGGTGCTGCTGGCGGACGAGCCGACCGGGGAGCTGGACACCGCGAGCGGCGAGCAGGTCTTCGCCGCGCTGCGCCGCGCCAACGAGGAGCTGGCCACCACCGTCCTCGTCGTCACGCACGACCCGCTGGTCTCCAGCCAGGTCCGCCGCACGGTGCAGATCCGCGACGGCCGCACCGCCGCCGAGACGCTGCGGGACGAGGAGCTGACGGCCGCGGAGTACGCCGTGCTCGACCGCGTCGGCAGGCTGCAGCTCCCGCGCGAGTACGTCGAGCGGTACGGTCTGCGACGACGGGTCCGGCTGACCGCGGAGCGGGACCACGTCGGGGTGTGGCGGGCCGGTGGGGAGCCGGCCGCGCCGGAAGGACAGGGCGAGCCGCCCGGCGGGCGGCGCGACGAGGGGGAGGACGCATGAGCGAGGACACCGGCAGAGAAGGCACGGCGGTACGGGAACGGGCGGCGGCCGGCGCGGAGGCGATGGTCCTCGTCGAGGACCTGCACCGCACGTACGGCAGCGGCGCCACCGCCGTGCACGCCCTGCGCGGGGTGTCGCTGCGGGTGCCGCGCGGCGAGCTGGTCGCGCTGAAGGGCCGCTCGGGCTCCGGCAAGACGACGCTGCTGAACCTCGTCGCCGGGCTCGACGTCGCCGACTCCGGCCGGATCGAGCTGGACGGCGTGGCGCTGTCCGGGCTCGGCGAGGCGGAGCTGCTGGAGCTGCGGCGGGACCGCATCGGGCTGGTCTTCCAGTCGTTCGGGCTGATCCCGATCCTGTCCGCGGCGGAGAACGTCGGGGTGCCGATGCGGCTGCGCAAGGTGCCGCCGCGGGAGCGCGAGGAACGGGTGGAGCTGCTGCTCGCGCTGGTCGGGCTCGCGGACCACGCCGCGCAGCGGCCGGGGGAGCTGTCCGGCGGGCAGCAGCAGCGGGTGGCGATCGCCCGGGCGCTGGCGAACCGGCCGGCGCTGATCATCGCGGACGAGCCGACCGGGCAGTTGGACGCCGAGACGGGGCACGCGGTGATGGAGCTGCTGCGGGCGGTGGTGCGCAGCGAGGACGTCACGGCGCTGGTGGCCACGCACGACGCGGCGCTGCTTGACCTGGCGGACCGGGTCCTGGAGCTGCGCGACGGGACGATCACGGACCACTCGGAGGCGGGCACGGCCGAGGAGCCGCCGGCCCCCTGACCCGTACGAGCGCGGCAGCCGCCACCCGTACGCCCCACAGCCCCCGCGGAGCCCCCGGCCCCCGTCAGAGATGCGTCAAGGTCAGGCCCCCGGCCCTCGCCGGGCGCGCCGGACCGCCCGCGCGGTCGTACGCTCGACGGTGCGACACGCACGAAAGCGGACGGACAATCGACTCATGACACGGGGCAAGCTGCGGATCTACCTGGGCGCGGCGCCGGGCGTCGGCAAGACCTACGCGATGCTCTCCGAGGCGCACCGCCGGCTGGAGCGCGGCACCGACGTGGTCGTGGGCTTCGTCGAGCACCACGACCGGCCGCGCACCGAGGTGCTGCTGCACGGCCTGGAGCAGATACCGCGCCGCGAGCTGGACTACCGCGGGACGCGGTTCACCGAGATGGACGTGGACGCCGTCCTCGCCCGCCGGCCCGCCGTGGCGCTCGTCGACGAGATGGCGCACACCAACGTCCCCGGCTCCCGCAACGACAAGCGCTGGCAGGACATCAAGGAACTGCTGAGCGCCGGCATCGACGTCATATCGACCGTCAACATCCAGCACCTGGAGTCGCTGGGGGACGTCGTGGAGAACATCACCGGCGTACGGCAGCGGGAGACCGTGCCGGACGCCGTGGTCCGCAAGGCCGACCAGATCGAGCTTGTCGACATGTCGCCCGAGGCCCTCCGTCGCCGCATGGCCCACGGCAACATCTACGACCCCGGCAAGATCGACGCCGCGCTGTCCAACTACTTCCGCCCCGGCAACCTCACCGCCCTGCGCGAGCTGGCGCTGCTCTGGGTCGCCGACCGCGTCGACGACTACCTGCGCGAGTACCGCAGCGAGCACCACATCCGCGACACCTGGCAAGCCCGCGAGCGCATCGTCGTCGGCCTCACCGGCGGCCCCGAGGGCCGCACCCTCATCCGCCGCGGCGCCCGGCTGGCGACCAAGGGCGCGGGCGGCGAGATCATGGCCGTCTACATCTCCCACAGCGACGGCCTGACCCCCCTGAACACCGCCCCACCCGAGGAGCTGGCCGTCCAGCGCACCCTCGTCGAGGACCTGGGCGGTACGTTCCACCACGTCATCGGCGACGACGTGCCGGACGCCCTGCTGGAGTTCGCCCGCGGCGTCAACGCCACCCAGATCGTGCTGGGCTCCAGCCGCCGCAAGGCGTGGCAGTACGCCTTCGGCCCCGGCGTCGGCGCCACCGTCGCCCGCGAGTCCGGGCCCGACCTCGACGTGCACATCGTCACCCACGGCGAGGTCGCCAAGGGCCGCGGGCTGCCGATGGCCCGCGGCGCCGGCCTCGGCCGCGGCCGTATCGTCGCCGGCTGGCTCGTCGGATTGGTCGGGCCCGTGCTGCTCACGGCGGTGATGCTCAGGCTCGACCGGACCCTGGGGCTGGCCAACGAGGTGCTGCTGTTCCTCTTCGCCACCGTGCTGGCGGCCCTCCTCGGCGGCACGCTGCCGGCGCTGGCATCCGCCGGGGCCGGCTCGCTGCTGCTGAACTACTACTTCACCCCGCCCGTGGAGACCTTCACCATCGCCGACGCGCGCAACATCGTCGCCCTCGTCGTCTTCTTCGCGGTCGCCGTCGCGGTGGCGTCCGTCGTCGACCTCGCCGCGCGCCGCACCTCCCAGGCCGCCCGGCTGCGTGCCGAGTCGGAGGTGATGTCGCTGCTCGCGGGCAGCGTGCTGCGCGGCGAGGGGTCGCTCGAATCGCTCCTCGACCGGGTGCGCGAGACGTTCGGCATGGAGTCCGTGTCGCTCTTCGAGCGGCAGCGCGGCGAGGACGGCTGGACCTGCGTCGGCCGCGTCGGCGCCAGCGCCGGCGCCCCCGCGGGCCCGGACGACGCCGACGCCGACATGCCCGTGGGCGACGACATGGCGCTGGCGCTCACCGGCCGCAAGCTGCCCGCCGCCGACCGCCGGGTGCTCGGCGCGTTCGCCGCCCAGGCGGCCGTCGTACTGGAGCGGCAGCGGCTGGCCGCCGAGGCCGTGGAGGCCCGCAAGCTGGCCGAGGGCAACCGCATCCGCACCGCGCTGCTCGCCGCCGTCAGCCACGACCTGCGCACCCCGCTCGCCGCCATCAAGGCCGCCGTCACCTCGCTGCGCTCCGACGACGTCGCCTGGTCCGAGGAGGACGAGGCCGAGCTGCTGGCGGCCATCGAGGAGGGCGCCGACCGGCTCGACGCCCTCGTCGGCAACCTGCTCGACATGTCCCGCCTGCAGACCGGCACCGTCACCCCGCTGCTGCGCGAGGTCGACCTCGACGAGGTGGTGCCCAAGGCGCTGGCCGGGGTGCCCGAGGGGAGCGTCACGCTGGGGATCCCCGAGACCCTGCCGATGGTCGCCGTCGACGCCGGGCTGCTGGAGCGCTCGGTGGCGAACGTGGTCGAGAACGCGGTCAAGTACAGCCCGGCCGGCACCCCCGTCCTGGTCCAGGCGAGCGCGCTGGGCGACCGGGTCGAGCTGCGCGTGGTCGACCGCGGCCCCGGGGTCCCCGACAGCGGCAAGGACCGGATCTTCGAGCCCTTCCAGCGCTACGGGGACGCCCCCCGCGGCGCCGGCGTGGGCCTCGGGCTCGCGGTCGCCCGCGGCTTCGCCGAGGCGCTGGGCGGCACCCTCGTCGCCGAGGACACCCCCGGCGGCGGGCTGACGATGGTGCTCACGCTGCGGGCGGCCCCCGGCCGCGGCGCCCCCGCCCCCGCCGAGCTGCCGGCCCAGGCGACGACGTGACGCCCGCCGCCCCGTACGCGCCCACAGCCCCGTACGCGTCCGCCGCCACCCCGGCGGCGCCGGTGCGCGTCCCGTCTCCGTATCCGTATCCGCATCCTCCGAATGGACGAAAGGCAGCCGCCATGCACCGGGTGCTCGTGGTCGACGACGAGCCGCAGATCGTGCGCGCGCTCGTCATCAACCTCAAGGCGCGCAAGTACGAGGTCGACGCCGCCCAGGACGGCGCCACCGCCCTCAAGCTCGCCGCCGACCGCCACCCCGACGTGATCGTCCTGGACCTCGGCCTGCCCGACATGGACGGCGTCGACGTCATCCGCGGCATCCGCGGCTGGACCCGGGTGCCGATCCTGGTGCTCTCCGCCCGGCACAGCTCGGACGAGAAGGTCGAGGCCCTCGACGCGGGCGCGGACGACTACGTGACCAAGCCCTTCGGCATGGACGAGCTGCTGGCCCGGCTGCGCGCCGCCGTCCGCCGCGCCGAGCCGTCGGCGCCCGCCGGGGACCAGGCCGTCGTCACCACGGACGCCTTCACCGTCGACCTCGCGGCCAAGAAGGTCCACCGCGACGGCGCCGACGTCCGCCTCACGCCCACCGAGTGGCACCTGCTCGAAGTGCTGGTACGCAACGCCGGCCGGCTGGTCAGCCAGAAGCAGCTCCTCAAGGAGGTCTGGGGGCCCTCGTACGGCACGGAGACCAACTACCTGCGGGTCTACATGGCCCAGCTCCGCCGCAAGCTGGAGGCCGACCCGGCGCACCCGCGCCACTTCGTCACCGAGCCGGGCATGGGCTACCGCTTCGAGCAGTGAAACGGACCGCCCCGTGCGGGTACCCTGCGGGCATGGACCCCGCCCGCAGCGCCGACCGACCCGCCGGCCCGTTCCGCCGGCTGCTGGGCCGTATCACCGGCGCCGCGGAGCCCCCGGCGGAGGACGTCCTGCCGCCCGACGAGGAGCCCGCCGACGTCACGCCGATCCGGCAGTGCCACGACCGCGCCGTCGTCACCGTCACCGGCAGTCTCCGTACCGTCACGCTCCAGCCGCGCGCCGGCGTCCCCGCGCTGCAGGCGGAGCTCTTCGACGGCACGGACTCGCTCGACCTGGTCTGGCTCGGCCGCCGCGCCATCACCGGCATCGAGCCGGGCCGCAGCCTGACCGCCACGGGCCGGATCGCCATGAGCCGCGGGCGGCGGGTGCTCTTCAACCCCAAGTACGAACTGCGACCCCTCGGACAGGAGCAGCGGTGACGTCATTCCAGAAGCCGGCCGACGAGCGCGCCGGCGGCACCGGCGCGACCGGCGGCCCGCCCGGGACCGCACCCGCACCGGCGCCCTCCGCCGAGGACGGCGCCGCCCGCACCGCCTCCGACGTACCGGAGGGCGACTCGCACGCCGTCACCCAGGCCGCCATGGCCGAGGCGTTCGGCGGCATCCGCGGCATGGTGGAGACCACGGTCCCCGGGCTCGTCTTCGTGCTCGTCTACACCATCGGCTCGGACATCAAGCCCTCCGCGATCGCCGCGCTCGGCGTCTCGGTGCTGCTCGGCCTCTCCCGGCTGATCACCGGCGGCACCTTCAAGCACGCCTTCAGCGGCGTCTTCGGCGTGGCCATCGGCGTCGCCTTCGCGAACATGACGGGCAACGCCAAGGACTTCTACCTCCCGGGACTGCTCTACGGCCTCGGGCTGGCGCTCGCGTACATCCTCAGCACCCTCGCGGGCCTGCCGCTGATCGGCGTGATCCTGGGCCCGCTGTTCCGCGAGAACCTGTCGTGGCGCACCCGCAACCCCGGCCGCAAGAAGGCGTACGCCAAGGCGAGCTGGGCCTGGGGCCTGATCTTCCTCGCCAAGTCCGCGATCCTCTTCCCGCTCTACTTCTGGGCCGACCCCAAGGAGTTCGGCTGGGTGATCGTGGCGCTGAAGATCCCGCCGCTGCTGCTCGCGGTCACGCTCACCTACATCTTCCTCAAGCAGGCGCCGCCGCCGATCGACGTGATCGCGGAGGCGGAAGCGGAGGAGAAGGCGCAGGCGGAACGGGAGAAGAGCGACCGGCCGGCGGCCGAGCGCGACTAGCGCGCCGCCGCCGGGTCAGCCTTCGCGGCGACCGCCGGGTCAGCCTTCGCGGCGACCGCCGGGTCAGCCTTCGCGGCGTACCGAAAGCAGCTCCTCCAACTGCTCCTCGCGCGCCTGCGCGGCCACGAACAGCAGTTCGTCGCCCGCCTCCAGGGTGTCGTCGGGCTTCGGGGTGAGGACCGTGCTGCCGCGGATGATCGTCACCAGCGTGGTGTCCGCGGGCCAGTCGACGTCGCCGACGGAGGTGCCCGTGAGGGCCGACTCCTCCGGCAGGGTCAGCTCGACGAGGTTCGCGTCGCCGTGGCTGAAGCGCAGCAGCCGCACCAGGTCGCCGACGCTGACGGCCTCCTCCACCAGGGCGGACATCAGCCGCGGCGTGGAGACGGCGACGTCCACGCCCCATGCCTCGGTGAAGAGCCACTCGTTGCGCGGGTTGTTGACCCGGGCGACCACGCGCGGCACGCCGTACTCGGTCTTGGCGAGCAGCGAGACGACGAGGTTGACCTTGTCGTCGCCGGTGGCGGCGATCACCACGTGGCAGCGCTGGAGCGCGGCCTCGTCCAGCGAGGCGATCTCGCAGGCGTCGGCGAGCAGCCACTCCGCCCGCGGCACCCGCTCGACCGCGATGGCGGTGGGGGTCTTGTCGATGAGCAGGACCTCGTGCCCGTTGTCCAGCAGCTCGCCCGCGATGGAGCGGCCCACCGCACCGGCACCTGCGATCGCGACTCTCACAGCGCTGCTCCGTTCACTTCCCCGCGCGCCTCAGCGTGCGGCCGGGCGGCCGCGAGTGCGTCGCTCACCGTCGGTCCTCCGTCTCCGGGCCCTTCGCGCAGGCCGCCTCGACCTGCTCCACCTCGTCGGTACGCATGATCACATGCACCAGGTCCCCGTCCTGCAGCACCGTCTTCGCGGTGGGCAGCACGGCCTCGCCCTGCCGGGTGAGGAAGGCGACCCGTACGCCCGTCTCCTCCTGCAACTCCGCCACCCGGCGCCCGATCCACGACGCCGAGGTGTGCACCTCCGCCAGCTCCACCCGGCCGCTCGGGTCCCGCCACAGCGGCTCCGCGCCCGAGGGCAGCAGCCGGCGCAGCATCTGGTCCGCGGTCCAGCGGACGGTGGCGACGGTGGGGATGCCGAGCCGCTGGTAGACCTCGGCGCGGCGGGGGTCGTAGATCCGCGCGGCGACGTTCTCGACGCCGAACATCTCGCGGGCGACGCGGGCGGCGATGATGTTCGAGTTGTCGCCGGAGCTGACCGCGGCGAAGGCCCCGGCCTCCTCGATGCCGGCGTCCTTCAGGGTGTCCTGGTCGAAGCCGATGCCGGTGATGCGGCGCCCGCCGAAGCCGGGGCCGAGGCGGCGGAAGGCGGTGGGGTCGCGGTCGATCACCGACACCGTGTGCCCCTGCTGCTCCAGCGTGCGCGCCAGGGTGGAGCCCACCCGGCCGCACCCCATGATCACGATGTGCACGCGGCGTCCCTTCGCCCTGTCTGGCTTTTCTGTTCAAGCTACACACCCTCTGGGCCGGGGAGCACCCCGGGTGGCGCCGGTAGACGGGTGGGGCTGGTGGGACTGCGGGTGGGGCGCGGTCCCGCGGGCCGCCTAGACTGGCGCGCGCCCCGTCCGCCCGTACCACCGCCCCGTTCCCCAGGAGTCCGCCCCGTGCCCGAAGAAGAGCAGGCCCACGCCACGTCCCCGAGCATGGTGGGGGAGGAGTACGAGGTCGAGGTCGGCCCGGTGGCGCACGGCGGGCACTGCGTGGCCCGTACGGCCGAGGGCCAGGTGCTCTTCGTACGCCACACGCTGCCCGGCGAACGGGTCGTGGCCCGGGTCACCGAGGGACGCGCCGGCGCACGCTTCCTGCGCGCGGACGCGGTCCGGGTGCTGGAGCCGGCGAAGGACCGCATCGAGGCGCCGTGCCCCTACGCCGGCCCGGGCAAGTGCGGCGGCTGCGACTTCCAGCACGTCGCCCCGGGCGCGCAGCGCCGGCTGAAGGCCGACGTACTCGCCGAGCAACTGACCCGGCTCGCGGGGCTCACCGCCGAGGACGCGGGCTGGGACGGCACGGTGGAGCCGGTGCCGGGCGACAAGGTGCCGAAGGGCGAGGTGCCGGCCTGGCGTACCCGGGTGCAGTACGCGATCGACCCCGGCGGCCGCGCGGGCCTGCGCAAGCACCGCTCGCACGAGGTACAGCCCGTCGACCGCTGCCTGATCGCCGCTCCCGAGGTGGAGGAACTGGGCGTGGAGAGCCGCGAGTGGCCGCAACTGGCGACGGTCGAGGCCATCGCCGCGACCGGCTCCGGCGACCGCCAGGTCGTCCTCACCCCCCGCCCGGGCGGCCGGCTCCCCCTGGTCGAACTGGACCGCCCCGTCTCCGTACTCCGCGCGGAAGACCCCCGCACCCCGGGCACCCCCGCCGCGATCCACCGCGTCCACGGCCGCGACTTCGTCCGCGAACGCGCCGCGGGGCGCACCTGGCGCGTCGGCGCGGGCGGCTTCTGGCAGGTCCACCCGCGGGCCGCGGACCTGCTCGTCGAGACGGTGATGACGGGCCTGATGCCGAAGAAGGGCGACATGGCCCTCGACCTCTACTGCGGGGTCGGCCTCTTCGCCGGCGCCCTCGCCGAACGCGTCGGCCCGAAGGGCGCGGTCCTCGGCATCGAGTCCGGCAAACGCGCCGCCGCGGACGCCCGCCACAACCTGGCCGACCTCGACCGCGTCCGCATCGAACAGGGCAAGGTCGACCGCGTCCTCCCCCGCACGGGCATCACGGAAGCGGACCTCGTGGTCCTGGACCCGCCCCGCACCGGCGCCGGCCGCCAGGTGATCACCCAGATCACCGCCCTCCACCCCCGCCGCATCGCCTACGTCGCCTGCGACCCGGCAGCCCTGGCCCGAGACCTCTCCTACTTCACCGCCGCGGGCTACACCCCAAAATGGACCCGGGCTTTCGACCTCTTCCCCGTGACCCACCACATGGAGTGCGTGGCAGTGCTGGTGAGGGCCGAGAAGGCTGTCTGACCTGCGGTTTTCGTGATGTGCATGATGTGCGTTGTGTGCGGTATGGGCGATATCTTGACGCTGAAATGACGCTCTCCGAGGTATCTTGACGCTCATTTGACGCTCGTTGATCTTGCTCCGAATGCACCGATGAACTGGGCAGACAGCGTTCCCGGCGCCCCGTCAGCCTGTCCATTGCTGTGCTGTCGAGCGCTTAGTGGTCGGCTCCGGAAGTCCTTCGGGGTTGACTTCGAGGCCGGGGTCGTGGCCGGCATCCGGTATCAGGTGTCCGGGGCGGCGAGGCGGAGGCTGCAGGCACAGTCGAGGGTCTCTGCGGGGCTGCCGACGAGTGAGCCGGTGGGCAGGACGGTGTTCTCGTAGGTGTCGCTGCTGGTGAGGTAGAGGGCGAAGCCCCACGTGGCGGCGGTGCCGGTGTAGCGCAGCCGCACCAGGTTGATCTGTTCGCCGTCGGCGAGCTGGCCCGCTACGTATGCGAAGGCGCCGTGATGGCGGACGTGGAGCCGGGCCAGAGCTGCGGCCAGGCGGTGCGGGCGTGGTCGCCCAGACGCTGGTCGAGCGAGAGCCTGGTGTGTTCCGAGGGCGTGGTGGGCGTCCCGGCCCGCCTGATCGCCCTGACCGCCTCCGAGCGTGAGCGGCTCAAGAATGTGGCCTACGGCCACAAGACCGAGTACCGGCTGCGGGCTCGGGCACAGGTGGTCCTGCACGCGGCCGGGGGACGCTCCAACGCGCGTATTGCCCGGGAGACCGGCCTGCATCTGGACACGGTGCGCAGGTGGCGGGGCCGGTTCGCCGAGCAGCGCATGGCCGGGCTCGCCGACCGTCGACGCTCCGGCCGGCCGCCGGCCTTCACCGCGCTGCAGATAGCCGAAGTCAAGGCGCTGGCCTGCCGGTTACCCGCCGAGACCGGGGTTCCGCTGTCGCGCTGGTCGTGCCCGGAACTGGCCCGCGAGACGGTGGCCCGGGGCATCGCCACCTTCGTGTCGGCCTCCACCGTGCGCCGCTGGCTGGACCGGGATGCGCTCAAGCCCTGGCAGCACCGCTCCCGGATCTTCATCACCGACCCCGACTTCCGCGTCAAGCCCAGTGCGTGCTGGACCTGTACGCCCGCACCTGGCTGGGTCAGCCACTCGGCGAGGACGAGTACGTGATCGGCGCGGACGAGAAGACCTCCATCCAGGCCCGCTGCCGCTGCCACCCCACCCTCGCCCCCGGCCCGGCCAGAGCGATGCGCGTGAACCACACCTACGAGCGCGGCGGCGCCCTGGCCTACCTGGCCGCCTACGACGTCCACACCGCCAGGGTGTCCGGCCGCACCGAGCCATGCACCGGCATCGAGCCGTTCATGAGCCTGGTCGCCCAGGTCATGACCCAGGAGCCCTACGCCAGCGCCAGACGGGTGTTCTGGATCGTCGACAACGGCTCCTCCCACCGCGGCAAGAGGGCCGCCGACCGGCTGGCCGCCGCGTTCCCGAACGCCGTCATGGTCCACACCCCTATTCACGCCTCCTGGCTGAACCAGGTGGAGATCTACTTCTCCGTCGTCCAGCGCAAGGTCGTCTCACCCAACGACTTCACCGACCTCACCGAGGTCGGGAACCGGCTCCGAGCCTTCGAAGACCGCTACAACGCCACGGCAGGACCGTTCCGGTGGAAGTTCACCACCTCCGACCTGGACGATCTGGTGGCCAGGCTCGACCGGCACACCACCGATCACCCAGAAGAATCCTGGCTCCGCCTCGCCGCGTGATCAACCCCCGAACGACTTCCGGAGCCGCCGCTCAGAGCCAGGGCCGGCGGCCCGGTCCGGTCGGGTGCGTGCCTGTGACACCCATGACCACCGAGTAGAGGCTGGTCTCTGCGGCAATGAAGAGACGGTTGCGCTTGGCGCCGCCCCAGGAGATGTTGGCAACCGCCTCGGGGACGTTGAGACGCCCGATCAGCGTGCCGTCGGGGTCGTAGCAGTGCACTCCGTCGCCCATCGCGGCGGCCCAGAGCCGACCGGCGTCGTCGAAGCGGAGATTGTCGAAGCGGGCGGCCTTGCGGGCCTCCGCTTCAGCGAAGACTCTGCCCTCGGACAGTATGCCGTCCTCGTGTACGTCGAAGACCCGGATGAAGCCTGCTCGGGTGTCGGAGACGAACAGTTGCTGCTCATCGTGTGAGAAGACCAGGCCGTTCGGGGCGCCGAAGCAGTCGGCGACCAGCCGCACTTCGCCGGTGGCCGGATCGATGCGGTAGACGTTGTTGGAGCCGATCTCACTCAGCGCACGATAGCCCTCGTAGTCGCTGGTGATGCCGAAGTCCGGGTCGGAGAACCAGATCGAACCGTCGGACTTGACGGCCGCGTCGTTCGGACTGTTCAGGCGCTTGCCCTTCCACCGATCCGCCAACACGGTGATGGTGCCGTCGTGTTCGGTTCGGGTCACTCGACGGTTGCCCTGCTCGCAGGTGATCAGCCGGCCCTGACGGTCGAGGGTGTTGCCGTTCGTGTGCCCGGCGGAACGGCGGAAGACGCTGACGGCGCCGGTCTCTTCGTCCCAGCGCAGCATCCGGTCGTTGGGGATGTCGCTCCAGACCACTTGCCGCCAGGCAGGCAGGTAGATCGGCCCCTCGGCCCAGCGGCAGCCGGTGTACAGGACCTCCAATGCCTCGTCGCCGTTCGTGCACCGTCCGGTACGGAACCGGTCGTCGAGCATCTCGTACAGCTCGGGGCGCTCGCTGGTCATGATGCCTTCCCCTCCCGTAGGCGTCACTTGCTGAACCAGATTTGCCTCACAGCTAAGATTGCAGGATGAGGTATTGCCAACACAAGGATATTCCGAATGGAGAGTTATGGATCACATCGATCGTGTCCTGCTGACGCAGCTCCAGCAGGACGCCACCCAGTCCTACGCTGCGCTGGGACAGGCCGCCGGCCTCTCGGCCGGCGCCGCCCACGAACGTGTGCGCAAGTTGCGAGAGCGCGGCGTAATCCGGCGCACCACCGTCGAGACGGACCCGGCCGCGCTGGGCGGCGCCGTCCTGGCCTATGTGATGGTCGACTCGACTTCCTGGATGGGTGATGCGGCACAGGACTTCGCCGAGCTCCCCGAAATCCTGGAGGCGCACATCATCGCTGGCAGCGCCTCGGTGCTGGTGAAGGTCAGGACCGCATCCACCGAGCAACTGCAGGATGTGTTGCGCCGGATCTACGCCATCGACGGGGTCAGCGGGACGCAGGCCACGGTGGTCCTCGAGACCTTCTTCGAGCGGCCGCTCTCCCCGCGGACTCCCGAGCAGACGTGATCGAGCACTTCATCGGACGCTCTCCTGTCCCGCGACCCCCAACATCTGACGCAGCGACATGCACGGTCGCCTCTTCGGCGTCAACCCCCGAGGGACTTCCGGCCCCGACCACTACTGAGATTCAAAGCGTGGTGTCGTGCGGGCTGACGTCTCGTGATCCCTGCGGTATGCCGGATGTGTGAGGTATCCACAGGGTGGCGGGCTTACCGA
>NZ_JBIAMS010000022.1:0-159033 GCF_042874195.1 Streptomyces sp. NPDC004134 | reverse complement strand
AGGCCGACGATTCAACGCAAGGACAGCCGAAGCGTCAGTCAGAGCAAGAGCCAGACCCCCGGGCGGTGCCATCACCAATCCTCACTGTCAGAGCACCCGCATACCCTTGGGCGGGCGTGAGGGAGGAATGGGCACGCGGGACCGGGGCGCAGCCCAGAGCAGGTCCGAGTGGCAGCCCTGCATGTCCAGAGCAGGTCCGTGCGAGCCCGGGGAACCGGCCCCGAGCGGTCCGGGACACAACTCTGCGGGTCGTCCAGCCAGAGCCCGACTCAGCGCCCCCAGCGAGCCGGAAGCGCACCCGCGCGGGGCCCGGGGCGGAGCCCCGCGGGGGTCTCGGGGCGGAGCCCCGGGGTTCGGGGAAGGGACAGGGGAAGGGGAAGGGGAAGGGGAAGGGGAAGGGCGGGGAACACCCCCCTCAGTCCACCAAGTCCCGCACCACCCCGTCCGCCAGCAGCCGCCCCCGCAGCGTCAGCACCAGCCGGCCCTCCTCCCACGGGCCGTCCGCCAGCAGCCCGTCCCCCACCGCCCGGGCCGCCGCCTCCGCCCCCGCCGGTCGCAGCAGCGACACCGGGCAGCCCGCCGACAGCCTCAGCTCCAGCAGGATCCGTTCCACCCTCCGGTCCTCGGCCGTCAGCACCTCACGCCCCGCCGCCGGCGATCTTCCCGCCGCCAGCGCGGCCGCGTACGGCCCCGGGTGCTTGACGTTCCACCACCGCACCCCGCCCACGTGGCTGTGCGCCCCCGGGCCCGCGCCCCACCAGTCGGCGCCCGTCCAGTACAGCTCGTTGTGCCGGCACCGGGCCCCCGCGCCGCCCTCCGCGGCCGCCCAGTTCGACACCTCGTACCACTCCATCCCCACCGCCGACAGCGCCTCCTCCGCGATCAGGTACCTGTCCGCGTGTACGTCGTCGTCCGTCGGCGGCACCTCGCCACGCCGGATCCGCCGCGCCAGTTGCGTGCCCTCCTCCACGATCAGCGCGTACGCCGACACATGGTCGGGACCCGCCCCCAGCGCCGCCGCCAGCGACGCCCGCCAGTCGTCGTCCGTCTCGCCGGGCGTGCCGTAGATCAGGTCCAGGTTCACGTGCGCGAACCCCGCCGCCCGCGCCTCCGCCACGCACGCCTCCGGGCGCCCGGGCGTGTGCGTACGGTCCAGCACCCGCAGCACGTGCTCCCGCGCGCTCTGCATGCCGAACGAGATCCGGTTGAACCCGGCCTCCCGCAGCTCCGCCAGATACGCCGGATCCACCGACTCCGGATTGGCCTCCGTCGTCACCTCCGCGTCCGCCGCGAGGCCGAACTCCGAGCGGATCGCCGCCAGCATCCGCCCCAGGTCCGCCGCCGGCAGCAGCGTGGGCGTACCGCCGCCGAAGAACACCGTCTCGACCTGGCGCGGATCGTCGCCGAGCACCTTGCGGGCCAGGCGGACCTCCTCGGCGAAGGTGGCGGCGTAGTCGTCGCGCGAGGTGCCGCGCAGCTCGGAGGCGGTGTACGTGTTGAAGTCGCAGTAGCCGCAGCGGGTGGCGCAGTACGGGACGTGGGCGTAGAAGCCGAGGGGGCGGCCGGCGGCCCCTGCGAGCGCCTCGGCGGGCAGGGTCCCGTCCTCGGGCGCGGGCTCGCCATCGGGCAGTACGGAGGGCATAAGCCCCATTGTCCCCCCGGCCGCCGCAAGGCCCGGCCCCCGGCCCTCCAGCCCCGACCCGGCCCCCGGCCCCCGGCCCCGGCCAGGCCCAGCCAGGCCCGGCCCGGCCCCGGGACAGCCCCGGCCGCGGCCCTCAGTACCCGCCCGGCTCCGTCCCCCGCGCCTGCAGCACCATCATCGCCAGGTCGTCCCGCGGCGGCACCGGCGCGAAGTCGTGCACCGCCGTCCTGATCCGCTCCGCCACCGCCGCCGCGCCCAGCCCCGTGCAGCACGACAGGGCCTCCGCCAGCCCGTCCTCGTCGTCGAACAGCCGGTCCCCGTAGCGCCGCTCCGTCACGCCGTCCGTGACGCACAGCAGCGTGTCGCCTGGTTCCAGGTCGAACGACTGGCTGTAGTACTCCGCGTCGTCCAGCACCCCCAGCAGCAACTGCGCGTCCGCCGCCGCCCGCACCCCGCCGTCGCTGCGCAGCAGCAGCGGCAGCGGGTGGCCGGCGCTGGCCACGGTGCAGCGGACGCCGCCGCGGTCGTGCTCGTACGGCACCAGCTCCCCGTACAGCAGCGACAGGAACCGCGCCTGCTCCGGCGGCAGCCCGAACGCCGTGGCCGCCTCCACGGCCTCGAAGGCGTGCTCCACGAGCGTGCGGTTCAGGCCCGCGAGCACGTCGGCGACGCCGTAGCCCTCGCGCGCCAGGAGCCGCAGCACCGGCCGCGCGAGGCCCGTGACGACCGCCGCCTCCGGCCCCTGGCCGCAGACGTCGCCGATGGCGAAGCACCAGCGGTCGCTGCCGCTGGGGAAGAGGTCGTAGAAGTCGCCGCCCGCGGCGGCGCCCTCGGCCGGCTCGTAGACGACGGCGGTGTCCATGGCCGGCATCTCCGCGATGCCGCTGGGCAGCAGGCCGCGCTGGAGCACCTCGCTGATGGTCACCTGGCGCGTGTACTGGCGGGCGGCGGAGACGGCGTGCGCGACGCGGCGCGCGAAGTCCGTGACGACGGCGACGACGTCGCCGCCGATGCGGGCGACGCCGGCGCGGCCGAAGAGCAGCGTGCCGACGCGCCGGCCGCCGGCGACCAGCGGGCAGGCCAGGGCGGGGCCGCCGAGCCCGTAGCCGGCGTCCCCGGGACCGCGGGCGACGCCACTGCTGCCGCCGCCGGGCCACGAGACCGGTACGGGGCGGGCGTCGGGCGGCGGCAGCGGGCACTGCTCCAGGGCGCGGCGGAGCGGGGAGATCCGCTCCTCGGCGGCGTGCCAGACCTGCGCGAGGCGGGGCTCGGCGCCGTCGGCGCCTTCGAGCCAGACGGCGCTCCAGTCGGCGAGCCGGGGTACGAGGAGCTGGGTGGCCAGCGAGGCGACCATGTCCTCGTCGAACTGCCCGGCGAGCATGTCGGAGGTCTCGGCGAGGAACGAGAAGGCGCCGACGCCGGCCCAGGGGCCGCCGCCGCGCAGCTCGGGGTCGGTGGCGCTGCGCGGGGTGTGCGCGGTGGCCTGGCTGGGCAGGCGGAGCGCCGCGGCGTGGGCTGCGTGCGGGTCGGCATGCGGGTCGCCGTGCGGGTCGGCCAGGTCGTCGTCGGCGAGGTCGTGCGCGCCGCGGACCGTCTCGCCGCCGGAGCCGTCCGCGTGGTGCGGTACGCCGCGGCCGTGGGCCGCGTCGTCGGGTACGGCGCTCGCGCCGTGCGCGCCATGCGCTCCCGCCTCGTCGTGCCCCGCACCGGTCTCCCGGCCGGGTGCCTCGGCGGCCGGGTCGTCGTCGGCCTGCTCGCCCCCGACCTCGCGCAGCGGGCCCATGCGGAACCAGACGGTCTTCTCGCTGCGCCGGTGCTCCACGCCCCAGGCGTCGGCGAGCGCGGCGACGAGCTGCAGGCCGTAGCCGTACGACTCCTCCGGCGCCGGCAGCGGCATCACGCGGGCCGCGTGCCCGTCGGTGACCTCCACCAGCAGCGTCGGCTCCGCGGCCGCGCCGTCGCCGTCGGCGCCTTCGCGTGCGAGACCGGCGGCGGTGGCGTCCTCGGTGACGAGCCGGCAGCGGACCCGTACCTCGGTGCCGGCGTGCACCACCGCGTTCGTGACCAGCTCGCTGGTCAGCAACTCGGCGTCGTCGACCTCGGGCCCGGCGCGGCCGGCGAGCAGCTCGCGTACGAACCGGCGGGCCGTCGCGGCGGCGGGCATGCCTGCGGCGAGCGTCAGGGCGACGTCGGTCACGCCCTGCGGGCCGGCGGCGGCGTCCGCCTCCGCACCCTCCGCGTCGCCGTCACCGGGGCCGTCCGTGCTCCCGGAGCCGGAGCCGGAGCCGTCCGAATCGTCCCCGTCGTCACCGCCGTCGTCCGCGGCCTCGCCGTCCGCGTCACCCCGGGCCGTGCGGTGCGCCGCGCGGGCGCCGCCGGGCTCCCCGCCGGATGCCGGCACGTCGTCCGCACCGTCCGTATTGTCCGCGTCGTCGGCACCTTCCGTGCCGCCTCCGCCTTCCCCGCCGGATCCGCCGGACCCACCGGTCCCGCCGGACCCGCCGTCCTGCTCCGCGGGCTCTCTTCGCACGACCGACACCACGGTGGTGCGGCGTACGGCCTGCACTGCGAAGGTCGTCCCCACTGTCCTCTCCCGGCCCAATCCCGGCATACGGGCGTTCCCCACGTAACCAGGGTGACAGACTGAGCTCGCCCAGATGCACCAAGTGACACAACTGGTGACCGGATATGGCCCATCCGACCCCCGCCACACCCCCCGGATTACCCCCTCCGGCCACCCCCGCCCGGCCCTTCCCACCGGCCCCCGGCGACGCGCGGCGGCACCGGCCGTGACGGCGAAGACACAGCTCACCGCGGTGGACACCCCTGCGTACGAGACCTCCGCACCCTCCGGGACAGCCCCCTCACCACCCCGCCGCGGGGGCCGCGGCCACCGTCAACACAATCGCGTGCGTCCCACGCACGAGGGGCGCGACAGGCGACGCACACGCCGCCCGCACACCCCTGACCGCCCTTCCCGTTCCCCGGGTACGGCAAAAGACGCACCCCCGCGGACCGGCCGCAAGCGGCCACCGCCGCACGGCACTTCCGGCCCCGGGGGCACGTCGGAAACGAGCCGGGCCTCAGGCTTCCCTGGCGCCCTCGTACATGTCGTCGATCAGGTCCTTGTACTCCCGCTCCACCACGGGACGCTTCAGCTTCAGGCTCGGCGTCAGCTCCCCGTGCTCGACGTCGAGGTCCCGCGGCAGGATCCGGAACTTCCTGATCATCTGCCAGCGCTGCAGCCGCTCGTTGAGCTGCTGCACGTACCCGTCGATCATCTCCCGCGCCTCCGGGGAGGCGACCAGCTCGGTGTACGACCGGTCCGTCAGGCCGTTCTCCTTCGCCCAGCCGGCGAGCGCCGCCTCGTCGAGGGAGATCAGCGCGGTGCAGAAGTTGCGGTCGGCGCCGATGACGAGGATCGAGCCGACGTACGGGCAGACGGCCTTGAACTGCCCCTCGACCTCGCTCGGCGCGATGTACTTGCCGCCGGACGTCTTGATCAGGTCCTTCTTGCGGTCGGTGATGCGCAGGAAGCCGTCGTCGGACAGCTCGCCGATGTCGCCGGTGTGGAACCAGCCGTCGTCCTCCAGCACCTCGGCCGTCTTCTCCGGCAGGCCGTGGTAACCCTGCATGATGCCGGGGCCGCGCAGCAGGATCTCGCCGTCGTCGGCGATCCGCACCTCGCAGCCGGGCAGCGGCTTGCCGACGGTGCCGGTGCGGTAGGTCTCCAGGCGGTTGCAGAAGCTGGCGGCGGCGGACTCGGTGAGGCCGTAGCCCTCCAGGATGGGGACGCCGGCGCCGTCGAAGAAGTAGCCGATCTCGGGGGCCAGGGCGGCGGATCCGGAGACCATGCCGCGCATCCGGCCGCCGAAGGCGGCGCGGAACTTGCCGTAGACCAGCTTGTCCGCGAGGGCGTGCTTGGTCCGCAGGCCGGCCGGCGCGGTGCGCTTGCCGGTGCGGCGGTGGTTGTCCTGGGTGACGCGCGCGTACTCGCGGGCGACCTCGGCGGCCCACAGGAAGATCTTGTACTTGGCGCCGCCGCCGGCCTTCGCCTTGGCGGCCACGCCGTTGTAGACCTTCTCGAAGATCCGCGGGACGCCGCACATCTGGGTGGGCCGGACCACCGGCAGGTTCTCGATGATCTTGTCGATCCGGCCGTCGACGGCCATCACGTGCCCGACCTTGATGTGCCCGGCGGTGAGCACCTTGCCGAAGACGTGCGCGAGCGGCAGCCACAGGTACTGGATGTCCTCCGGCATCACCAGCTCGATGCCCTCGATCGCGTAGCCCATGTACGACCACGAGTCGTGCGCCAGCCGCACGCCCTTGGGGCGGCCGGTGGTGCCGGAGGTGTAGATGAGGGTGGCGAGCTGGTCGGGACGCAGGGCCTGGATGTGCTCCCGTACGGCCTCGGGGTGCTTCTCCAGGTAGTCGGTGCCGCGCCGCTCCAACTCGGCGAGGGAGAGCACCCAGCCGTCCGGGTCGCCCTCGGCGGCCACCGCGTCCGCGGCCTCGACCACGACGACGTGCGCCAGGTCGGGCAGCCCGGCCCGCATCTCGCGCGCCTTGGCGAGCTGGGCGGCGTCCTCCGCGACGAGCACGCGGCTGCCGGAGTCGGCGAGGATGTACGCGGTCTCCTCGGCGTTGGTGCTGGGGTAGACCGTGGTGTTGGCGCCGCCGGCGCAGAGGATGCCGAGGTCGGTGAGGATCCACTCCAGCCGGGTGTTGCAGGCGAGCGCGACCCGCTCCTCGGGCTGCAGGCCGAGGTCGAGCAGCCCGGCGGCGATCGCGAAGACCCGCTCGGCGGACTGCGCCCAGGTCAGGGACCGCCACTCGTCGCCCTCACCGGCGGTGGCCGCGGGCACCGGGTACTGGAACGCCTCCCGGTCGGGGGTGGACTCGACGCGGTCAAGGAAGAGCGTGGCGACGGACGGCGGGCGGCTGTCCAGCTTCGTCTGGGTTTCGGTCTCGGTCACTGCATCCTCCGGCCGTGCTCTTCGCTGGTAACTGGCGAGTAACCAGCAGATTAGAGGGTGGCATCGAACGGCGTAAGGGTCTGCAAGGCGTCGGATAGGTCTCGAAGCCGGGCCGGCGGGGAATCCCGCCGGCCCGGCTCCGTACGATTCCGCTTCGCGCCCCGGCGGGCGCCCGCCGCTACTTCTTCGCCTTGCCGTCCTCGTCCGACGACAGCACCGCGATGAAGGCTTCCTGCGGCACCTCCACGTTGCCGACCATCTTCATCCGCTTCTTGCCCTCCTTCTGCTTCTCCAGCAGCTTCCGCTTACGGGAGATGTCACCGCCGTAGCACTTGGCGAGGACGTCCTTGCGGATGGCGCGGATGGTCTCGCGGGCGATGACGCGGGAGCCGATGGCCGCCTGCACGGGCACCTCGAACGCCTGCCGCGGGATCAGCTCCTTCAGCTTGGCGACGAGCCGGACGCCGTAGGCGTACGCCTTGTCCTTGTGCGTGATCGCGGAGAAGGCGTCGACCTTGTCGCCGTGCAGCAGGATGTCGACCTTGACGAGCTGGCTGCTCTGCTCGCCCGTGGTCTCGTAGTCGAGGGAGGCGTAGCCGCGGGTCTTCGACTTGAGCTGGTCGAAGAAGTCGAAGACGACCTCGGCGAGCGGCAGCGTGTAGCGGATCTCGACGCGCTCCTCGGAGAGGTAGTCCATGCCGAGCAGCGTGCCGCGGCGGTTCTGGCACAGCTCCATGACCGAGCCGATGTACTCGCTGGGGGTCAGGATCGTCGCCCGTACGACCGGCTCGTAGACCTCCTCGATCTTGCCGACCGGGAACTCGCTGGGGTTGGTGACGACGTGCTCGGTGCGGTCCTCCAGCACGACGCGGTAGATCACGTTCGGCGCGGTGGCGATCAGATCGAGGTTGAACTCGCGCTCCAGCCGCTCCCTGATCACCTCCAGGTGCAGCAGGCCGAGGAAGCCGACGCGGAAGCCGAAGCCGAGCGCCGCCGAGGTCTCCGGCTCGTAGACCAGCGCGGCGTCGTTGAGCTGGAGCTTGTCGAGGGCGTCGCGCAGCTCGGGGTAGTCGGAGCCGTCGACCGGGTAGAGCCCGGAGAACACCATGGGCTTGGGGTCCTTGTAGCCGCCGAGCGGCTCGGTGGCGCCCTTGCTGAGCCGGGTGACGGTGTCGCCGACCTTGGACTGGCGGACGTCCTTGACACCCGTGATCAGATAGCCGACCTCGCCGACGGAGAGGCCGTCGGCCGGGGTCATCTCGGGCGAGTTCGTGCCGATCTCCAGCAGCTCGTGCTGGGCCCCGGTCGACATCATCCTGATCCGCTCGCGCTTGCCGAGCGTGCCGTCGACGACCTTCACGTACGTCACGACGCCGCGGTACGAGTCGTAGACCGAGTCGAAGATCATCGCGCGGGCGGGGGCGTCCTTGACCCCCACCGGCGCCGGCACCTGCCGGACCACCTCGTCGAGCAGCGTCTCGACGCCCTCCCCGGTCTTCGCCGAGACGCGCAGCACGTCGGCGGGGTCGCAGCCGATGAGCCCGGCCAGCTCGGCGGCGAACTTCTCCGGCTGCGCGGCGGGCAGGTCGATCTTGTTCAGCACCGGGATGATCGTGAGGTCGTTCTCCATCGCGAGATAGAGGTTCGCGAGGGTCTGCGCCTCGATGCCCTGCGCGGCGTCCACCAGCAGCACGCAGCCCTCGCAGGCGGCGAGCGAGCGGGAGACCTCGTAGGTGAAGTCGACGTGCCCGGGGGTGTCGATCATGTTGAGGATGTGCGCCTCGCCGCTGCTCTCACCCTCCGAGGGCGACCACGGCATGCGCACGGCCTGGGACTTGATCGTGATGCCGCGCTCGCGCTCGATGTCCATACGGTCGAGGTACTGCTCGCGCATCTGGCGCTTGTCGACGACTCCGGTGATCTGGAGCATCCGGTCGGCCAGCGTCGACTTGCCGTGGTCGATGTGCGCGATGATGCAGAAATTGCGGATCAGCGCGGGCTCGGTACGGCTGGGCTGCGGCACGGTGGTTTCGGTCGCGGGCACCTAGGGGTCCTGTCGGGAGGGATCGGGCGGGAGGGGCGTGTCTGCACTCGTCGCCCCCATGGTCCCATGCGCGCGGGGCCGGGAGCGGTTTGGGCGGCCGTCCTGGCTGCTGGTAGCCTGAGCCACTGTGCCTGGACCCGGTGAGGTCCGGCAGTTCAGGTCCCACAGGACGATCTTCGAACATCTCTCAAGAGGCAGCTACGTGGCGAACATCAAGTCCCAGATCAAGCGGATCAAGACCAACGAGAAGGCCCGGCTGCGCAACAAGGCCGTGAAGTCCGAACTGCGCACCGCGATCCGCCGTACCCGCGAGGCCGTCGAGGCCGGGGACGCAGAGAAGGCCGTGGAGGCGCAGCGCGCCGCCGCCCGCAAGCTGGACAAGGCGGTCAGCAAGGGCGTCATCCACCGCAACCAGGCGGCGAACAAGAAGGCCGCCCTGGCCAAGCGGGTCCAGGCCCTCCAGTCCTGACCCGGGCCCCGAAGGGGCCCACCCCCGGCCGACAGTCGCGAGCCCTCTCACTCCGCTCCGGCCGGACACCGAGAACACCACGCCGCACGCGGCCTGCGTTCGCCACGCGGGTGCGGCGCACAGCACGTCCGCCAGGCCCCGTCCCGGCCCCTCCCCAGGGCCCGACGGGGCCTCGCGCATCCCCGCCAGGCCCGGCCCCCGCGGGAGGCGGGCCGGACGCCGCCGTTCCTCGGTGACTCCCGGACCAGACGGTGCCGGGTCAGTGGGGGCGGGCGGCTTGGCTGATGGTTACCACGGCTTTTTCCAGGGCGTAGGCCGGGTCGTCCGAGCCGCCCTTGACGTCCGCGTCCGCCTGGGCCACCGCGCGGAGTGCCGTCGCCACGCCGTCCGCCGTCCAGCCGCGCATCTGCTGGCGGACGCGGTCCACCTTCCACGGCGGCATGCCCAGCTCGCGGGCCAGGTCGGCGGGGCGCATGCCGCGGGGGGCGGAGGCGAGGCGGCCGATGGAGCGGACGCCCTGGGCGAGGGCGCTGGTGAGCAGCACCGGGGCCACGCCCGTGCCGAGCGCCCAGCGGAGGGCCTCCAGGGCCTCGGCCGTACGGCCCTCGACGGCCCGGTCGGCGACCTCGAAGCCGGAGGTCTCGGCCCGGCCCGTGTAGTAGCGCGCGACGACCGCGTCGTCGATCGTGCCCTCCACGTCGGCCGCGAGCTGCGCGCAGGCACTGGCCATCTCCCGCAGGTCGGAGCCGATCGCGTCGACCAGCGCCTGGCAGGCCGACGGCGTCGCGGTGCGGCCCGCGGCCCGGAACTCGGCCTTCACGAACGCCAGCCGGTCCGCGGGGCGGGTCACCTTCGCGCAGTCGACCTCCCGGGCGCCGGCCTTGCGCGCCGCGTCCAGCAGGCCCTTGCCCTTGGCGCCGCCGGCGTGCGCCAGCACCAGGGTGATCTCGGGGGCGGGGGCGGCCACGTACGCCTTGACGTCCTTGACGGCGTCGGCGGCGAGGTCCTGCGCGCCCCGTACGACCACGACCTTGCGCTCGGCGAAGAGCGACGGGCTGGTCAGCTCGGCGAGCGTGCCGGGCTGGAGGGCGTCGTGGGTCAGCTCGCGCACGTCGGTGTCGGGGTCGGCGGCGCGGGCGGCGGCCACGACCTCCCGCACGGCGCGGTCGACCAGCAGGTCCTCCTGGCCCACGGCGAGCGTGACGGGGGTGAGCGGGTCGCCGCCGGCGCTGCCGCCCTTGCTGGTCCTGGGGTTCCGCGTGGTCGCTGCCATCGCCGTACAGCATCCCACGCCGGTACGACACCGCCCGCGGCCGCGGGCACAATGGCGGCGTGAGCGACCTGACCTTCGTACTCGTGCTGCCCGACCGCGACGCCGCGGAGGAGGTGGCCGAACTGGCCGTGGAGCGCTTCGGCCTGACCGGGGAGCCGCACCTGATCCGCGACGCCCTGGCCGGCGAGGACGACGCGGAGGACGCGCAGTGGCTGGTCGTCGTCGAGGACGCGCGGGAGGCGGTGGCGGCGGGTCTTGAGGAGCTGGCCGAGTCGTACGACGGCTGGCTGGAGGGCTCCGCGACGGTGCCGGACGACCCGGCCGGCTGACCGGCCGGGCCCGCCGCGCGGCCCCGGGGCGTCAGCTCGCGGCCACCACCTGGATGTCCAGTTCGATCTGGATGCTGGAGCCCACGACGGCGATGCCGCGGGCGAGCATGTGCTGCCAGTTGAGCGTGAAGTCCTCGCGGTGCAGTTCGACGGTCGCCCGGCAGGCGGCGCGCAGTTCGCCCTCCATGCCGTAACCGGTGCCGAGGTAGCGGGTGTCGAGCGTGACGGTGCGGCTGACGCCGTGGATGGACAGCGCGCCGGTGACGGCCCAGCGGGCGCCGCCGCGGTGCAGGAAGCGGTCGCTGGCGAACTCGATCGCCGGGTAGCGCTCGACGTCGAGGAAGTCCGGGGAGCGCAGGTGGTCGTCGCGCATCTTGATGTTGGTGTCGATGCTGGCCGCCTCGATGGCGACGCGCATGGCCGAGTCCTCCATGCGCTGACCGATGCGCAGGGCGCCGCTGAAGGCGTTGAACCTGCCGCGTACGCGCGCCATGCCGATGTGCTGCGCGACGAAGGCGATGGTGGTGTGCGCCGGGTCGATCTCCCAGTCGCCGGGCGGCGGGAGCTGCGGCAGCGGGGAAGGGCCGAGGGCGAGGTCGCCGAGGGAGTTGTGGGCGCCTTCCGCGACTTCGACCTCGCCGCGGTACGGGGTGAAGCCCTCGGCGTTGATCGAGAGCCGGTAGCTGCCGGCCGGGACCGCGACGACGAAGGTGCCGAACGGATCGCTCTCGCCGCTGACGACCTTGCGCCCGGCGGCGTCGGCGAGCACGACCTCCGCCTGTGGCAGCGGCTGTTCGACGGGGTCGAGCACGCGGCAGCTCAGCACCCCCGCGTGTGCAGGGACCCGCATGCCGACCAGGCCGGCGCCGCGCCGGGTTGCCGTGGCCGGGGATCTGCGCCGGAGACGACCGATCATGAAGCATCCACCCCCGTGGAATTTCAGTGGCTCGGGCATTCATTCGAGCACTGGTACGGCTTTCTATGCAAACCGGGGGGCTACCGCCGGGTTGTGACAACTGGGGCGGGCTTGGGTCAAGTGCCGGAGTTCACCGGTCCGTTTGGACCCGTCGCCGGCACGGCTATCGGCCGCCGGGAGTGGCGGCGGGGGTGCGGTCTTCCGCCTCTCCTTCCGCGGTGAGGGCGAGCGGGCCGTGCAGGTCGGTGCGCAGCACGGCGGCGCCCTGGGCGCGCAGGGCGGCGACGGTACGGGGCGAGGGGTGGCCGTACGGGTTGCCGGCGCCGGCGCTGACGAGGGCGAAGCGGGGCCTGAGGCGCCGCAGCAGCTCGTGGTCCTGGTACGCGGAGCCATGGTGCGGGACCTTCAGGGCGTCGAGGCGGGGCAGTCGGGGGACGGCGGTGAGCAACGCGCGCTGGGCGGGCGGCTCCAGGTCCCCGGGCAGGAGCACGGTGAGGCCGGCCGTCTCGACGAGGAGGGTGACGCTGGCGTCGTTCGGCTCGGCCGGGGGCGGTGCGCCGGCCGCCGGCCAGACCACCTGCCACGACAGCCCGCCCACCCGGCGCCGCTCCCCCGGGCGCGCGCGGATCACCGGCACGCCCGCGGCGGCGGCCGTACGGCGCACGGCGGCCGCCTGGCCCGGAGGTTCGTCGAGGCCGCCGACCTGGATGGCGCCCACGGCCCGGCCGCGCAGCACACCGGCCAGGCCGGCGACGTGGTCGTCGTGGAAGTGGGTGAGGACGACGAGCGGGACGCGGCTGACGCCGAGATCGCGCAGGCAGCGGTCGGCCAGGGCGGGGTCGGGGCCGGTGTCCACGACGACCGCCGCCCCGTCGCCCGCGGCCAGCGCGAGCGCATCGCCCTGGCCGACGTCGCACGCCACGAGGCGCCAGCCGGCGGGCGGCCAGCCGGTGAGGACCCGGGTGAGGGGGACGGGGCGGAGCACGGCGAGCAGCACGAGCAGGACGCAGGCGGCGCAGAGCCACCGGCGGCGGGCCAGGCGGCGCAGTCCGAGCAGGAGGGGAGGGGTCACGGCGGCCAGGGCCAGCCCGCCGTACCACCCGCCGGGCCAGCCGTACGTGGCGCCTGGCAGCGCCGCCCCGGTCCTGGCGACGGCGGCGATCCACTCCGCCGCCCAGCCCGCGGGCGTCGCCAGCAGCTCCGCTACGGGCATCGCGGGCAGGGCGACGGCGAGCGCCGCGAACCCCAGGACGGTGGCGGGCGCGACGGCGAACTCGGCGAGCAGGTTGCACGGGATCGCGACCAGGCTGACCCGCGCCGCGAGCACGGCGACGACGGGCGCGCACACCGCCTGCGCGGCCCCGGCCGCCGCCAGCGCCTCGGCGAGCCGCGGCGGCACCCGGCGGGCGCGCAGCGCCGCGCTCCAGCGGGGCGCGAGGGTGAGCAGGGCGGCGGTCGCCAGGACGGAGAGGAGGAAGCCGTACTCGCGGGAAAGCCACGGGTCGTAGAGGACGAGCAGCAGGACGGCGGCGGCGAGCGCGGGCAGCAGGGAGCGGCGCCGGCCGGTGCCGAGGGCGAGCAGGGTGATGAGCCCGCAGACCGCCGCCCGCAGGACGCTGGGCTCGGGGCGGCAGACGACGACGAAGCCGAGGGTGAGCAGCCCGCCGAGGAGCGCGGTCGCGCGCAGCGGGATGCCGAGCCGCGGCGCGAGCCCGCGGCGCTCGGCGCGGGCGGCGAGGTGGGGCGGGCCGATGAGGAGGGCGAGCAGGATCGTGAAGTTGGCTCCGCTGACGGCGAGGAGGTGGGTGAGGTCGGTGGCGTGGAAGGCGTCCTGGAGTTCGGCGGGGATGCGGGAGGTGTCGCCGACGACGAGCCCGGGCAGCAGCGCGCGGGCGTCGGCGGTGAGGCCGTCGGTGGCCTCGCGCAGCCCGCCCCGCAGCGCGCCCGCGGCCCGCTGGGGGGCGCTGGGCCCGCCCACGACGTCCGGCGGCCCGTCCCCGGCGACCCGCAGCACGGCACCCACGGCCCGGCCGCCCCCGGAGTCCGGCGAGACCCGCGCGTCGACCCGCACCCGGGTCGACGGCAGAAGCCTCAACCACGCTCGCCGCGCGGCGGCGTCACGGGGCTGAACGAGGACCAGCACGGGTGTCCGCACACGAGCGGTCTGTGGGGCCGGGCTCTTCGGGGCCCCTGCGGGGGTGTCCGCGCGGCGGGTGGTGACGTGGCGGGCTCCTGCTCTGACGAGTACGGCGGCCGGGGTGGCGGCCGGGCCGCTCACCTGCGGCCGGGTCAGCCGGGGGTCGGAAGTCACCTCCATCTCGACGGTGGCCTGCCCGTACCGTTCGGCCACCGCGGGCAGCGGTCCGCGGTGGAGGTCGGCGCCGTGCAGCGCGGCGACCCCCGCACCCGCGGCGGCGCACAGCAGCGCCGCTGCCCCGGCCACCAGCACCCGTGACCGCGCGGCGGCGGCCGGGCAGAAGGTGGCCGGGCGGACGGCGGCGACGCGGTGCCCCCGCCGCGGCCCGTGCCACCTGCCGCCGAGACGGGCGGCGGCAAGCAGCGCCAGCGCGGCGGCCGTTGCCAGTCCGCACACCGCCGGCACCGCCGCGCCCTCCCGGCCCAGCGCCCACGCTGCCGCCGCCCAGGCGGCCAACGCGGGTGGCACCAGCCGCAGATCGGCCGGGCCCTCTGCCGCGGGGGACGGAGCCGCGGTGCCGTCCGCCCGGCGCGTGCCCGGCAACCGGCCCCCGGGTGCCGGGGGTTGTCCGGGCGCGGCGGCGGTGGTCGTGGTCGACGCGGGGTCACGGCTGGACATGGGGGCGGAGGTCCGCGAAGCGGCTGTCACCGATGCCGTTCACGTCGCGGAGTTGCTCGACGTCGGTGAAGCCGCCGTTCTGGTCGCGGTAGTCGATGATGTGCTGCGCCAGTACGGGGCCGATGCCGGGCAGCGCGTCGAGCTGTTCCGGCGTTGCGGAGTTGAGGCTCACCACCGCGGTCGGTCCGCTCGTCGGCGAGCCGCCTCCCGCCGGTGGGCCCGGGGCGGGGGCCGGTGGGGCACCGGGCGCCGCCGGTGGCGGCTCGCCGACGGCGATCTGCTCGCCGTCGACCAGCGGCCGCGCGCGGTTCAGGCCGTCCGCCTCCACGCCTGGGCGGATGCCGCCCGCGGCGCGTAAGGCGTCCTCGACACGCGATCCGGCGGGCAGCCGGTGGACACCCGGTTCGCGCACCTTGCCGACGACGTCCACCACCACGTCCGCCGCCGCCCGGGCGCTGGGCTCCCCCGCGGCATCCGGCACCGCCGCCTCCGCGGCGGGCGCCGGCGCGGAGCCGCGTGCCTCCGGAGGCTGTACGGGCTGGGGCCGCCCGGACCAGAAGTGGTACGCGGCAAGAGCGACCCCGGCGACGAGCACCAGCACCAGGGCCGCGCACGTCCCGGGCTCCAGCCCGCACCGCAGCCGGATCCACACCGGCAACCGCTCCCGCACCGCAACCCGCCACCGCTCCCACCGCCCCATCTCCCCGCGTTCGAGAGCGGGTTGATCGCCCTCGGGCGAGGCGGCGGCACGCCCGGAGGCCGGGGCGTTCCCGGGAGCGGCGGCACGGAGGGGCGGTGCGGCGACCGGGGTGGCCACCGAAGGAGGGGCGGGGGCAGAGGCGGCCGCGGGTGGACGGGCGGGCACAGAACCGGCGGCAGGCGCGGGAGCGGGAGCGGACACGGAGACACCGGCCGTCCCCGGCTCCTCCGCACCCGGCTCGACCGTCCCCCTCCGGGGGAACCGCGGCGGGTCCTTGCTGGTCCAGCGGAGATGTGGGCCCGATTCGTCCGCGGGGTGGCGGATGGGTGGGCCGAGCATCGTCGTTGCCCGGTGGCGCAGGTGCTCCCGCGACGTGGTCCTTGCCGCCCCGCTCCCCCGCCGGCCGCGCCTGCGCTGCTCGTGGCGGCCCGGTCCCCTGGTCTCCGTACCCGTTCGTGCGCTCATGGCCCGAAGGTACGAGCCCCGCACCCACCCGCGCTGATCACCGGCAATTCCTGTGGATAACTCGCCGGTTGTGGACAACCCGCGGCTACGCGCCGCCCCGCCGCGACACCACCGCGCCCAGCAGCCCCGGCCCCGTGTGCGCCCCGATCACCGCGCCCACCTCGCTCAGATGCAGCTCCTCCAGCCCCGGCACCCGCTCCCGCAGCCGGTCCGCCAGCTCCGCCGCCCGCTCCGCCGCCGCCAGATGGTGCACCGCGACGTCCACCGGGCCCTCGGCCGCCCGTTCGAGCACCAGCTCCTCCAGCCGCAGGATCGCCTTGCTCGCCGTACGGACCTTCTCCAGCAGCTCGATCCGCCCGCCGTCGAGCCGCAGCAGCGGCTTGACCGCCAGCGCCGAGCCCAGCAGCGCCTGTGCCGTGCCGATCCGGCCGCCGCGGCGCAGATAGTCCAGGGTGTCGACGTAGAAGAACGCCGACGTGCCCGCCGCCCGCCGCTCCGCCGCCTCCACCGCGTCGTCCACGGTGCCGCCCGCCTCCGCCGCCTCCGCGGCGGCGATCGCGCAGAAGCCGAGGGCCATCGCCACCATGCGGGTGTCCACCACCCGCACCGGCACCGGCGCCTCCTTCGCCGCCAGCACCGCCGCGTCGTACGTCCCGGAGAACTCCGCGGACAGGTGCAGCGACACGATGCCCCGCGCGCCCGCCTCCGCCGCCTTCCGGTACGTCGCCGCGAAGAGCGCGGGGCTGGGCCGCGACGTCGTCACCGGGTTCCGCTTGCGCAGCGCCTCGGCCAGCGAGCGGGCGGAGATCTCGGTGCCCTCCTCGAGCGCCCGGTCACCGAGCACGACGGTCAGCGGGACGGAGATGATGCCGTGCCGCCGCATCGCCTCGGGCGGCAGATAGGCCGTGGAATCGGCGACGATCGCGACATCGGGGGACATGCCCAAGACACTACTGGGCTCGCCGAACACCCCGCATCCGAGGGCCCGCACGGCGCGTACGGCCTAGGCGGTTCGCCGAGGTCACACCCGGTGTCCCGGCCCCGGACAGCGCTACGCCGACTCCGGCTTGCGCATCTTCTCGATCTTCGACAGCAGCGCCTGGAAGGCGTCCTGCCCCTCCGGCGTCCCGCCGGACGACAGCGCCGGCTGCTGCTTCGGCGACCGGCCCGCGCCGTCCGCGGGCCGCGCCTTCGCACCGGAAGTCGCCTCGGACGGCGGCGCCTGCGCCGACGCGGGGCCCGCGGCGGTCTCCTGCTCCGCCGCCGGCGTCCAGTGCCGCAGCGCGCCCGTCTCCAGGTCGATCTGCGTGGTCAGCGCGTCCAGCCCGTCCTCGTCCTCCGCCGTGTGCCGCGCGCGGTCCTGCGCCGCCCAGCGCAGCGAGTTCGCCGACTGCGCGATCCGCTCCGCGCGGCCGCGCAGCTCCGGCAGCCGCTCCGCGACCCGCGACTTGTCCGGCTCCCGCTCCAGGTGCCGCAGCTCGCCGTCGACCTGGCGCGCGTACTCGTGGAGCCGGTCGAGCAGGCCGATCGACTCGCGCAGCCCGGGGTCGCCCTGCACGGCGTGCTCCAGCTCGCGGCGGGTGGCGTCGATGGAGTTGCGCAGGGAGAGCCGCAGGCCCGCGATGTCGCCGGCCGCGCCGGGCTGTACCGCCCGGCGGGCCTTGAGCGTCGTCTCCTGGACCGTTCTGCGGGTGTCGGCGACCGTGCGCTCTACGCCCCGCTTCACCGCCCGCGTGGCCTTCACGGTCAGGACCACGCCCGCCGCGACACAGAGCACGAAGAACAGCGCCAGCAGAGCGACGACGACGTCCATGAGGTCCGCATCCCTCCATCTCGGGCCGCGCAGCCCCGGGCGGCCACGGCAGGCGGTCTGCCCTCCAGCGTACGGGTACGGGAAAGGCCGGGCGGCCCCGCCGGCCCCCGGCCTTCCCGGAATCGTCCCTTAGGGAACGCCCCGGGGGATCCGGCCGCGGCCGATCCCGCGGCTGGTCCCGCCAGTTCCGCGCGGCAGCTTCCACGCGTACGCGCGGCTGCTCCCGCCCCTCGTACGAAGGCGCCGGGCGCCCTCAGACGACCACGTTCACCAGCTTCGGCGCCCGTACGATCACCTTCCGCACCGGCGCCCCGCCCAGCGCCCGCACCACCGCCTCGTCGGCCAGCGCCGCCGCCTCCAGCTCCGCCGCGGAGATGTCGGGTGACACCTCCAGCCGGGCCTTGACCTTGCCCTTGACTTGCACCACGCACGTGACCGTCTCGTCGGCCACGTACCGCGGATCGGCGACCGGGAACGGCTCGTAGACCACCGTCGTGCCGTGCCCCAGCCGGTGCCACAGCTCCTCGGCGACGTGCGGCGCCAGCGGCGCGACCAGCTTCACCAGCGCCTCGGCGACGCTCCGCGGCACCGCGGGCAGCTTGGTGACGTGGTTGTTCAGCTCCGTCACCTTCGCGATGGCGGTGTTGAAGCGCAGCCCCGCCATGTCCCTGGTGACCCCGTCGACGGCCTTGTGCACCGCCCGCAGCGTCGCCTCGTCCGGCTCGGCGTCCACGACCGTGACCGCGCCGGTCGACTCGTCGACGACGTTGCGCCACAGCCGCTGCAGCAGCCGGTACTGGCCGACGACCGCGCGGGTGTCCCAGGGCCGGGAGACGTCCAGCGGGCCCATCGCCATCTCGTACAGGCGCAGCGTGTCCGCCCCGTACTCGGCGCAGATCTCGTCCGGCGTGACGGCGTTCTTCAGGGACTTGCCCATCTTGCCCAGCTCGCGCCTGACCTGCGCGCCGTCGTACCAGTAGCCGCCGTCGTGCTCCTCGACCTCCACGGCGGGCACCGGGAAGCCGCGGGCGTCGCGGTAGACATACGCCTGGATCATGCCCTGGTTGAACAGCTTGTGGAACGGCTCGGCGGACGAGACGTACCCCAGGTCGTACAGCACCTTGGACCAGAAGCGGGCGTACAGCAGGTGCAGCACGGCGTGCTCGGCGCCGCCGACGTACAGGTCGACGCCGCCGTGCGGCTTGCCTTCGGCCGGGCCCATCCAGGCGCGCTCGACCGCCGGGTCGACCAGCCGCTCGGCGTTGTGCGGGTCCAGGTAGCGCAGCTCGTACCAGCAGGAGCCGGCCCAGTTGGGCATGGTGTTGGTCTCGCGCCGGTAGCGCCGCGGTCCCGAGCCGTCGCCCAGGTCCAGGGTGACGTTCACCCAGTCCGCGTTGCGCGACAGGGGCGTCTCGGGGCGGCTGCCGGCGTCGTCCGGGTCGAAGGTGCGCGGCGAGTAGTCCTCGACCTCGGGCAGCTCCAGCGGCAGCATCGACTCGGGCAGGGCGTGGGCGACGTCGTTCTCGTCGTAGACGATCGGGAAGGGCTCGCCCCAGTAGCGCTGGCGGCTGAACAGCCAGTCCCGCAGCCGGAAGCTGACGGTGCCCTCGCCGACACCGTGGTCCTCCAGCCAGGCGATGATCTTCCGCTTGGCGTCGGCGACCTCCAGCCCGTTCAGGTCGATGCCGTCGCCCGCCGAGTTGATCGCGGGGCCGTCCCCGGTGTACGCCTTGCCGTCCCAGTCCGCGGGCGGCTCCACGGTGCGGATGATGGGCAGTTCGAAGACCTCGGAGAACTCCCAGTCGCGCTGGTCCTGTCCGGGTACGGCCATGATGGCGCCGGTGCCGTAGCCCATCAGGACGTAGTCGGCGATGAAGACGGGGACGCGCTCGCCGTTGACGGGGTTCAGGGCGTACGCGCCCGTGAACACGCCGGTCTTCTCCTTGGCTTCCGCCTGCCGCTCCACGTCGGACTTGGCGGCGGCCTGCGCGCGGTACGTCTCCACCGCCTCCGCGGGCGTGGCGTGCCCGCCGGTCCACACCTCGTGGGTGCCCTGCGGCCAGCCGGCCGGTGCGATGCCGTCGACCAGCGGGTGCTCGGGGGCCAGCACCATGTAGGTGGCGCCGAACAGGGTGTCGGGGCGGGTGGTGAAGACCGGGATCCGCGTGCCCTCGTGGCCGTCGACGGGGAAGTCGACGCGCGCGCCCTCGCTGCGGCCGATCCAGTTGCGCTGCTGCAGCTTGATGGCCTCGGGCCAGTCCAGCTCGTCCAGGTCGGCCAGCAGCCGGTCGGCGTAGGCGGTGATGCGCATCATCCACTGCCGCAGATTGGCCTTGAAGACGGGGAAGTTGCCGCGCTCGGAGCGGCCGTCCGCGGTGACCTCCTCATTGGCCAGCACGGTGCCCAGGCCGGGGCACCAGTTGACCGGGGAGTCGGAGGCGTACGCCAGCCGGTAGCCGCTCAGCACCTCGGCGTGCTCCTCGGGCGTCAGCTCGCCCCAGGGGCGCCGGTCGGGCGTCTCGCGCTTGCCGGTCTCGAACTGCTCGACCAGGGTGGCGATCGGGCGGGCGGAGCCGGCCTCCTCGTCGTACCAGGACTCGAAGATCTGCAGGAAGATCCACTGGGTCCACTTGTAGTAGTCCGGGTCGATCGTGGCGAACGACCTGTCCCGGTCGTGCCCCAGGCCCAGGCGGCCCAGTTGGCGGCGCATGGAGGCGATGTTCGCCTCGGTGGTGACGCGCGGGTGGGTGCCGGTCTGCACGGCGTACTGCTCGGCGGGCAGGCCGAAGGCGTCGAAGCCCATGGTGTGCAGGACGTCGTGGCCCGTCATGCGCTCGTAGCGGGCGAAGACGTCGGTGGCGATGTACCCCAGCGGGTGCCCCACGTGCAGGCCCGCACCCGAGGGGTACGGGAACATGTCCATGATGAACTTCCGGGGCCGGTCCGACGCCGCGGCCGTGTCCACCGCGTACGTGCCCTCGCGCTCCCAGAAGTCCTGCCAGCGTCCCTCGATCTCGGCCGCCAGGGCCGCGGTGTAGCGGTGCGGTGCCGTCGGCGGCACCGACTCGGTGGCGGCGGCGGTGGTCGTCTCGCTGCTCATGGTCCTCAAAGCTCCTGGTGGTCTCTGCCTGCGGTGCCGGATGCGGAAACGAAAAAACCCCTCGCACAGGAGGGGACGCCGCGCTGAGTGTTTCCTGCCGTCAGCGCGGCCCGCTAAGCAGAAGGCGTCGGGCACGCATGCGCTCAGGATATCGCAGCCGGAAGGGGAGCCGAGTGGAGCTAAGGAGATTCGAACTCCTGACCCCTTGCATGCCATGCAAGTGCTCTACCAACTGAGCTATAGCCCCTGGGCGGGCTTCACCCTACCCCACCGGCGGCGGTGGCAGATCAGGCCGTCGCGAACGAGTAGAAGCGCTTGAGCGTGCAGTGCTCGTCGAGCAGCCGGCCGTAGATCGGCTCGCCCTCCAGCTCGCGGTACGTCTCGATGGGATCGCCCTTTATGATCAGCGCCCGCGCGCACTCCTCGCACCAGTACTGGTAGTCGGGGTTGAGCGGCTCCATGTCGCGCACGATGGGGGTGCCGTTTCCGCACCAGTCGCACTTCCTGCTGTGTGCTCCCATCACTCAGCTCCAGCTATGGCCGCAGGCCGTGCACACATAGGACACTCCGCCGTTGTCACCGAGCACCTGCGCGACGTGCGAGGAACCGCAGGCTGGACAGTGCAGGGCGGAGGCGCGGATCGCTCCCGGCCGGTGGGTCTCGGCCGCCGGCTGCCTCCCGGTGGCGCACGAAGGCATCTCGCAGCCCCTCCCTTCGGCTTCCGCCCTGTGAGGATGCTGTGATTCTGCCACGCGCGGCCGAGGTGGTCAGCGCCGATACCGGTACCGAACCCCCGCAAGCAGCCCGAGCACCCCCACAGCGGCCAGCGCGAGGAGCGCGTCCCATACCGCGTCCGCGGAACTGCGCGCCGTGAGCGCCCCCACGCGCTCCAGATACAGGGTGCCGATCGTCGCCACGCCGATGAGCCCGCCGAGCTGTGCGGTGGTCGTCAGCAGGCCGCTGGCGTGCGGTGCGTCCTCGGTACGTACGAGCGCGAGCGCGGCCGTCAGATTGGGGCTGAAGGCCAGCGCGAGGCCGAGGCCGACGCCGGTCAGCCCGGCGTAGAAGCCGGGGCCGCCCTCGCCGCCGCCGCGCATCGCCAGACCCACCGCCAGGAACGACACCGTGAGCGTCACGAAGCCCGCCGGCACCACCGCGGGGCGCAGCCGCTCCGGCAGCCGCTGCCAGGTCAGCCCGGCGACCCCGAAGGCGACGGCGGTCGGCACGAAGGTCAGCCCGGCGCGCAGCGGGCCGAAGCCCAGCTCGGACTGCAGGTGCAGCGCCATGACGAACATGAACGCGCCGTTGAGCACCATCGCAAGCCCGGCGCGCACGACGGCCACGGGCATCCCGGGCGCACGCACCACGCGTGGCGGGAACAGCGGCACGCCCCCGCGCCGGGCCAGGCTCGACTCGTACACCGCGAAGGCCGCCACCGCCGCGACGCTGCCGCCCAGCATGAGCCAGCCCCAGACGGGCCAGTCCAGCTCCTGCCCGAGCACCAGCGGCACGGTGAACAGGGTCACCGCGGCCGCCAGCAGCACCAGCCCGCCGCGGTCGAGGACGCCGCCGTACGGGGCGCCGCCCGCCGCGGAGCGCGGCTCGTCACGCGGCAGCAGCCGGGCGCCGAGCACCAGCAGCGGCACGCCCACCACCACGTTCACCAGGAACACCGGCCGCCAGCTCCAGCCGAAGATGTCGGCGCTGACCAGCAGGCCGCCCGCGATCTGCCCGGCGGCCGCGCCGGTGGCCAGGACGGCCGCGTAGACGCCGAGGGCACGGACCCGCTCGGTGCCGGTGAAGTTGCGCTGGATCAGGCTGAGCACCTGCGGGATCATCGCCGCCGCGCCCGCGCCCTGCACCAGCCGGAACGCGATGAGCTGCCCCGAGGTGGCGGCCAGCCCGCAGGCGAGGGAGGCGGCGGTGAAGAGCACGAGCCCGCCGAGGTACATGCGGCGGTGGCCGAGCATGGCGCCCAGCCGGGCGCCGGTGATCAGCAGCACGGAGTACGAGATGACGTACCCGGCGATGATCAGTTGCAGCTCGGCGCCCGAGGTGCCCAGGTCGGTGCGCATGGTGGGGGCGGCGACGTTGACGATGAAGACGTCGAGCAGCGCCATGAACTGCCCGGCGAGGACGATGCCGAGGAGCCAGCCGGTACGTGTGCCGGGAGCGTTGTCGGTGCCGCGCGCTTTACTGGAGACGGCGGCGGCGCCGGGCGCGCTGCCCCCGGCGGGGGACGTCGTGGTGGTGTCAGGCATACCGCGAGCATCTCCCCTGCGCCGTACTGGTAATGAGAGCCTGCTGATGCTGGTACTGACAGCACCTGGCACGGCGGGCGGAATGCCCTGACCCTGGGGAGATGAGCATGACGACGATGGCGGCCGGCCGCCGCAGGCCGGAGCTGGCGGCCTTCCTGCGCAGCCGCCGGGCGCGCATCACCCCCGCGGACGTGGGCATGCCGCCGGGGCCGCGGCGCCGCACCCCGGGGCTGCGCCGCGAGGAGGTCGCGCAGCTCTCCGGCGTCGGCGTCACCTGGTACACGTGGCTGGAGCAGGGCCGGCGCATCAACGCCAGCCCCCAGGTGCTCGACGCGGTGGCGCGCACCCTGCGCCTGGACGCGATGGAGCGCGAGCACCTGTACCACCTGGCCGAGGTGCCGTACGCGCCCGAGCCTGCCGCCGCCGCCCAGTCCGTCGGCCCCGAGGTGCTGGGGATCCTGGCGGCCATGGACCTGCCCGCGGCGGTCTACAACTCCCGCTATGACGTGCTCGCCGCCAACGGGCTGTACGAGCGGATGTTCCCCGCCGTCGCCGGCGCCGGCGAGCAGGGCCGGAACGTGCTGTGGCAGCTCTTCTCCGCCCGCGCCTGCTGCTGCGCGATGGTCAACAGGGACGAGGAGCTGCCGATCCTCGTGGCCACGTTCCGCGGGGCGTACGGGCGGCACGTCGGCGAGCCGTCCTGGGAGCGGCTGATCCGCACCCTGGCGGAGACCAGCGAGGACTTCGCGGAGATGTGGCGCAAGGGAGACGTGGCGCCGCCGGGCTCGCGCATCAAGGTCGTGCAGCACGCCTCGGTCGGCGAGCTGCGCTGCGTGTCGACGTCCCTGACGATCACGGGCATGCCGGAGACCAGGATCGTCGTCTACACCCCGGCGGACGAGGGGAGCCGCAAGCTGCTCGACTGCCTGCGGACGCTGGCCGACCCCCTGATCGGCTGCCGGGCCCACGCCCGGCCCCTGTCCGAGGAGCGCGCCCGCCAGGCGGCGCTGCAGGTGCCGGAAAACGACGAATCCCGCCCCAGCGGGACGGGGGCAGGGTGAACAGAGTGCCGGGCTGCCCGAGTGAGGGGGTGCGGGTGGCGAAGCCCCCGCCAGGCGCGGACGAAGTCCGCGCAGAAGCGACAAAGGCGACATGGTCCGCGTTTTCCGCGGGCACACGTCGCCGGTCGGCTTTGTGGAGCTAAGGAGAATCGAACTCCTGACCTCTTGCATGCCATGCAAGCGCTCTACCAACTGAGCTATAGCCCCTTGCAGTCGCCCGCCCGGAACTGCGGGGGCGAACGAGACAGAGCTTAGCCGGAAGGGGCCCGGAAACAAAAATCGGTTACCAGTGGCCGCCCGGGGCCTACGTGTCGTCGCCCAGCACCGGTTCCGGCAGGCTGCCCGCGTTGTGCTCCAGCAGCCGCCAGCCGCGCACCGACTCCCCGAGCACCGACCAACTGCAGTTCGACAGCCCGCCCAGCGCCTCCCAGTTCCGCGGCTCGATGCCCAGCAGCCGTCCGATCGTCGTCCGGATCGTGCCGCCGTGGCTGACCACGACCAGCGTGCCGGCGTCCGAGAGCTTGTCCGCGTGCGCCAGCACCACCGGCGCCGCCCGGTCCGCGACCTCGGTCTCCAGCTCCCCGCCGCCGCGCCGCACCGGCTCGCCGCGCTTCCAGGCCGCGTACTGCTCGCCGTGCCGCGCGATGATCTCCTCGTGCGTCAGTCCCTGCCAGACGCCCGCGTACGTCTCCCGCAGCGCGCTGTCGTACGTGACGTCAAGGCTGGTCAGCGACGCCAGCTCCGCGGCCGTGCCGCGGGTGCGCAGCAGGTCGGAGCAGATCATCGCGTCCGGCCGGAGCGCCGCCAGCAGCCGGGCGGCGCGCCGCGCCTGCAGCACGCCCTGCTCGGTCAGCTCGATGTCGGTCTGGCCCTGGAAGCGCCGCTCCAGGTTCCAGGCCGTCTGACCGTGCCGCCACAGGACGATCCGGCGGTCACGCATCCCGCCGGGCTCCGTCGCCGTGGGCCTCCGCGTGCTCCGCGGCGCGGCCGCGGGTGGCCACCGCGTCCGGCGGCAGGTCCAGCTCGGGGCAGTCCTTCCACAGCCGCTCCAGGGCGTAGAACACCCGCTCCTCGGAGTGCTGCACGTGGATCACGATGTCCGAGTAGTCCAGCAGGACCCAGCGGCCGTCGCGCTCACCCTCGCGCCGCACCGGCTTGGCGCCGCGCTCCTTCAGCAGCGCCTCCTCGACGCCGTCCACGATCGCCTTGACCTGGCGGTCGTTGGGCGCCGAGGCGAGCAGAAAGGCGTCGGTGATGGCGAGGACGTCGCTGACGTCGTACGCGACGATGTCGTGCGCGAGCTTGTCGGCGGCGGCCTGGGCCGCGGTGCTGACCAGGTCGATGGAGTGGTCCGTTGCGGTCACGGGCAGGGCTGTCCACTTCTGTCGGGAACTCGGGGTATCGCTGCGGATACGTATTCCAGGATCTCACGCCCGTACGACAGCCCCGCGGCTCCCGGCACGGTCACCCCTCGTAGTCCTGGCCGAGGACGACCACCACGTCGGCGTTCGCCGGCGTCTTGCCCTTGGCCACCGCCTTCTCCGGCAGCCCCAGCGTCTTCGCGACCTGGACGGCCTGCTCCTTCGCCGCCGCGTCCGCGTAGCGCACCTCGGAGGCCGCCTCCGGCTCGGCCGCCTGGCCGCCGTCGACGAACGTGAAGCCGCCGTTCACCAGCGCGACCTTCGCCGTCTCCGCCGGCTTCGCGCTGCCCGCGCCGTTCTGCACGCTGACCCGCGCCGCCGTGGCCCCGCCGGGGTTCTTGACCGTGCCGCCCAGGACGTCCTCGACGACCTTCCGCGTGGCCTGGTCGCTCGGCCGCCCGTCGCCGCCGACCTCCAGCGTCTCGGTCGCGTACGCGCCCTCCTTGGCCAGCTCCGACAGCGACGCCAGGGACGCGGCCAGCTCGGCCTCGGACAGGGACGGGTCCAGGACCATGCCCATGGACTTCACCAGGCTCTTGGCGGCCGCGGTGTCGCTCGGCAGGTTCTTCAGCACGGACTGCATGACCTGCCCGAAGCGCCGCAACTGCGCCGTCTGCGGCTCGTCGTCCGTCTGGTACGTCGCGTAGGCGATGGCCTGCTCGCCGTTGAGCCTGCGCTTCTGGCCCTTCTCGACCAGCGGGTCGTCGCCCTTCTTCGCGCCGGGCACGGTCGCGTCGGCGTCCAGGACGATGCCGCCGACGCCCTCCACGAGGATCTCCAGATACGGGGTGTCCAGCCGCCAGCTCCCCTTGATCTGCGAGCCGAGGAGCCCGTCGATCGCGTCCCGGGTGGCGCCCGCGCCCTGCTCGTCGACGGCCTGGCCGAGGGTGGTGGCGGTGCCGTCGTCGCCCGAGACGGCGAGGTCGTTGGGCAGCAGCACGGTGGTGCCCTTGCCGGTGGTGGCGTTGTTCACGAGCAGCGCGGTGGAGCTGCCGCCGCCGTCGGTGTCGTGCAGGTGCACCACCAGGGTGTCGCGCTTCTCCTCCGCCGCCTCCGCGGGGGCGGAGTCGCCGCCGACGAAGGGGAGGCGGTCGGTGGCCCACAGATAGCCGGTGCCGCCGAGCAGGGCGAGGACCATGACCAGCAGCAGCGCGACGCGGCGGTTGCGGCCGCGCCGCTTGGCCTCCTCGCGGCGCTCGGTGCGGCTCTCGGTGAACTTCAGCCAGTCGATGACGTCTTCGGAGGACTCGGTCTCGTCCTCGACGAAGGAGAACTGCTCGGTGGCGTAGTCGGGCGGCTCGTGCGGGGGCCGGCCCCGGCCGGGGGGCTCCTCGCCGGGCGGCCGCTGCTGCGGGATGCGCCCCCACTCGCCGTCGGGCGGTACGGGCGTCACGGGCTGCTCGCCGGAGTGGGCGGCGGGGCCGTAGGGGTCGTAGTCGTAGTCGTACCCGACGGCCGGGGGCGGGGCCTGCGGGGCGTAGTGCTGCTGCTGCGCCCGGGGGGTCTGGGGCGGGTAGGCGGCGCCCTGCTGGGGCGGGGGCGGCGGCTGCTGGGCGTACGGGTCGTAGTCGTACCCGTAGCCGGAGGAGGGGTCCCGGTAGCCCTGGGCGCCGGGGTCCTGGGGGGCGCCCTGACGGTCGTAGTCGTAGCCCTGCTGTCCGTACGGGTCGTAGCCGCGGGCGTAGGGGTCCTGGTACGGGTCGTGGCCCTGCGGGCCGCGGTATCCGTCGTTCACTGGTGCCCCTTCCATAATGGGCAATCCCCGCCCATGGTCCCCCCGTGCTTACCCTTCGCTCCCGGTGCGGCCCCCGCCGCTCCGTAGATCCTGCGCGTCAATCGCCGTCGCGGTAAAGCCTTCGCTTGTTGATGTAGCGCACAACGCCGTCAGGGACCAAATACCAGACAGGTTCCTCGCGAGCCACCCGTTCCCGGCAATCCGTGGACGAGATGGCGAGCGCGGGAACCTCGACCAACGACACCCTGCCTTCGGGCAGCCCGGGGTCGTGCAACCGGTGACCCGGCCTGGTCACCCCGATGAAGTGGGCCAGCGAGAACAGTTCCTCGGCACCCCGCCAGGTGAAGATCTGGGAGAGCGCGTCCGCGCCGGTGATGAAGAACAGCTCCGCCTCCGGTTCGAGCCCGTGCAGCTCCCGGAGGGTGTCGATCGTGAACGTCGGCCCTTCGCGGTCGATGTCGATGCGGCTGACCGAGAACTGCGGGTTCGACGCCGTGGCGATCACGGTCATCAGATAGCGGTCCTCGCGCGGCGAGACCGCCTTGTCGCTCTTCTGCCACGGCTCGCCCGTGGGCACGAAGATCACCTCGTCGAGGTGGAAGCGGGCGGCGACCTCGCTCGCCGCCACCAGGTGACCGTGGTGGATGGGATCGAACGTCCCGCCCATCACGCCCAGTCTGCGTCTCACCGCCCTCAGCGGTCCCGGTTGAAGCGGGTGGTGATGAAGAGCAGGAGAAGCAGGATGAACAGCGTGGACCCGCCCACGAAGTACGGGTTCAGGCTGGAGCCGTTGCTCTCGTGCTCGCCGCCCCCACCGCTCTCGGATGCGGAGGCGAGGGTCACGGCGAGGTCGTGGGCGGCGGTCAGAGCGCTCATGGTCACGGTGGCCAATCCGGTGTCGTCGGGTGGGCGTGCCACGACATCGTAAGCGGGTACGCGGCCCGCTCCCACGTCGGCTCCGCCATCGGGGGACGCCGGCCGCGTACGCCGCCGCGGACGCCGAGGTCACCGGGCGGTACGGGTGCCGTGACGAACCTGCTACGGAACTCCCGGCCGCGCCGGCCCGTTGTCGCACTAGCCTTGGGGGTCAGACGTACGGGGAGGGGACGGACAGACATGCCTGAACTCAACAAGAACGTGCCGAGCCGAGAACGCAGGAGGTTCCCGGGCATCTCGTCCCGGGCGTACGAGCACCCGGCCGACCGCTCCGCGCTGGTCTCGCTGCGCAAGCTCACCGGCTTCGACAAGGTCTTCAAGGCGATCAGCGGCATGCTGCCGGAGCGCTCGCTGCGGCTGCTGTTCCTCTCCGACTCGGTGCGGGTCAGCGACCAGCAGTTCCAGCACCTGCACGACATGCTGCGCGACGCCTGTTACATCCTGGACCTCGAGAAGGTCCCGCAGATGTACGTCAAGCAGGACCCCCAGCCCAATGCGATGTGCATCGGCATGGACGAGCCGATCATCGTCGTCACCACCGGCCTCGTCGAGCTGCTCGACGAGGAGGAGATGCGGGCCGTCGTCGGGCACGAGGTGGGCCACGCGCTGTCCGGCCACTCGGTGTACCGCACGATCATGCTCTTCCTCACCAACCTCGCCCTCGCGCTCGCCTGGATCCCGCTGGGCGCCCTGGCGATACGGGCCATCATCGCCGCGCTGCTGGAGTGGTTCCGCAAGTCGGAGCTGTCCGCGGACCGCGCCGGGCTGCTCGTCGGGCAGGACCTGGAGGCGTCGATGCGCGGGCTGATGAAGCTCGCCGGCGGCAACCACCTGCACCAGATGAACGTCGACGCGTTCCTTCAGCAGGCCGAGGAGTACGACCGGGGCGGCGACGTCCGCGACTCCGTCCTGAAGATCCTCAACGTGCTGCCGCGCAGCCACCCCTTCACCACCATCCGCGCCGCCGAGCTGAAGAAGTGGTCGGAGAGCCGCGACTACCAGCGGATCATGGACGGCCACTACCCGCGGCGCGACGAGGACAAGGACGCCTCCGCGCGCGAGTCCTTCCGCGAGTCCGCCAGCAGCTACGCGGACACGGTGAAGAACAGCAAGGACCCGCTGCTGCGGCTCGTCAACGACATCGCGGGCGGCACCGCCGACATAGGCGGCAAGCTGCGGGACCGCTTCAACAACCGCGGCTCCGGCGGCTCCGCCCCGTCGGACGGCTCCGGCCCCGCGGACGCCTCGCCCAACTGAGCACCGTCCCCCTCCGCTCAGCGAGCGCACCGTACGCAAGCCGCCGCCGCCCCCTCGTCCCGGGGGCGGCGGCGTCGTTCGCAGGGCGTGTGGCGCCGTCGTACGGGCGCACGCTCCGGGCCTCCGGCCCGCCTACCCCCGCGCGTCGGACAGGGGCTACGACACCTTCGCCGCCTGCCCGGTGTCCAGCACTCCGCACAGCGACCCGCTCAACTGACCCGGCGTCGCGAACGGGTTGGTCCCGTGCGGCGTCTTCCGCGGGTCCCGCTCGCCGGCCAGCAGCGGCCGCAGATACGCCGAGGCGTCCGCGGTGCACGCCAGCGGCCCGGCGGTCAGCGCGGTCTCGGCCAGCTCCAGTTGCCGGTCGCGCAGGTCGTCGTGGTCGAAACGGATGCGCACCTGGCGGCGCACGGTGAACAGCGACGCGTCCGCCTTCGGCGTCCCCGCGGACGCCTTCGCGGGGCGCAGCACGTAGACGAAGACGTGGTCCGCGCTGACCTCCAGCTCCTGGTCGCTGACCTCCGCGAACGTCACCGCGCCGTCGACCCGTACGCTCCGGTCGGCCAGCCGCACGTGCTCGGGGTCGAAGCGCACCATCCAGCCGGTCGCGGCGTGCCTGCCGTCGTCGGCGGGGCGGGCGAGGCTCTGGTCGAACTGGCCGTGCTGCTGCGGGTCGAGCTGGATGCGTACGTCGCGGACGTTGCCGCCGGTGAGGGTGCGGGCGTCGACCGCGGAGGTGACGAGGTAGTCCTTGCTGGCGGTGAGCGCCTGGACGACCTGCTCCTCGGTGAAGTTCCGGGTCGCGACCGGGTCCGGCAGGTCGATGCCGTCGCCGCCGGTGCCGAAGTCCGCGGCGGGGCTGCCGGCGATCAGCTCCTCGGGCCCGCCGCCGGGCACCGGGCCGTCGGGCGTCAGCGGGACGACGGTGCTGCGCAGCGGCGCCGCGGCGGGAGCGCCGGGCTGCCGGTAGGGCATGCGTACGCCCATGTAGATGGCGGTGCCGAAGGCGAGCGCGATGAGCAGGACGAGCACCAGGGCCTGCCGGGAGGCGCCGGGCCGCTGGGGGCGGCGGCTGCGGACGGCGGGGGCATGGTCGCCGGCGCGCTCGCGGGCGGAGTACTCCTCCAGGCGGGCAGCATTGACGAACGCCTCATCGAACACGATGGAGCGGTACTCGTCGTCTCCGCCTCCGGGGGCGCGTTCGGGTGTCCCGTCGGGCGGGCCTTCGTGCCCGGCCATATACAGAAGAGTAGGTCCGCGGCGCCCCCCGTAAACCGGCGCGTCAACGCCAACTTGCCGCTGCGCCGGTGGGGGTACCGCCCACGGCCGCAGGACGTAGGGGGAGGGTGAGGATCAATCGGGCGGAAGCGGTTGCGGCAGATCGCCGGCGGCGCTCGCGCGGAGTCGCGCAGGGGGCTCAGCAGGGGGTCAGCGCGGTGTCAGCGACGGTTCGAGGGCGTCCGCGCCGGTCGTGGCCGAAGGGCTGGAGCCGCCGGGGGGCGGGGCGTCGTCGCGGCCGTCGGGGCCGGAACGGTACACGGCGGCGAAGGACAGCGCGACTATGCCGACGCCGAGGAGGAGGGCGAGCAGCAGGGCGACGGGCCGCTGCCAGTGCCCGTGGCCGCGGTACGGGCGCAGCGCGCCGCCGTAGGGGCCGTACGGGTCGGGGGCGTCCGGGTCGTCCCAGCCGTCGTATATCCGGTCGTCGCTCGCCGCTTCCTCGAGGACGGCCTCCGCCTGGGCCCGCGCCTCCGCGGCGCCGACCATGCGCTCGACGGCGCTCGGCTCGTGGAAATGGGCCGAACGGACGAAGTCCTCGTCGAGGACCACGGCGGCGAACTCTTCGTCCGCGCCTCCGTGGTGGTGGCTGTCGGGCTCGTCACCGTCGGCGTACGGTGGCCTGCCCCCCACATCGTCCGGCACCCGACCAGCGTAAACCGGGACAGTCGGGATGCGCCAGGCAGCGCGGGATACGGACGCGGAGTCCCGGCCACCCCGGAGGACCCGTACGGCGGCCGCGACGGGCCTGGGAAGGCGCCTGTACGGCCTGCTCCCGGCCCGGAGACCGCCGCGCGGACTCCCGGAGCCCCGCTGGGCCGTTCGGCGGCGGGGCGCCCGGCTACCGGCCCTTGAGCTGGCCGTCGCCCGTCACGACGTACTTCGTCGAGGTCAGCTCCGGCAGCCCCATCGGCCCGCGGGCGTGCAGCTTCTGGGTGGAGATGCCGATCTCCGCGCCGAAGCCGAACTCCGCGCCGTCGGTGAACCGGGTGGAGGCGTTCACCATGACCGCGGCGGAGTCCACCAGTGCGGTGAAGCGGCGGGCCGCGCCGGTGTCGCGGGTGACGACGGCCTCGGTGTGCCCGGAGGACCAGCGGCGGATGTGCGCCACCGCGTCGTCCAGGGAGCGGACCACGCCCGCGGCGATGTCGTACGACAGGTACTCCGTGGCCCAGTCCTCGTCGTCGGCGAGCTGCACCTCCACGCCGGCCGCGGCGCCCGCCTTCACCCAGGCGTCGTCGCCGTGCACGGTGACGCCCGCGGCCTCCAGCGCCCGCAGGGCGCGGGGCAGGAAGGCGTCGGCCACGGCCTGGTGGACGAGGACGGTCTCGGCGGCATTGCACACGCTGGGGCGCTGCGCCTTGGAGTTGACGAGGATCTTCTCGGCGAGGTCGAGGTCGGCGTGCTCGTCCACGTACACGTGGCAGTTGCCCGTGCCGGTCTCGATCACCGGGACCGTGGACTCCTCGACGACGGTGCGGATGAGGCCGGCGCCGCCGCGCGGGATCAGCACGTCGACCAGCCCGCGGGCGCGCATCAGCTCGTGCACGGACTCGCGGCCCTGCCCGGGCACCAACTGCACCGCGTCCGGCGGCAGCCCGGCCGAGGCCACCGCGTCGCGCAGGACGGCGACGAGGGCGGTGTTCGAGGCGTACGCGGAGGAGGAGCCGCGCAGCAGCACCGCGTTGCCCGACTTCAGGCAGAGCGCGGCGGCGTCCACGGTGACGTTGGGCCGGCCCTCGTAGATGATGCCGGCGACGCCCAGCGGCACCCGCACCTGGCGCAGCTCCAGGCCGTTCGGCAGCGTGGAGCCGCGGACCACCTCGCCGACGGGGTCCGGCAGCTTGGCGACGTCACGGACGTCGGAGGCGACAGCGGCCACGCGCTCCTCGGTCAGCGTCAGCCGGTCCACGATCGCCTCGGAGACGCCGTCGGCCCGCGCCCGGGCGACGTCCTCCGCGTTGGCCGCGACGACCTCCGCGGCGCGCGCCTCCAGCGCGTCGGCGACGGCCAGCAGGGCGGCGTCCTTGGCCGCGCGGGGCAGCGGGGCGATCATCGCCGCCGCGGTACGCGCCCGCTGGGCGGCCTGGCGGACCGGGGACTGGGTTTCGCTGCTCATGCCGAGCAGGGTAGTCGGCGGTGCCGACATCGTGGACTGGCCGTATCACTCCGCGAGACGCGGCACCGGCGGGTGCGTGCTCCCGCGCTTCACCTCGTGCGCGTGCGCCGGTAGCCGCCCCGGGGCGCGGACGCCGCCGCGCGCGCCGGGGCGTACGCCCCTGTACGGCCGCCAACGGCCCGTGCCGCGGCGGATCCCCCGCCGCGGCTCAGAACGGATGCACCCCCACCGGCACCGCGGGCGCCGGCCCGTACCCGTCGGCGATGCGCTGGTGGTACGTCTCCCGCGCGATCACCTCCAGGCCCACGATCTCCCACGGCGGCAACTGCGCCGACGCCCGGTGCTCCCCCCAGAGCCGCAGCGCCACGGCCGCCGCGTCGTGCAGGTCGCGGGCCTCTTCCCAGTAGCGGATCTCGGCGTGGTCGTTGGCATAGCGGCTGGTCAGCAGGAAGGGATGGTCGTGCGCCAGCCGTTCAAGACCGCGCCTGATCTCCTTCAGCGGGGCCTCGGGCCCTGCGACGCTCAGCGTGACGTGCCACAGCCGGTGGGCGCCGTCGGCGGCGGGACCGCCGGCGTCCGCCGCGGTCGCCGGCTCCTCCGCGCTTCCCGCATGCCCACCTCCGGTCCCCTGGACGCTGGTCAGCGTCCGCTGTGCCGTTCCCCGGGGCAGCGCCCCTGGACGCCCTTGTGTCACGGGCGGCCTCCTGAATACGAGTCTGCAACGGGCTGCGCGCCGCGGCAGCCCCATACAACAAAGTTGACCAGCCGACGCGCCCGCCCGTGGTGCTTTTGCCCAAGGTCTCTGCCGGGACACCGGATTTTTCGCGCGCCGCGCGCCGGTCTCACGCGGGGTACAGCACCCGCCGCACGGCACGTACCGTGCTCCGGTCAACCGTCAGTTGCCGCCCGCCACTTGTGGCACCTCAGTTGTCGCCCGCGCCTGCCGCACCGTACCGCTCGCACCTCACTTGTCGAGCACCACGAGGTCGTCCCGGTGCACGACCTCGCGCTCGTACGCCGGGCCCAGCTCCTTGGCCAGCTCGCGGGTGGAGCGCCCGAGCAGCCGCGGCAGCTCCTCGGCGTCGAAGGCGACGAGCCCGCGCGCGACCGCCCGGCCCGAGGTGTCCCGCAGCTCCACCGGGTCGCCCGCGGTGAACCTGCCCTCCACCTCCTTGATCCCCGCCGGCAGCAGCGACGTGCGCCGCTCGGTCACGGCCCGTACCGCGCCGTCGTCCAGCACCAGAGCCCCCAGCGGGGTGGAGGCGTGCGCGAGCCACAGCAGCCGGCCGCGGGCGCGCCGCCCGGTGGGGTGGAAGTACGTGCCGGTGGGCTGCCCGGCCAGCGCCGCGTCCGCGTACACGGCGGACGTCAGCACCACGGGCACGCCCTCGCCGGTGGCGATCCTGGCGGCCTCCACCTTGGTCACCATGCCGCCCGTGCCCACCCCGGCCCGCCCGGCGGCCCCCAGCCGGACCCCGGCCAGCTCGGCGCGGTGGCGCACCTCGGCGATACGGGTGGCGCCGGGGGCGCTCGGCGGGCCGTCGTAGAGGCCGTCGACGTCGGAGAGGAGCACCAGCAGGTCGGCGCGGGCCAGATGGGCGACGAGGGCGGCGAGCCGGTCGTTGTCGCCGAAGCGGATCTCCTCGGTGGCCACGGTGTCGTTCTCGTTGACGACGGGCACGGCGCCCATGGCGAGCAGTTGCTCCAGGGTGCGCTGCGCGTTGCGGTAGTGGGTGCGGCGGCTCATGTCGTCGGTGGTGAGCAACACCTGCCCGACGCGCCTGGCGTAGCGGGCGTACGAGGCGGTGTAGCGGGCCATCAGCAGCCCCTGCCCGACGCTGGCCGCCGCCTGCTGCCTGGCCAGGTCGCGGGGGCGCTTGCCGAGCCCGAGCGGCGCCAGACCGGCGGCGATGGCGCCGGAGCTGACCAGCACGATCTCCCGGCCGCCGTGCTTGGCGAGCGCGTCCACCAGGGCGTCGACCCGGTCCGCGTCCAGCCCGCCGGCCGCGGTGGTCAGCGAGGACGACCCCACCTTCACGACGATCCTGCGGGCACTCGCCGCGGCTTCCCGACTCGCCCCTGCCACCTGTTACCCCTGCGCTTTCCGGCCCGCGTCCCTTACGTACGGAACTGCGAATCTACGCCACCGCCCGGGCGCCCCGCGGCGCCGTCCCACGGTACGGACACCCGCCCGGACACACTCCGGGACACCCGGAGGCACGCAGGACCCGAATTCTTGTACTGATATGAGAAACGAAATGGCCGACTGGGACCGTTACACGCATTTGAGCCCGATTGGCGGCCCATGCCGGGTGGAGAATTGTCTCCTGCCCCGTGACCGTCATACGGTCTGGGGTCAACTCCCTACCACCCCCGGAACCAGGCGGTCCCGGGACCGTCCTCACGACCTCCCTGCCAGGAGTCAGCACCCGTGCCTTTCGCCGGTATCGCCCCCCGCCGCGCCGTGCAGCTCATGGCGCTGACCACGCTGCTAGCAGCGTATTGCGCGCAACTCGTCGGCGCGCTCAAGCCCAACGTGCCCCTGCTCGTCGCCGCGGCCGCGGGCGGCCTCGCCCTCGACCTCTACCTGCAGCACCGGCAGCCCGGGCTGCTGTCCCTGCTCAGCAGGGTCCGCTTCGACGTCATGGTCCGCCAGTTGCTGCGCGACATGCTCATCCTCTTCGGCCTGCTGCAGATCGACGGCATCGAGCCGCTGCGGGAGCAGTCCGCGCTGACGGTGATGCTGCTGTCGTCGTACCTCGTGCACTTCCTCATCCAGGGCGTCACGATCATGGTGCGCCGGGACCGCACCGTGCCGGTCGTCACCCGGAACGTCGACGTCTCCGCCCTGGGCCTCGCGCCCGCGCCGCCGCGGATCCTCGCCCGCCGCTCCAGCCACCGCCTGCTGTACCTCTCCGTGCCGGTCACGGTCGGGCTGCTGACCACCGCCGCCACCGCGGACGCCTTGTGGGGCGTGCTGGGCCTCGGCATCTCGCTGGGGCTGAGCGTGGGCGGCGCCCTGTATCTGGCGACCTGGCTGCTGCCCGCCAAGCGCACCGCCGACGACCAGCGGGTACGCGAGTGGTTCGCCGGCTGGCTGCAGGAGTACCAGCCGACGGTGGGCCTCTACTTCTCCGGCGGCGCCACCTCCGCGTACCAGGCCAACATGTGGGTCTCCACGCTGGCCGCCCTCGACGGCAGGCCGCTGATCGTGCTCCGCGAGCGCTTCATGGTGCAGAAGATCACCGCCACCGACGTCCCGATCGTCTGCCTGCCCAAGGTCGCCGACCTGATGCTGCTGGAGCACTCGACGCTGAAGATGCTGCTGCACCCGGCGAACTCCGGGAAGACCTCGCAGGTGCTGCGCATCCCCACCATCAAGCACGCCTTCACCAACCACGGCGAGAGCGACAAGCTGTCGAGCTGCAACCCGTACGCCAAGGCGTACGACGAGGTGTGGGTGGCGGGCCCCGCGGCCCGCGACCGCTACCAGCTCGCCGACATCGGCGTCGACGACCGCGACGTGGTGGAGGTCGGCCGCCCGCAGCTCGCGCCGATCCGCCCGTACCCGGGCCCGCCGCCCGCCGGCGGGCTGACCACGGTGCTGTACGCCCCCACCTGGGAGGGCTGGGACGGCAACCCCGGCAACACCTCGGTCGTGCTGGCCGGCGAGAACATCGTGCGCGAGCTGCTCGCCGACCCCGGGGTGCGGCTGCTGTACAAGCCGCACCCGCTGACCGGCTCGGTCGACCCGCGCGCGGGCGAGGCCAACAAGCGGATCCAGGCGATGATCGCCGAGGCGAACGCCGCCATGGTCGCCGAGGCCGCCGCCGGCCAGGCCGAGGGCGGCCGGGGCGCCGAGCGGCCGGGCCCCGGGGCCGCCGCCGAGCTGGCCCGGGTGCAGGCGGAGCTGGACGGACTGGCCACGACGTCCTTCCGGGCCGGTGCCGACGAGGTCGAGCGGATGCTGATGCAGTCCTCCCCCGAGGCCGGCCGGGCCGAGGCCGTGCAGGCCGCGACCGCCGCCTGGGAGGAGGCGTACTGGGCCTCGCTGCCCGCCTGGGAGCACCAGATCATCACCGACTCCCGGCCCGGCATCTACGCCTGCTTCAACGTCGCGGACGTGCTGGTCAGCGATGTCTCCAGCGTCATCTCCGACTACCTGACCAGCGAGAAGCCGTACGCGGTCGCCAACACCAGCGGGCTGACGGAGGCGGAGTTCAAGGCGGAGTTCCCGACCGTACGGGCCGGCACCATCCTCGGCCCGAAGGCGAAGCAGATCCCCGCCATGCTCAAGGCCGTCCGCGACCCGGAGCACGACACGCTGGTACGGGCCCGCGCGGAGCTGAAGGAGCACCTGCTCGGACCGTCGGAACCGCCGTCGCTGGTGCGCTTCAACGCCGCCGCGGTGGCGCTGTGTGCCAGGGCGGACGCGCGCGCGGCGCGCGTCGACGCGCGAGGGGAGTCCGATATCCCTTCTCAACGACGGGACGCGGCGGAGGAAATGGAGCTGGAGCCGGAGGAGCCGGCGGGCGTCTAGGCCGCGTCCCCGACACGGACCCGGTGACGGACGAGGACGCCGACGCGATCGCGGAGGCGGCCGTCGAACCGGACGCAGATCCGGATCCGGTGCCGTGAACGGCGGCGGCCCGCGGGAGCACATCCCGCGGGCCGCCGCCGTCGTTCGTCCAGGGCCGGGTCCCGGTCCGGGCCGGGGGCCGGGTCAGGCGAAGGGGTCGAAGTCCTCGTACTCCTCATCCGCCCGCTCCGCGTCCCGCTCCCGGCGGCGCTGCGCGGCCGGCCGCGGTGCGTCGAAGCGGTGGTCCTCGCCGCGGCGCCCCAGCATCTCCGCGCCCGAGGCCATGGCCGGCTCCCAGTCGAAGACGACGGCGTCCTCGCCGGTGCCGATCACGACGTCGTCGCCGGGCTTCGCCCCGGCCTTGCGGAGCTGCTCCTCGACGCCGAGCCGGTTGAGCCGGTCGCCGAGGTAGCCGACGGCCTCGTCGTTGCCGAAGTCGGTCTGGCGCACCCAGCGCTCCGGCTTCTCGCCGGTGATACGGAACAGCGCCCCGTCCGCGTCGCCGCCCTCCCGGGCGACGGAGAAGCCCGCCTCGTCGACGGCCTGCGGGCGGATGACGATGCGCGTGGACTCCTGCTTCGGCCGCGCCGCGCGCGCCTCGCCGACGATCCCGGCGAGCCCGTACGACAGCTCCTTCAGGCCCGTACGGGCGACCGCCGAGACCTCGTAGACCGTGAAGCCGCGCGCTTCGAGGTCCGGCCGGACCATCTCGGCGAGGTCGTGGCCGTCCGGGATGTCGATCTTGTTGAGGACCACCACGCGCGGCCGGTCGTCAAGACCGCCGTACGCGCGCAGCTCCTCCTCGATGACGTCGAGGTCGCTGACCGGGTCGCGGTCGGACTCCAGGGTCGCGGTGTCCAGCACGTGCACGAGCACCGAGCAGCGCTCGACGTGCCGCAGGAACTCCAGGCCCAGCCCGCGGCCCTCGCTGGCGCCCGGGATCAGCCCGGGGACGTCGGCGATCGTGTACGTCACGGCGCCGGCGGTGACGACGCCGAGGTTGGGCACCAGGGTGGTGAAGGGATAGTCGGCGATCTTGGGCTTGGCCGCGGACAGCACGCTGATCAGGGACGACTTGCCCGCGCTCGGGTAGCCGACGAGCGCGACGTCGGCGACGGTCTTCAGCTCCAGCACCACGTCGCGCGCGGTGCCCGGCTCGCCGAGCAGCGCGAAGCCGGGGGCCTTGCGGCGCTGGGAGGCGAGCGCCGCGTTGCCGAGGCCGCCGCGGCCGCCCTGGGCGGCGACGAAGGTCGTGCCGTGCCCGACGAGGTCCGCGAGCACCTCGCCGTCCTTGGTGAGGACGACCGTGCCGTCCGGCACCGGCAGGACGAGGTCCTTGCCGTTGGCGCCCGCGCGGTCGCCGCCCTCGCCCGGCTTGCCGTTGGTGGCCTTGCGGTGGGGGGTGTGGTGGTAGTCGATCAGGGTGGTGACGTTCTGGTCGACGGTGAGGATGACGTCACCGCCGTGACCGCCGTTGCCGCCGTCGGGGCCGCCGAGCGGCCGGAACTTCTCGCGGTGTACGGAGGCGCAGCCGTGTCCCCCGTTGCCCGCGGCCACGTGCAGGGTGACGCGGTCCACGAAGGTGGTCATGAGGGTGTGCCTCCCGGCGTTGAGGTGCGATCGGGGGTCGTTCGGTGTCGTACGGAACGCTCGCGCCCTATCAGACGGTCGTGCCGTGCGGGACGCTCGTGCCGTACGACGTCATGGGAACGCGCCGAGGGCGGCCCGGCTTCCCCGCACGTCGTCCGTGGCACGTGCGGAGCGGCGGACCGCCCTCGGATCAGGTGTGTGGTGTCCGGAGCCGGTGCTTACTCGGCGGCGGCCGGGACGATGTTCACGACCTTGCGGCCGCGGCTGGTGCCGAACTGGACCGAGCCGGGGATCAGCGCGAACAGCGTGTCGTCGCCGCCGCGGCCCACACCCGTGCCCGGGTGGAACTTGGTGCCGCGCTGCCGGATGATGATCTCGCCGGCGCCGACGACCTGACCGCCGAAGCGCTTGACGCCGAGCCGCTGGGCGTTGGAGTCGCGACCGTTCCGAGTGGACGATGCGCCCTTCTTGTGTGCCATCTCTCCTCAGTCCTTACTTCGCGGCCGGCGCGGGGATCTGGGTGATCTTCAGCGCGGTGTGCAACTGGCGGTGACCGATCCGCTTGCGGTAACCGGTCTTGTTCTTGTACTTCAGGATGTCGATCTTGTCGCCCTTGTGGTGGTCCACCACCTCGGCCTGGACCTTCACCCCGTCCAGGACCCACGGGTCGCTGGTCACGGTCTCGCCGTCGACGACGAGCAGGGTGGAGAGCTCGACGCTGTCGCCGACGCTCTTGCTGGCCAACCGGTCTACCTCGATGACGTCGCCCACAGAAACCTTCTGCTGGCGGCCGCCGGTGCGCACGATCGCGTACACGCGCTTCAGCTCTCTTCCTCAGTCGCGACGGAGACCCCTGATGCCAGCCGCCCGGCTGGGACGCATGGGATGAGCGGCCTCTTCCGCCGCTCACGAGGAGACCGCGGGAGGGAGTTGCTCAGGAGCCTGGCGTGTCATGCAGACACGCCGACGGTCCAGATTACGGGCCCCTTGACCGCCTGGTCAAACCGGTCTAACGGAGGGCACGCTCGCCGTCCTGGGGCAGCGGCTTCACACCCTGGCACAGGTTCGTCTTGTCCGCCGTCCCGGGCCACGCCACGTCCCGCACCGAGGTGTAGTGGCCGAGGTACGTGTCGTGCACCGGGTCGCTGTCGATCTTGACGACGGCCTCGTCGTTCTCGCGCAGCGCGGGTCCCGTGAAGTTCTGCGAGCCGGTGAAGACCAGCTTGTCCCGGGAGCCGGCGTACATGCCGTCGATCAGCACGTACTTGTTGTGCACGATGTACGGCGTGGTCAGCTTCTGGCCCGGGTTCTGCGGGTCGCGGTCGTCGTTGTAGCAGCGCAGCGAGGGCCCGCCGGAGGCGTGCAGCACCTCCCAGGTGCCGGGGGTGCCGCCCTGGCTCTTCGCGCTGTCGGACTCGGCGTAGACGAGGCTGACGCCGCAGCCCGCCTTCTTCAGCGCGACGAGCTTGTCGGCGATCGCCTTGCGGGTGATCTTGAAGATCGCGACCCGGACCAGGGTGCGCTGGGTCACTCCCGCGGAGTCCTTGTACGTGCAGCGCACGTTGTCGAGGACGGCGTGGATGGTGTCCGTGCTGTTGGTGGTGCCGGCCCGGGGGAAGAAGTACGCCTTGTAGAGGCCGTTGTTGGCGGTCACCGCGCGGTAGCGCCAGGTCGACCACTGGGCGCCGACCATGTCGCGGAAGTACTCCGAGTACGCCCCGTACATCGCCGGGTTGTCCGGCAGCAGCAGCGCGTCGTTGAAGAACTTCGTGTGCGCGGAAGGGGTGGAGTTGGAGGTCGTCTGGACGACCACGTTCCGCGCGCCCTCGACCTCCGAGAAGAGCCAGAACTTGTTGTGCATGATCGACGCCCCGAACTTCGGGTCGCCGAGGCAGGACTTGTCGACCGGGCAGAGCTTGACGAACGACCCCGCCGTCGTGCTGGTGCCGAGCGCCGCCTTCAGGCTCGCGTACATGGTGTTGTCCGGCCGGTCGCTTCGGCTCGACTCGTCCAGCAGCACCTGCACGTTCACGCCGCGCGCGCGGGCGCGTACGAGCGCGTCCACGACCGGCTGCTCCCAGATGTGGTAGACCGCCACCTTGATCACCGAGCCGGGGACCGCCGCGTCGGTCAGCTCGATCAGCCGGGTGCGGATCGCGTGCTGCTCGTCCACGGTGCCCAGCGGGTCGTTGAAGATCGGCCCCTCGATCCACACCCGCGGCTCCGCCGCCGCGCTGCCCGCGCTGCTCACGGCGTGCGCGCCGGCCGCGGACAGGACGGTGGCCAGCGCGACGGCCTGGCGCGCGCCCTTGCGCGGCGAGACGGCACGGTGGCGTCCGGTGGGCTTGAACACGGACATGAAGGAACGACCCCCTGGGGTGCACGGCTGCCGGCTGCTGCCTCGACTGCCGTGCGGTGGGGGCGCCCGCGCGTTCGAGTGCGGTGTATCCAAAACCGGCACCGGGTGCGATGTCAAGCGAGCGGACAAAGAGGACAGAAAGCCCCTCGTCCCGCCGGCGGACCGGCGGGGCGAGGGGCGTACGACAGGCGCCTGGGCGGCGTCAGTCCTCCGTGGTGACGGAGACCGAGGGCGGGGAGCCCTGCTCGGCCGCGGCGGTCTTCTTGACCGACTTCTTGACCGACTTCTTGGCCGTGGCCTTCGTCGCCGTCTTGGTGGCGGCGGACTTGGTCGCGGCCTTCTTCGCGGTGGTCTTCGCCGTCTTCTTGGCCGCGGCCTTCTTCGCCGTGGCCTTCTTGGCGGAGGCGCGCTTGGCGGCGGTCTTCTTACGGGTCCGGGGCTTCTCCGCGGCCTCCGCCTCCGCGGCGGCCGTCTCCGGCGCCGCCGCGGGCTCCACGGCCGCCACGGGGGCCGCCTCGGGCTCGGCAGCGGGCTCCGCGCCCGCCGGCTCCGCCGCCTGCGGCGTACCGCCGGGCGACATCGCCTTGCGGGTCACCCGCCGCCGCGTACGGGCCGGCCGTACCGCCTCCGCGGGCTCGCCGGCCTCCGGCCGCTCCCGCTCCGCCTCGACGGGCTCGGCGGCCGCCGGCTCCGCGGGCGCGGCCTTGGCCGCCGCCTCGCCGCCCTGGACGTCCTGGACGTCCTTCGCGGCTTCCTTGGCTTCCTTGGCTTCCTTGCCTTCCTTGCCTTCCTTGCCCTTCTTCTTCCGCTTGCCGCCGCCGGCACCTGCCGCCGTGGCCTGGTCCATGTGCACGATCACGCCGCGCCCGTTGCAGTGCGCGCACGGCTCGGAGAACGACTCCAGCAGGCCCTGCCCGACCCGCTTGCGGGTCATCTGCACCAGGCCCAGCGACGTCACCTCCGCGACCTGGTGCTTCGTCCGGTCGCGGCCCAGGCACTCCAGCAGCCTGCGCAGCACCAGGTCCCGGTTGGACTCCAGCACCATGTCGATGAAGTCGATCACGATGATGCCGCCGAGGTCCCGCAGCCGGAGCTGCCGCACGATCTCCTCGGCCGCCTCCAGGTTGTTCCTGGTGACCGTCTCCTCCAGGTTCCCGCCCTGGCCGGTGAACTTGCCGGTGTTGACGTCGACCACGACCATCGCCTCGGTCCTGTCGATCACCAGCGAACCGCCCGACGGCAGCCACACCTTGCGGTCCAGCGCCTTCATCAGTTGCTCGTCGATCCGGTACGTGGCGAAGACGTCCACCTCGGACGTCCACTTCGACAGCCGCTCCACGAGGTCGGGCGCCACGTGCGAGACGTAGCCGTGGATGGTGTCCCATCCCTTCGCACCGCTGACGATGACCTTCGAGAAGTCCTCGTTGAAGATGTCGCGGACGACGCGGACGGTCATGTCCGGCTCGCCGTAGAGCAGCGTGGGCGCGTTCCCGCTCTTCGCCTTCTTGCGGATGTCCTCCCACTGCTTCTGCAGCCGCTCCACGTCCCGGCGCAGCTCGTCCTCGCTGGCACCCTCGGCGGCGGTACGGACGATGACGCCGGCGTCCTCGGGGACGATCTTCTTGAGGATGGTCTTCAGCCGGGCCCGCTCGGTGTCGGGCAGCTTGCGGCTGATGCCGGTCATCGAGCCCTCGGGCACGTACACGAGGTAGCGTCCCGGCAGCGAGACCTGGCTGGTCAGGCGGGCGCCCTTGTGGCCGATCGGGTCCTTGGTGACCTGGACGAGGACCGACTGGCCGGACTTCAGCGCGTGCTCGATGCGGCGGGGGCTGTGGGCGAGGCCGAGGGCCTCGAAGTTGACCTCACCGGCGTAGAGGACGGCGTTGCGGCCCTTGCCGATGTCGACGAACGCGGCCTCCATGGAGGGCAGGACGTTCTGCACCTTGCCGAGGTAGACGTTGCCGACGTACGACGCCGACTGCTCCTTGTTGACGTAGTGCTCGACGAGGACGTTGTCCTCCAGCACGCCGATCTGCGTGCGGTCGCCCTGCTGGCGCACCACCATCACGCGCTCCACCGCCTCGCGGCGGGCCAGGAACTCGGCCTCGGTGATGATCGGCACCCGCCGCCGGCCCTGCTCGCGGCCCTCGCGGCGGCGCTGCTTCTTGGCCTCCAGCCGGGTGGAGCCCTTGATGGACTGCACCTCGTCGCTGGGCTCGGACTTGGCGCGGGGCTCGCGGACCTTGACGACGGTGCGCTCCGGGTCGTCGGGCGCCCCCTCGGGGCCGTCCGCGCCCTCGGTACGGCGCCGCCGGCGGCGGCGCCTGCGGCTGCTGGTGCTGGACGAGCCGCCCCTGGCGCGCTCGCCGTCCTCGCCCTCGCCCTCCGCGGCTTCGGCGTCGGCCTCACGGCCGTCCTCGCCGTCCTCCGCGGCCTCGTCGCCGCGGTCGCCGTCCTCGGCGCCCTCGCCGCGGCGCCTGCGCCGCCCGCCGCGGCGGCGCCGGCGGCGGCCGCGGTCCTCGCCGTCCTCCTCCTGCTCGTCACCGTCCTCGGCGGCGCCGTCCTCGGTCTCGCCGTGCGCCTCGGTCCCGGCTTCCGCCGCGGGCCCGGTCTCCTCGATGTCCTCGGGCTCCTCGACGTCCTCGGGCTCCTCGGGCCCCACCGCCGCCTCGGCGGCGGCGCGCTGCGGGGTCTGGAAGGCGGGCTCGGTGAAGACGGGCGCCTGGAAGAGCGCGAGCGGCGCGGCCCCGAAGCCGGGCGCCTGCTCGCCGCCGTCGGAGAACTGCCCGGCGGTGTCGTCCGCGGCCGGCTCGGCGGCGGCAGCAGCGCGGCGGGTGCGCCGGCGGGGCGCGGAGTCGGCCTCGGCGGGCGCGGGCTGGTCGCCCGCCGCGGGCTCGCCCGCGGCGGCAGCCTTGCGGGTACGGCGGCGGGGGGCGGCGGACTCGGCGTCGGCGGCCTCCTCGGCGGCCCGGCGGGTACGGCGGCGGGTGGTACCGGAGTCGGCGGGCGTCTCGTCGGCGGCCGGCTCGGCGGCGGCACCGGCCTCGGCGGCGGGCTCGCCCGCCGGGGCGGTCGCGCGGCGGGTACGGCGACGGGAGGTGCCGGAGCCGGCGGGGGTCTCCTCGGCGGCCGGCTCGGCGGCGGTGCTCGCGGCGTCGGCGGCCGGCTCGCCCGCCGGGGCGGTGACGCGGCGGCTGCGGCGGCGGGGGGCGGCGGGCTCGGCCTCGGCAGCCGGCTCGGCCTCGGCGGCGGCCGGAGCGGAGTCGGCGGCGGGCGCGGGGGCCTCCGCGGCGGGCTCGACGTGGGTCGGCTCGCCCGCGGGCGCCGTGACCCGGCGGGACCTGCGGCGCCTGGTGCCCGCGGCGGGCTCGGCGGCGTCCTCGGCGGCGGGTGCGGCGGTGGTCTGGTCGCCGGGCGCGGCGTCGGCCGCGGTCTCCGCGGCGTCGGCGGCCTCGGCATCGGTCTTGCGGCGGCGTACGCGACGGGTGCGCGGCGCCGGCTCCTCGTCGGCCACCGGGGTCCCGGCGGGCGCGGACTGGGCGGCGTCGGCGGCAGGCTCCGCGGCCTCCGGGGTGCCGGCGCTGCGTACGACCCGGCGGCGCTTGCGGCCCTTCGGGGCGGCGTCGGCGTCCGGCTCCGGCCGGGCCTCCGCGGCGGCGGGGCCGGTCCCGGCCGCCGCCTCCTCCGTCGTCTGCTGCGGCGCGGCCCCGCCGGCCGGCTCCGGTGCCGCCGGCTGCGCCGCGGCCTCCGTACCGGCTGCCGGGGTGCCCGCCGTGCGGGTCACCCGGCGGCGCTGGCGGCGCGGGCCCGAATCGGCGGAAGAATCGGCGCCGTCGGCCTCTGTTTCGTTGTCGGCCACGGTGTGGGCTCCCTCGTTGGTGCTGTCATGGTGGTCTGTGGTGGCGGCGTCACCGGCCGCGGCGGGCTGCGGTACGGACTCGGCGGCGGTCGCCGCCTGCGGCGTTGCCGCGTCCCGTACGACCCGCCGCCTGCGCGGCGGCGCGGCCTCGGCGGCCGGCTCCCGGCCGGACGCGGGCACGGTGTGCCCGGTCGCCGCGGGTCCGGGCTGCTCGCCCACCGGCACCGCGACGGTGTCCGGTGCGGCAGCCTCCGGCGTGCCGGCGTCGCGTACGACCCTGCGTCGAGAACGCCTCGCCGGCGGGGCGGCCACGGCACCGGAACCCGGCCCCGCCGCCACCGTCCCGGCGGTGATCTCGCTGTCCACGGCCGCGGGCGACCCGGCGGCCTGTCCTGCGTCCAGTACCGGCCCGGCGAGCGCGGACGCGGGCGCGGATGCGCCCCCCGGCTCTCCGGCGGTCTCGTACGTCAGCGCCGGCCCCGGCTCCCCGGTGGTCGGCTCCGTCGCTCTCTGCGGCACCTCCCCCGCCGGCGCCGCCGCACGCCGGCGGCGGAAGGGCAGGCGGTCGCTGGGGGTGTCGAGCGGGCCGCCGACGGCGGCTCCTGCATCGCCGGTGATGCCCGCGGAAGGCGACTGCGCTTCCGAAGGCTCAATCGGTTCGAGCATGCGGGCGGTTCTCCCGTCACGCCCCCGGGCGCCACTCCCCGTACGGCGGCGGCGCCCGTGCCGTGCACAGGGCCACCGCCCGGGACGTATGCGCCGCGCGAGGGCTCTTGTCTCGCTCGCCGGACCCGCCCTCCTCGGGCGGACCGGCGAAAGTCTGCTGGTCCATGCGCCTGCCGGGCCCGGGGTGGCTCCCTCGTCCACCGGCGGCGCTTCGACACCGTCCTACCCGGTGCCGTCCCCTGCCGTGAGCTGGGTTCCGCTCGCGACCTGCGGTGTGGCGGCGAGGGTTGTGGCATCGTCGCGGTCCGGTGCGAGCGGATCGGTCACCGTGCCGGTCTCCGCGTCGAGCGGCCCCTGCGCCAGCCTGGTCACCGCTGCCGGGACCGGCGGCGCCAGGTCAGCCGCGACTCGCAGGCCGGACAGGACGTCGTCGGGTCGTACGGCAGGTGTCAGGTGCCGCACTACCAGCCGCAGTATCGCACAAGGACCCGCCTGCGGCCTATCGCCCCCGGCCGGGAGCACGTCGAGCGCGGCCACCGCGCCGCGCGTGTCGAAGGTCCTCATCCCCTTCTTCGTCTGCCGTTCCACCTCGACCGTCTCCGCGGCGAGGAAGGCGCGGACCGCCTCCTGCGCCGTGGCGGGCGGCACGCCGTCGAGCCGCAGCTCCCACACCGAAGCCCCCAGCCGGTCGGCGAGTCCCGGAGCGCGGGCCTCGACGGCGTCGACGACGTCGAGCCCGGCGGGCAGGGACTCGTCGAGCAGCGCGCGCAGCAGCTCCGGGTCCCGGGCCTCGGTGAGCGCGATCTCCAGGTACTCGGCCTCGCTCGCCGTCCCCGTGGGGGCCGCGTTCGCGTACGAGACCTTGGGGTGGGGGGTGAATCCCGCGGAGTACGCCATGGGCACCTCGGCCCGGCGCAGCGCCCGCTCGAAGGCGCGCTGGAAGTCGCGGTGGCTGTTGAACCGGAGGCGGCCGCGCTTGGTGTAGCGGAGTCGGATGCGCTGCACCGCGGGTGCGGGCGGCGGGCCTTCGGGCTGTCGCTTGCCCAGAGTCGTTCAGTCCTTCGTCCGTGAGCTTGTCCTGCCCCCAGGGTACGTGCCCGCTTTTCCGGCGGCTCCGCTCAGGCGCCCTTTCATCTCCGTCGTACGGACGCCGCGTTGGCCGCCGGCGCCGCCGCGGAACGGGCGGTCAGCGGTGCCCGGGCCCGTGCTTGACCAGGTCCACAGTGGGCGCGGCGGCGTTCGCCGGCGCCGGTCCCGGCGGGCGCCGCGCCGCCTCAGGGGCGGGATTCCGCGGGCCGCCGAAGAGCGTGGCGCGCAGTTCCGCGCGGGTGCGGCGGGCCGTGGCACGCGCCGCCGCGAAGGCGTCCCGGACGGTGCGCCAGGCGCTGCGGACGGCCCGGCCCACGGGGCGGGCGGTGGCGTTCCAGAACCAGCGGGTGATGCGCCCGGCGACCGGCCAGACGGGGGCGATCACGTAGCGCCAGAGGAGGAGGAAGGGGGCAAGGAGCATGCGCAGCACCCAGCCGACGGCGGTGAGGAGCATGCGGAGCACCCAGAGGAGGCCCCCGCCGAGGGGCTTCAGGACGTACGACCAGAGCAGCGACAGCGGCGCCACCACCAGCCGGTTCCACGCCCAGACCAGCCCCGCCGCCGTGGCGTCGGCCGCAGCGGCGATCCAGCGGCCGGCGGGGCGCAGGACGTAGCGGTGGAGTGCGATCGCGGGGACGACGACGAGGTGGTGCAGCAGCCACCGCAGGCCGTGTCCCGCGGGGGTCATGAGGTTCGCGTACAGCCAGGCGGCCGGCGCCACGACCAGCCACCGCCACACCCACGCCACGGGTGCGACGACCACCCACCGCCAGACCCACGCGACGCCGCGGCCCAGCGGCGTCAGCACCCTGCGGTACAGCCAGACCGCGGGCCGGGCCACCAGGCGCTCCGCCAACCACCCCAGCGCCGTGCCGAGCCCCTTCAGGGCGGCCACGAGCACGTCCCACACCGCCCGGACCGGCACCACGAGGATCAGCACCACCCAGCGGACCGGTGCGGCGAGACAGCCCCCGCCGGCCGCGTCACCGCCCGGCGCCTTCGGCGCGTACCGTTCCCGCTCCTGGGCCACAGCCCTCATCCCCCTCGTCCCCCGCGCGGTCGCGCCCCCGCGCGCCGCTACTCCTTCGCCTCTCCCGTGGCGACCCAGTACCGCAGCTTGAGTCCCCGCCGGTCCTCGAACACGCCCCCGTTGGCCTCGATGACCTTCCGCGACGCGACGTTGTCGTGGTCGCAGGTCACCAGCACCTCCGCGAGCCCCAGGCCGCGGGCCACGGGCAGCGCGTCGCGCAGCATAGCGGTGGCGTGGCCGCGGCGGCGGGCGGTGGGGCGGACGTCGTAGCCGATGTGCCCGCCCTGCTCCCGCAGCCAGCCGGTGAGCGAGTGCCGGATGGCGATCCGGCCGAGGTAGGCGTCCCCGTCCACGTACCAGAGCGTGGTGCAGTGCACCCAGCCGGGGCGGATCATCGGGATCGTCTCGTCGGCCTCGGCGCGCAGCCCCGCGACGTACGAGGCGAAGACCGCGGGGTCGTGCCAGCGCCGGCGCCAGCGGCGCAGGTCCTGGCCGATGGACGTGTCGTCGCCGACCGCGCCCCTGCCCTCGGCCTCGAACTCCTTCATCGCCCCGGCGAAGGAGGCCCGGAATCGAATGTGGGGGGTGGTCAGTTGCGGCATCGGCCCATGCTTACGGGGTTCGGAGGGCCGCGGCAACCGGATAACCGGAGGTCACAGCGTATTCACAAATCAGTTGAGGCGGATGCGCACGGTGAGGCGCAAGGGAGAATTTCCGGTCATCAAGGGGTTTGTGGAAGCATGACACTGAAAGTGTCGTTTCCTCACTGGTGGTGACCATGGGCCAGCACGCCTCCCGATTCCCCTCCCGTACGCATCGCGCCCTGCTGCGCGCCGGCCTGATCGCGGCGGCGGCCGGCTCCGCCCTCGCGGCGGCCGGAGCCGCAGGCGCGGCCGCGGCACCCGCAGCGCCCGCAGACGCCCCGACGGGCACGGCGCTGGACACCCTCGGCAAACTGAAGGTCGGCGAGGACAACAAGATCGAGACCGACCAGGTGCCCGCGGCGCTGGCCGGCGTCACCCAGGGCCTGGACACGAGCAGGCAGACGGCGCTCGGCCCGCTGACGGCCATCCAGCTCGACCCGCTGGCCAAGACCGGCTCCGACCCGCTGGACAACTCGGTGGGCACCGCCGTCGGCGAGGACGGTCCGCCGCTGAGCACGGCGGCGGTCACCGGGCCGCTGGCCGAGGGCGCGTCGCTGGGCGAACTGCCCACGGCCGGCCCGGTGGTCTCGGGCCTCGCCGGCTGAGCACGGCCGCCCGGAAGCCCGGCGCAGACGGCCCGCGGAGATCGCTCCGCGGGCCGTCTGCGTGCGCCGTGGACGGCGCCCGGCGTACGCGCGCCGCACCCGCACCGCACAAGGCCCCGGCCCGGGGCGAGTGCGACTCGCCCCGGGCCGGGTACCGGGATTCCCCGTGTGGTGCGGGACTCAGCCGGCGTCGTTGCCCGCGCCGTTGCCCGAGAGGATCGGGAAGTCGTCCAGCAGGTGGGACAGCGGAGCGTCGCCCTGGTCCGCGCTGGAGTTCTCGGCGCAGGTCTGGTTCTGCTCCTGGCTCAGGACCTCGTCCACGCCGACGTTGGCGAGGTTGATGACGTTGACGAGCTGCTTCGCGTTCTTCGCGGTCTGCGGCAGCGCGATGCAGGGCTTGTTGAGCGAGCCGTTCACCAGGCTCATGTTCGGGCTCATGTAGCCGCCGGTCTCGGTGTTGCCGTAGGCCTGCGTCGAGCCGTTGCCGTTGGCGTACGGGCCGTCGCCGCTGTCGTCGACGGCCAGCGCCTGCGGGGCGGCCAGCGCCGAGGCGCCGAGAATGGTGACGGCAACCGCCGCGGTCTTCAGGTACTTCTTCATGATTTTCTTTCCTTTTCCACCTGAGGGAACAACGATCCGGGCACGCTGTACAACTCCGCACCCTTGAGTGAGTTATCCAGAATCGCCCGTTCGGACGATCGGATTTTGTCCGGAGCGAAACCGACCGCTCAGGAGCCGCCTCGCGACTCCGCGCCGGCGGGCGCCAGGGCGTTCTGTGGCAGGGCGCCCTGGATGACGTCGTGCGCCGCCACGTCGACCGGCCGGGTGAGCTCCCGGACCGCCGGTCCGTCGACCGGCAGGCTGTGCTGCGCCAGTTCGGTCGCGGGCTGGTTGACCAGACCCTCCACGGCCTGCTGGGCCGCGGCGTCCAGACTCAGGTCCGGGCTGCCGTGCCCGGGGTCGATTGCGCCCGCCGGGCCGGCAGTGCCGAGTGCCAGGGCGGCACCGCACAGGACCACGGCAGACTTGACGTACTTCACTTGGCATCCTTTCCGCCACGGAGTCTTCGGGCGAATTCCCTACCGTCGGAGCGACGGTCGTTCTCCCGAAACCCCACCTTCGTTATTCGAAACGAGGGCGGCGCGCCGACGACACGGCACGCGGAATAATCGCGTACAAGTCCCCCGTGCGGAGCAATGATGCGATTGTCGGCGTAGCCTGGAATTGCGGCGGCGAAATGCACGAAATGCCGGTGTGGGCAGGCAGGGAAAAGCCCCGGACCGGCGTTCAGGCCCGGGGCTCACCCGTTTTTATCGCCCGCGCGTGCGGGTCTCGTCAGCCGGCCCGAAGGCCGGCCCGCGTCAACCCGCGTCGCCGCCCGTCCGGGCGTTGACCACGCTCAGCGGCAGCAGCTTCTTGCCCGTCGGGCCGATCTGGATCTCCGTGTCGAGCTGCGGGCACACGCCGCAGTCGAAGCAGGGCGTCCAGCGGCAGTCCTCGACCTCGGTCTCGTCGAGCGCGTCCTGCCAGTCCTCCCAGAGCCAGTCCTTGTCCAGGCCGGAGTCCAGGTGGTCCCAGGGCAGGACCTCCTCGTAGGAGCGCTCGCGGGTCGTGTACCAGTCGAGGTCCACGCCGTGCGCCGGGAGGGCCTTCTCCGCGCAGCGCATCCAGCGCTCGTACGAGAAGTGCTCCCGCCAGCCGTCGAAGCGGCCGCCGTCCTCGTAGACCGCGCGGATGACGTCGCCGACGCGGCGGTCGCCGCGGGAGAGCAGGCCCTCGACGATGCCGGGCTTGCCGTCGTGGTAGCGGAAGCCGATGGCGCGGCCGTGCCGCTTGTCGGCGCGGATACGGTCGCGCAACTGCTCCAGCCGGGCGTCGGTGTCCTCGGCGGAGAGCTGCGGGGCCCACTGGAAGGGCGTGTGCGGCTTGGGCACGAAGCCGCCGATGGAGACGGTGCAGCGGATGTCGTTGGACCGCGCGACCTCGCGGCCCTTGGCGATGACCTTGGCCGCCATGTCCGCGATCTGCACGACGTCCTCGTCGGTCTCGGTCGGCAGCCCGCACATGAAGTAGAGCTTGACCTGCCGCCAGCCGTTGCCGTACGCGGTGGCGACGGTGCGGATCAGGTCCTCCTCCGAGACCATCTTGTTGATGACCTTGCGGATGCGCTCCGTGGCGCCCTCGGGGGCGAAGGTCAGGCCGGAGCGGCGGCCGTTGCGCGTCAGCTCGTTGGCCAGGTCGATGTTGAAGGCGTCGACCCGGGTGGAGGGCAGCGACAGGCCGACCTTGTCCTCCTCGTAGCGGTCGGCGAGGCCCTTGGCGACGTCGCCGATCTCGCTGTGGTCGGCCGACGACAGCGACAGCAGGCCGACCTCCTCGAAGCCGGTGGCCTTCAGGCCCCTGTCGACCATCTCGCCGATGCCGGTGATGCTGCGCTCCCGCACCGGCCGGGTGATCATGCCGGCCTGGCAGAAGCGGCAGCCGCGGGTGCAGCCGCGGAAGATCTCCACGCTCATCCGCTCGTGCACGGTCTCGGCCATCGGCACCAGCGGCTGCTTCGGGTACGGCCACTCGTCGAGGTCCATGACGGTGTGCTTGGAGACCCGCCAGGGCACGCCGGAGCGGTTCGGTACGACCCGGGCGATGCGCCCGTCGGGCAGGTACTCCACGTCGTAGAAGGACGGGACGTACACCCCGCCCGTCTTCGCCAGCCGCAGCAGCAGCTCCTCGCGCCCGCCCGGGCGGCCCTCGGCCTTCCACGCCTTGACGATGTCGGTCATCGTCAGCACGGCCTGCTCGCCGTCGCCGATCACCGCGCAGTCCACGAAGGCGGCGACCGGCTCCGGGTTGAACGCGGCGTGCCCGCCGGCGACGACGATCGGGTCGTCGTCGCCGCGGTCGGCGGCGGCCAGCGGGATGCCGGCGAGGTCGAGGGCGGTCAGCAGGTTGGTGTAGCCCAGCTCGGTGGAGAAGGAGACGCCGAGCAGGTCGAAGGCGCGCACGGGGCGGTGGCTGTCCACGGTGAACTGCGGCACGTCGTGCGTGCGCATCAGCTCCTCCAGGTCCGGCCACACGCTGTACGTGCGCTCCGCGAGCGTGTCCGCGCGCTCGTTCAGCACCTCGTACAGGATCATGACGCCCTGGTTGGGCAGGCCGACCTCGTACGCGTCCGGGTACATCAGCGCCCAGTGGACGTCGACCGCCTCCCAGTCCTTGACGGTGGAGTTGAGCTCACCGCCGACGTACTGGATCGGCTTCTGGACATGCGGGAGGAGGGCTTCCAGGCGGGGGAAGACCGACTCGACGGTGGGTGCGGGCACGGCAGTCATCGGGAAAGCTGTCCTCGGCGGTCCTGTGGTACGTACGCGGGTGGCCATTCAGCGTAGCGCGCGCCCCGCGCGTGCCCCTCTTCGCGCTGCTCAGAGATGTTTCCGCGACAGCCGCGGCAGCCGGTCGCGCAGCTCCGCCGCGCGCGCCTCCTCGCGCGCGTAGAGGACGCCGTACGTGAACGAGGGCTCCCCCGCGGCCTGCGCCTGCACCGCGATCTCGCGCAGCGCGGACCGCGCCAGCACCCCGTCCTGGTAGTCGCCCAGCAGCTCCTGGACCTCCCGCATCAGCGACGTGACGGTCTTGGCCTCCCGGCCCAGGGCGGGGCGGGCGACCTCGGCGGCGTAGCGGGTGCGCTTGGCGGCCTTGCGGGTCTCGTGGATGGCGGTGTCGCGGTCGGGGCCGGGCGCGAGGTCGAAGGTCTCCTGGAGGGAGCCGGCGAAGCGCCGGTACTGGCGGTCGACGGCCTTGCGCAGCACGGGCTCCGCGGGGCGGCCGGCGGCGGTGCGCAGCGGCGGGTCGGTGAGGATGCCGTCGAGGGCGTCCAGCAGGGCGAGGTAGCGGCGGCCGTCGAGCACGGCGACGATACGGCGCCGGGAGCCGGTGCGGCGGGCGGCGGACCAGGTGCGCAGCCGGCCGCGGACGGGGCCGAGGACCAGCGGGCGTTCCAGTTCCGCGAGGCCGGCGTGGATGCGCTCGGTGAGCACCTCGCGGTCGCGGTCGACGCCGAGTTCGCCCGCCAGCCAGCGCAGTTCCGCGGAGACCGGGTCGGTGACGGTGCGGTCGAGCACGGCACGGTAGCTGCGGAAGGTGCTGCGCAGCCGGCGGCTGGCGACGCGCATCTGGTGGACGGCGTCGGGCTGGTCGCGGCGGACGGCGGGGTCGAGCTCGACGACGGCGGTGATCTGGGTGCGTACGTAGTCGAGGACCAGGTCGCCCGCGGGGCGGGCGGCGGGCTCGGGGTGCTTCTTGCCGGCCGCCTTCTTCCTGTCCGCCTTCTTGCCCGCGCCCTTCTTGCCTGCCTTCTTCCCGTCCGCGGTCTTCTTCCTGCCGCCCTTGCCGCCCTTGCCGTCCTTGCCCCGCTTGCCGTCTTCTCCGCCCTTCGGCTTCTTGCCGCTCTTCTTGCCGTCCTTCGGCTTCTTCCCGTCCGTCTCCGCCAGCGCCCGCGCCAGCTTCGACGCCGCCGCGGAGCGCCGCAGCCCCGCGGCGGTCAGCGCCGCGTCCACCGCGTCCAGCACCTCCGGGTCTCCCCCGGCGCTCAGCTCGGCCTCCACCTCGGCCCACTGCGCCGTCGCCCCCGTCTCCGGGCGCTCCGCGGTCACCCGGTCGACGGAGACCTCCACCACCGGTTCGCCGTCCGCGTCCAGCAGTTGGCGGACTTCCCGCTCCGAGCGGATGCGGACGACGGGCGTCAGCTCGGCGTCGCGCGTACGGGAGCGGACGAGGGCCGCGAGGCGGCGCGGGACGCCCTCGCCGAGCGGGGCGCGGATCTCGTCCCGTACGCCCGCCGCCACCGGCAGCTTCAGATGCCAGCCCGCGTCGTCGCCGCCCGTGCGGCGGCGCAGGGTGATGCCGTCGGCCGCCAGCCGGCGGGCGGCGGTGTCGTAGTAGACGGCGTCGAGCAGGGCGGTGCCCTGGTCGATCACCGACGCCACGCCGTCGACGCCCGTCAGGTCCGGCAGCGGGGGCAGTTCGCGGGTGCCCGCCGTGGCCTCGTACTTCCGCTCGATCTCGCGCACCGTCTCCACCATGAATCGAATTTAGCCGCGGATGGGCGATTGGTCATGAGGTGCGCGGCGCCGGATCGCGGAATGTGCCGGGTGGCGGGGGTCCCGGGGGTGTCCTAGCGTCGCGCCTGGAACGACAAGGAGCTCGCCCATGGCCCAGACGCGCACCATCCCCGCCATCAGCTACGCCGAGGACATCGACGAGGGCGTGACCGGCGTGGACGCCGGGCTGCTGGTGCTGCGGGCGGTGGTCGGCGTGATCCTGGCGGGGCACGGGGCGCAGAAGCTCCTCGGCTGGTTCGACGGGCCGGGGTTCGACGCCACGGCGGCGACGCTGGCCGGGGCCGGCTACCCCTCCGGGCGGACGATGACGTGGGTGCTGGGGCTGAGCGAGATCGTCGGCGGGTTCGCGCTGGTGGTCGGCTTCCTCACCCCGTTGGCGGCCGCCGCGGTGATCGGCGTGATGATCAACGCCATCGCCCTCAAGTGGGGCTACGACTGGAGCGGCCCGATCGCGGCGACGGATCCGCGGGGCATCGAGTACGAGTTCCTGCTCGGCGCCGCGGGCGTGGCGCTGGCGCTGACCGGGGCGGGGCTGGTCTCCGTGGACGGTGCGCTGGGGCGCGGCGGGCGGCTCGCCCCGGGGTTGGCCGCGGTGCTGCTGGGGGCGGCGGCCGGGGTGGGCGTGCTGTTCCTGCGGCGGCTGTAGCGCGGGCGGGCCCCGGCCGCGCCCCGCCGCCGGGGGCCTCACCTCGGATGAAACGCTCTCAGGCGGACAGGGGCCGCTGCGCCTTGATGGACTGCAGCAGTCCCACGGCGATCCACACCGCGAACATGGACGAGCCGCCGTAGCTGACGAACGGCAGCGGCAGACCCGCCACCGGCATGATGCCGAGCGTCATCCCGATGTTCTCGAACGCCTGGAACGCGAACCATGCCACCACGCCGGCCGCCACGATCGTGCCGTACAGGTCGCTGGCGTCCCGCGCGATCCGGCACGCGCGCCACAGCATCACGCCGAGCAGCACCAGGATGAGTCCCGCGCCCACGAAGCCCAGCTCCTCGCCCGCGACCGTGAAGATGAAGTCGGTCTGCTGCTCGGGCACGAACTGGCCGGTCGTCTGGCTGCCTTCGCCCAGGCCCTTGCCGGTCGCGCCGCCCGAGCCGATGGCGATACGGGCCTGGTTGGTGTTGTAGCCGACGCCCGCCGGGTCGAGCGCCGGGTTGGCGAAGGCGGCGAAGCGGGCGACCTGGTACTCGTCGAGCATCCCCAGCGAGACGATCAGCGCCGCGCCGCCGACGCCCGCCAGCACCAGCCCCAGCACCCAGCGGTTCGACGCGCCCGAGGCCAGCAGCACGCCCAGCACGATCGACGTCAGCACCATCGCCGAGCCGAGGTCCGGCATCAGCACGACGATCCCGATGGGCACCGCGGCCAGGCCGAGGGCCTGGACGACGGTGCGGTGGTCGGGGTGCTCGCGGTCGCCCGCGTCGACCCGGGCGGCGAGGATCATCGCCATCCCCAGGATGATCGTGATCTTGGTGAACTCGGCCGGCTGGACCGTGAACCCGCCGCCGAGGTCGAGCCAGGCGCGGGAGCCGTTGATGGTGCTGCCCAGTGGGCTGAGCACCATCGCGACGAGCACCAGCGACAGCCCGTACAGCACCGGCACCACCCCGCGCAGCGTGCGGTGGCCCAACCAGACGGTGGCGGCCATCAGCGCGATGCCGACGGTGGTGAAGATCGCGTGCCTTATCACGAAGAAGTACGGATCGCCGCCGGTGAGGTCGTCGCGGTTGCGGGTCGCCGACCAGACCAGCGCCGTGCCCACGACGGACAGCGCCAGCCCGGAGAACATCAGCATCCAGTCGACCCGGCGCACCAGCGAGTCGCGCGCGGTCAGCCTGCCCCACGTGCCCAGTTCGGGGGTGAAGCGCCGGACCGAGTACCCCTCTGCGGCCGTCATCGCGCCTCGATCCTGCCGTCCGGCGAGATCTTCGGCAGCTTCTTCTCCGGCTCGGGCAGCAGCGCCTTCTTCTTGTCGCCGACGCCGTAGAGCGCGTCGTAGACGGCGCGGACCGCGGGCGCCGAGGCGCCGGAGCCGGTGCCGCCCTGGGACATGGTCATGACGATCGCGTAGTCCTCGGTGTACGTCGCGAACCACGACGTCGTCTGCTTGCCGTAGACCTCGGCGGTGCCGGTCTTGGCGTGCATCGGGATCTCGTTCTGCGGCCAGCCGCCGAAGCGCCAGGCGGCGGTGCCGCGGGTGGCGACGCCCGCGAGGGCGTCGTCCATGGCCGCGCGCGTCTCCTTGTCCATCGGCAGCTTGCCGTGCGACTCCGGCTCGATCACGTCGACCTTCTTGCCGTCGGCGCTCACGACGGCCTTGCCGACGCTCGGCGTGTAGAGCGTGCCGCCGTTGGCAAGGGCCGCGTACATCGTCGCCATCTGTATCGGGGTGACGAGCGTGTCGCCCTGGCCGATGGAGTAGTTGACGGAGTCACCGGCACGCATCTGCATGCCCTCCCGGCAGTTCTCGTACGCGATGCGCTCGGCGTAGTCGCCGTCCTTCTTGCCCTGCTTGCACCAGGCGTCCTTGTTGGCCCGCCAGTAGTCCTTCTTCCACTGCCGGTCGGGCACCCGGCCGGTGACCTCGTTGGGGAGGTCGACGCCGGTCTCCGCGCCGAGGCCGAACTGGTGGGCGGTCTTGTAGAACCAGTCTTCCGGCTTCTTCTTCGGCCTGATCCCACCGTCGTTCTGCCACTCCTGGTGCGCCAGCCGGTAGTAGACCGTGTCGCAGGAGACCTCCAGTGCGCGGCCGAGGCCGATGGCGCCGTAGCTCTGCGACTCGAAGTTCTTGAAGACCTGGCCACCGATGCTGTAGTCGCTGCTGCACTCGTAGCTGCCGTCGAAGTCGTACCCGGCGTTGACCGCGGCCGCCGTCGGGATCGGCTTGAAGATCGAGCCGGGGGCGGACTGGCCCTGGATCGCCCGGTTGAGCAGCGGGTAGTTGGCCTTCTTGCCGGTGAGCCTCTTGTACGTGCCGGAGTCGATGCCGCCGACCCAGTCGTTCGGGTCGTACGACGGGTTGGACGCCATGGCGACGATGCGGCCGGTGTCGGCCTCCATCACCACCATCGCGCCGGAGTCCGCCTTGTAGTTCGTGCCGGTGTTGTCGTCGAACTCGGTGCGGGCCTTCTCCATCGCCTTCTCCAGCTCCACCTCGGCCAGCGCCTGCACCCGTGAGTCGATGCTGGTGACCAGGTTGGAGCCGGGCACGCCCGGCTGCTTGTCGGCCTCTCCTATCACCCGGCCGAGCTTGTCGACGCGGTAGCTCGTCACCCCGGCCTGGCCGCGCAGTTCGGAGTCGTAGGAGCGCTCCAGGCCCGAGCGGCCGATCTGGTCGGTGCGCAGCAGCGGGTTGTCGCTGTCCTCGGCGTCGGCGATCTCCTCGTCGGTGACCGGGGAGAGGTAGCCGAGCACCTGGGCGGTGTTCGCGTCGTTCGGCGAGCCGTAGCGGCGGACGGCGCTGGGCTCCGCGGTGATGCCGGGGAACTCCTCGGCGCGCTCGCGGATCTGCAGCGCCTGGCGGGCCGTGGCCTCGTCGGTGATGGGGATGGGCTGGTACGGGGAGCCGTTCCAGCAGGGCTTGGGGGTCTTGGCGTCGCAGAGCCTGACCCGCTCCATGACGGTCTTGGGGTCCATGCCGAGCACGCCGGCGAGCTTGGTCAGTATCGCCTCGCCGTCGTCGTCCATCTTCATCAGGTCGGTGCGGCTGGCGGAGACCACGAGGCGGGTCTCGTTGTCGGCGAGGGGTTCGCCGCGGGAGTCGAGGATGGAGCCGCGTACGGCGGGCTCGATGACCTGCTGCACGTGGTTGCCCGCGGCCTCCGCCTCGTACTCGTCGCCGTTGCGGATCTGCAGGTACCACAGCCGGCCGCCGAGCGTGAGCAGCAGCGAGAGGACGAGGACCTGGATGCCGACGAGCCGGACGGTGACCCGGGTGGACTTGCCGGTCTCCGGGATGTTGGTCACAGCCGCTTCACCCCTTTGATGCGGGTGGCCTTGGCGGACTTGGACTTGGGGCCGAACAGGTTGCCCCGCTGCCGGCCGATGCCGCCGCGGCCGTAGGAGCGGGCGCGCTTGACGGCGGTGCGGCTGGCCGTGCCGCCGGCCAGCCAGCGGTACGAGGAGTCGCCGGCGGCCGAGCCGCCGGCGGCGGTCTCCGCGGCCTCCGCGGTCGTGTCCCGGTCGGCCTTGCGGGCCAGCGCCATCACCAGCGGCACGGTGAACGGGGCGAGCAGCAGGTCGTAGATCGCGGCGGTGAAGACCAGGCTGCCCAGGCCGACGCCGCGCACCGAGCCCTCGCCGACGAGGGCGCCGACGCCCGCGTAGAGCAGCGTGGAGCCGACGGCGGCGCAGCCGACGACCATCATCGGGCCCGCGGCGGTGCGCACCTGGCCGGACTCGGGCTTGACGAGCCCGGCGAGGTAGCCGATGACGGCGAGCACGAGGGCGTAGCGGCCCACGGCGTGGTCGGCGGGCGGTGCGATGTCGGCGAGCAGTCCCGCGGTGAAGCCGACGAGGGCGCCGCCGACGTGCCCGTAGACCATCGCGAGGGCGAGGACGACGAGGAGCGTCAGATCGGGTACGGCGCCCGGCAGATGGAGCCTGGCGAGCACGGTGACCTGGAAGACGAGGGCGGTCACCAGCAGCGAGGCGCAGAGCAGGACGCGGTTCACGTGCCTCATGCGGTCAGTTCACGTCCTCTCCGGCTGCGGGGCCCCCGGCGGCGGGATCCGCCGCCGGGTCCTCGCCGGGTCCGGCACCGGCCCCGGCGTCCGCCTCGCCCTCGGCCGCGCCGCCGTCCGCCTCGCCCTCCCCGCCCGGGGGGACGGTGACGGTGACGGTGGGCGTCGGGGTGGCCTTCGGCGCGGGCGGCAGGACCGTGTCGCGCGGGTCGTCACGGGGCGGCTGGACCACGACGCCGACGATGTCGAGCCGGGTGAAGGAGGCGTACGGCTCGACGTACACGGTGCGGGTGACGTCGCCGACCGGCTCGACCGACGAGACGACTCCTATCGGCACCCCGGGCACGAACGGCCGCGACTCGTTGGAGCCGAAGGTCACCAGCCGGTCGCCCTTCTCCACCTTCAGCTTGCCGTTGAGCAGTTCGACCTTCATCGGCCGGTCGCCCTGGCCGGTGGCGAAGCCCAGCTCGCTGGTCTTCTCCAGCCGGGTGCCGACGGTGAAGTCCGGGTCGTTGGCGAGCAGCACGGTGGCGGTGGACGGGCCGACGGTGGTGACGCGGCCGACGAGGCCGTCGCCGTTGAGCACGGTCATGTCCTGCTCCAGGCCGTCGCGGGAGCCGGCGTCGATGGTCACGGTCCAGGACAGGCCCTGGGCCGCTCCTATGGCGATGACCTGGGCGCCCTTGATGCCGTAGCGGCCGGCGCCCGCGGTGTTGAGGATCTTGTCCAGCTCGGCGGCGCGGGCGCGGTTGCGGTCGTCGCTGCCCAGTTGCTGCTTCAGTGCGGCGTTCTGCCGCTGCAGCTCGGCGATCTTGTCGTGCCTGTCCCCCGACTCGCGGACCGCCTCGATCGCGTTGCCCACCGGGTCGACCACCGTGGCGACGCCGTTCTCGACGGGCCCCAACGCGGCCGCGGCCCCCCGCTTCGTGGCGTCCAGGGGAGAGTCGTCCCCGCCCCGGATGTCGACCGTGATCAGCGCGAACGAGATGGTGATGAGCAGCAGGAGCAGGACCCGGCTCTCTCGTGTGTCCCTCACGTGCTTCCGAAGCGCCTTCCTGGGTGTCCCGGCGGTGGGGTACGGACTTGGGGGTGGCTAGCGACGGGGCTGCGCGTCCAGCACCTGCTGCAGCGCCTCGAACTCCTCGACGCACTTGCCGGAGCCGAGCGCGACGGAGTCGAGCGGCTCCTCGGCGAGGTGGATCGGCATCCCCGTCTCGTGCCGCAGCCGCTCGTCGAGGCCGGCCAGCAGCGCGCCGCCCCCGGTGAGCACGATGCCGCGGTCCATGATGTCGCCGGACAGCTCCGGCGGGCACTTGTCGAGCGTCGTCTTGACCGCGTCGACGATCGCGTTGAGCGGCTCCTCCATGGCCTTGCGCACCTCGGCGGAGGAGATCACGACCGTCTTCGGCAGCCCGCTGACCAGGTCGCGGCCGCGGATCTCGGTGTGCTCGTCGCGGTCGGTGTCGTACGCGGAGCCGATGGTGATCTTGATGTTCTCGGCGGTGCGCTCGCCGAGCAGGAGGCTGTACTCCTTCTTGATGTGCTGGATGATCGCGTTGTCCAGTTCGTCCCCGGCGACCCGGATGGACTGCGCCGTGACGATGCCGCCGAGGGAGATCACCGCGACCTCGGTGGTGCCGCCGCCGATGTCCACGACCATGTTCCCCGTCGCCTCGTGGACCGGGAGGCCGGAGCCGATGGCCGCCGCCATGGGCTCCTCGATGATGTGCACCTGGCGCGCGCCCGCCTGGGTCGAAGCCTCGATGACGGCGCGGCGCTCGACTCCCGTGATGCCGGAGGGGACGCAGACGACGACGCGCGGGCGGGCGAGGTAGCGGCGCTTGTGGATCTTCAGGATGAAGTAGCGCAGCATCCGCTCGGTGATCTCGAAGTCGGCGATGACGCCGTCCTTCAGCGGGCGCACCGCCACGATGTTGCCCGGGGTGCGGCCGATCATCTTCTTCGCCTCGGCGCCGACCGCGAGGATGCCGCCCGTGTTGGTGTTGATGGCCACGACCGACGGCTCGTTCAGGACGATGCCCCGGCCTCTGACGTACACCAGCGTGTTGGCGGTCCCAAGGTCGACGGCCATGTCACGGCCGATGAAAGACATGCTATTCGCCATGGGATACGTCTGGCCTTCCAAGGTGATGGCGGACGGGGGTCGGCAGCAGGGCGACGCGCGCTACGGCCCGTGGGGGCCATCGTAGTCTCGCGAGGTCGCGGAGGGAGCGAGGGTGTCGCAGTCAATACGGCACCGTGTCGGTTGCCCTTTCCCACTTTTCGCTTGCACATGCCAAGAGGCGACCGAATGATCCGGTCGCCTCTCCGGGGCGCGTGTCGGCGGCCGACCTGCGGGGACGTCAGGCGAGGTCGGGGAAGAACAGCTTCAGCTCACGCGCGGCGGATTCCTCGGAGTCCGAGGCGTGCACGAGGTTCTCACGGACGATAGTGCCGAAGTCGCCGCGGATGCTGCCGGGCGCGGCGGCGATCGGGTCGGTGGGCCCGGACAGGGTACGGATTCCCTCGATGACCCGGTCGCCCTCGACCACGAGCGCGACGACGGGCCCCGAGGCCATGAACTCCACCAGGGGCTCGTAGAACGGGCGGCCCACGTGCTCCGCGTAGTGCTGCTCCAGGATCGAGCGGTCGAGGGTGCGCAGCTCGAGCGCGGCGATCGACCAGTCGGCCTTCCGCTCGATCCGGCCGATGATCTCGCCGACCAGCCCGCGGCGTACCGCGTCGGGCTTGAGGAGGACGAGCGTGCGCTGGCTCATGTACGGCTCCTGGCAGTGCGTTGCTGGATTCGGGGGAATCCGACCTTACCCGGCCCCCCGCGGGCGCCCGCACGCGTCCCGGCCTCCGGCGGCCGGGCGGCTACGCGGGCGCGCCGCCGGTCTGCTCGGCCGGGGCGCCGCCGGTCTGCTCCGCGGCGGCGCGGGCCGCCTTGGCCTCGTCGACGATCCGGCCGTAGTGCACCGACGCCCACCACAGGGCGGCGAAGACCGCGCCCAGGAAGAACATCGACGGCACCACGAAGCCGGAGGCGATCAGCGCGATCTGCAGCCCCCAGCCGACCTGCACGGCGCCGGGGCGCCCGAGCATGCCGCAGAGCAGCACGCACAGCACCATGGCGGCGCCGCTGACCCCCCAGATCGTGCCGTTCGACAGGTCGGACTGCTGCATCGCGACGAGACCCGTCAGGCCGACGACCAGGATCTCGCCGATCAGCGTGCTCGCACAGAGCGTGCGCATCGCTCGCCCCTCTACTTCGTTCCAGCGGTGGTGACCGAACCGTGGACCGGCCCGCCGGTACCGGCGCATCCGTCCACGGCCAGAATAGTGCCCCGCTACTTCGCGCCCAGCAGCAGCCGGGCCTCTCCGGCGGTGATGACGGAGCCGGTGACCAGCACGCCCGCGCCGGCGTACTCGTCCTCCTCCTCCGCCAGCGTGATGGCCGCCTCCAGGGCGTCGTCCAGGCGCGGCTCGACCTGGACCCGCTCGCTGCCGAAGACCTCGACGGCGATGGCCGCCAGCTCGTCCGGGTCCATGGCGCGGGTGGTCGAGTTCCGGGTGACGACGACCTCGGAGAAGATCGGCTCGAACGCCTCCAGGACGCCGCGCACGTCCTTCTCCTTGCTGGTGCCGACGACGCCGACCAGCCGGCTGAAGTTGAACGCCTCCTGCACGCCCGCGGCGGTGGCCAGCGCGCCGGCCGGGTTGTGCGCGGCGTCGAGGATGACGGTGGGCGAGGTCCGTACGACCTCCAGGCGGCCCGGCGAGGTGACGGTGGCGAACGCGCGCCTGACGCTGTCGGCGTCGAGGCTGCGGGCGTGCTCGGAGCCGACGCCGAAGAACGCCTCGACGGCGGCGAGCGCGACCGCGGCGTTGTGCGCCATGTGCTCGCCGTGCAGCGGCAGGAACACCTCCGGGTACTCGCCGCCGAGGCCGCGCAGCGTCAGCAACTGCCCGCCGACCGCGACCTCCCGGCTCAGCACGCCGAACTCCATGCCCTCGCGGGCCACCGTCGCGTCCATCTCGACGGCCCGCTTGAGGATGACCTGCGCGGCGTCGACGGGCTGCTGGGCCATGATCACGACGGTGCCCGTGCCGCCGCCGGGGGACGTCGCGGTCTTCTTGACGATCCCCGCCTTGTCCGCCGCGATGGCGCCCGGGGTGTCCCCCAGCAGCCGGCTGTGGTCGACGGCGATGGGGGTGATGACGGCGACGGAGGCGTCGATGACGTTGGTGCTGTCCCAGGTGCCGCCGAGGCCGACCTCGACGACCGCCACGTCGACCGGGGCCTCGGCGAACGCGGCGAAGGCCATCGCGGTGAGCATCTCGAAGAACGACAGCGGGTGCTCCTGCCGGGCGTCGACCAGCTCCGCGTACGGCTTCAGCTCGCGGTACGTCTCCACGAACCGCTCCGCGTCGATCGGCGCCCCGTCCAGGCCGATCCGCTCGGTGATCGACTGCAGGTGCGGGCTGGTGAAGCGGCCCGTGCGCAGGTCGCACGCCACCAGCAGGGCCTCGATCATGCGGGCCGTGGAGGACTTGCCGTTCGTGCCCGTCAGATGGATCGAGGGGTAGGCCCGCTGCGGCTCGCCGAGGATGTCGAGCAGCGCCTTGATGCGCTCCAGCGACGGGTCGATGCGCGTCTCCGGCCAGCGCGCCAGCAGCTCCGCCTCGGCCTCGCGCAGCGCGCGCGCCACCTCGGGGTCGGCGGGCACCGCGGGCACGCCGTCGCCGCCGGGCGGGCCGCCCTGCGCGCGCAGCGTACGGCTGCCGGCCTCGATGACGGCGAGGTCGGGATCGCGGTCGGTCTCCGTACCGACGATCTCCTCGAAGGCGTCGTCTTCCGGGGTGTCCGGGGTGTCCGGGCTGCGGGGGGTCTCGTCCGGGTCGGGACCAGCGGGTTCTTCGCGGGCGCTCACGGTGCCAGTCTAGGGTCCGGCTACGACAGTCCCCCGACCGGCGGGTGAACGAGACAGCAGCTCCGGATCGCACGTTCGACACAGGAGGCCACCGCGTGTCCCCCAACGACCCCCCGAACGGTGCGGGGCGCCGCCCGCGCACCGTGTTCGCGATGAGCCCCGACGTCCTGCCGCGGCTCTTCGACACGGCGACGCGGGACCGGCTCGCCGGGCTCGCCGACCTCGAACCCGGCCTGGCCGCCGCGGACTTCACCGAGCCCCGGGCGGCCGCGGCGCTGGCCGGCGCGGAGGTGCTGGTCACCTGCTGGGGCTGCCCGCCGCTGGACGAGGCGGCGCTCGCCGCCGCGCCGGAGCTGCGCGCCGTCGTGCACGCCGCGGGGTCCGTCAAGCACCACGTCACCGAGGCGGTGTGGCGGCGCGGGATCGCGGTCTCCTCGGCGGCCTGGGCGAACGCGCTGCCGGTGGCGGAGTACACCGTCGCGGCGGTGCTCTTCGCCAACAAGCGGGTGCTGGAGGTACGGGAGGAGTACCGGCGGCGGCGCGGCCCGTACGACTGGTACGCGGACCACCCGGGCGCCGGCAACTACCGGCGCACCGTCGGCATCGTCGGCGCCTCCATGATCGGGCGGCGGGTGCTGGAGCTGCTGCGCCCGTACGACCTGTCGGCGCTCGTCCACGACCCGTACGCGGACGACGGCGAGCTGCGCGCCCTCGGCGCCACCCCCGTCGGGCTCGACGAGCTGTGCGCCACCGCGGACGTCGTCTCCGTCCACGCGCCGGCGCTGCCGGGCACCCGGCATCTGATCAGCCGCGCCCGGCTGGCGTCGATGCGGGACGGTGCCACGCTCGTCAACACCGCGCGCGGCTCGCTGGTGGACCAGGAGGCGCTGACGGAGGAGCTGGTCGCGGGGCGGCTGCACGCCGTGGTGGACGTGACCGAGCCGGAGTTCCTGCCGGCCGGCTCGCCGCTGTACGAGCTGCCGAACGTGCTGCTGACGCCGCACGTCGCGGGGTCGCTGGCGGGCGAGCTGCCGCGGCTGGGCCGGGCGGCGGCCGACGAACTGGCCCGCTACGCCGCGGGGTTGCCCTTCGCGCACCCGGTGCGGCCGGAGACCCTGGGCCACAGCGCGTAGCCGCGGCGCGCTGCCGTACGGCAGCGGGCCCGGGGCGGGCGCCCCGGGCCCGTGCGCGTACGCGCTACGCCTGCGGCAGGCCCTCCAACTGGGCGCCGATGCGGACGATGTCCTCCTCGGCCTTCGCGAGCCTGGTACGGATCTTGGCGACGACCGGCTCCGGCGCCTTGGCGAGGAAGCCCTCGTTCCCGAGCTTGGCCTCCGCCTGCGTCTTCTCCTTCTCGGCCGCGGCCAGGTCCTTCGCCAGCCGCTTGCGCTCGGCCGCCACGTCGATCGTCCCGGACAGGTCCAGCGCGACCGCCGCCCCCGCCACCGGCAGCGACGCGGTGGCGGCGAAGGAGTCGCCCTCCGGCTGGAGGCGCAGCAGTTGCCGCATGGCTGCCTCGTGGGCGTCGAGTCCTGCGCCGGACAGCTCCACCCGGGCGGGCACCCGCTGGCCCGGCTGCAGGCCCTGGTCGGCGCGGAAGCGGCGGACCTCGGTGACGACCTCCTGGAGCCTCACGATCTCCGCCTCGGCCGCCGCGTCCCGGAAGCCGTGGTCCGCGGGCCAGTCGGCGATCACGAGGGACTCGCGGCCCGTCAGTGTCGTCCACAGCGTCTCGGTGACGAAGGGGATCACCGGGTGCAGCAGCCGCAGCGTGACGTCCAGGACCTCGCCGAGGACGCGGCGCGAGGCGTCGGCGGCGGGGCCGCCGGCCGCGAACGTGGTCTTGGACAGCTCCACGTACCAGTCGAAGACCTCGTCCCAGGCGAAGTGGAACAGCACGTCGGAGAGCTTCGCGAACTGGTAGTCGTCGTAGAGCGCGTCGACCTCGGCGACGACGGCGCCGAGCCGGGAGAGGATCCAGCGGTCCGTGGTGGACAGCTCGTCCCCGGCGGGCAGCGGGCCCTCGACCGTGGCGCCGTTCATCAGCGCGAAGCGCGTGGCATTCCACACCTTGTTCGCGAAGTTGCGCGAGCCCTGCACCCAGTCCTCGCCGATCGGCACGTCCGTGCCGGGGTTGGCACCGCGGGCGAGGGTGAACCGGACGGCGTCGGCCCCGTACTTGTCCATCCACTCCAGCGGATTGACGACGTTGCCGAAGGTCTTGGACATCTTCTTGCCGAACTCGTCGCGCACCATGCCGTGCAGCGCGATCGTGCGGAACGGGATCTCGCCGTCCATCGCGTACAGCCCGAACATCATCATCCGGGCGACCCAGAAGAAGAGGATGTCGTACCCCGTGACCATGACGGCGTTCGGATAGAACCTCGCCAGGCTCTCCGTCTCCTCCGGCCAGCCCAGCGTGGAGAAGGGCCACAGGCCGGACGAGAACCAGGTGTCCAGCACGTCGCTGTCCTGGGTCCAGCCCTCGCCGCTCGGCGGCTCCTCGTCCGGGCCGACGCACACCAGCTCGCCGTCCGGCCCGTGCCAGACGGGGATGCGGTGGCCCCACCAGAGCTGGCGGGAGATGCACCAGTCGTTGAGGTGGTCGACCCAGCCGAAGTAGCGGGACTCCATCTCCTTCGGGTGGATGTCGACCCGGCCGTCGCGCACCGCGTCGCCCGCGGCCTTCGCCAGCGGGCCGACCTTGACCCACCACTGCATGGACAGCCGCGGCTCGATCGTGGTCTTGCAGCGGGAGCAGTGGCCCACCGAGTGCGTGTACGGCCGCTTCTCGGCCACGATCCGGCCGTCGGCGCGCAGCGCGGCGACGATCGCCGACCGGGCCTCCAGCCGGTCCAGGCCCTGGAACGGGCCGTGGGCGGTGATGACCGCGTGCTCGTCCATGATCGTGAGCATCGGCAGGTCGTGCCGGCGGCCGATCTCGAAGTCGTTCGGGTCGTGCGCCGGGGTCACCTTCACGGCGCCGGTGCCGAACTCGGGGTCCACGTGCTCGTCGGCGAGGACGGGGATGCGGCGGCCGGTGAGCGGCAGCACGATCTCCGTGCCGACGAGGTGGCGGTAACGCTCGTCGTCCGGGTGGACGGCGACGGCGGTGTCGCCGAGCATCGTCTCGGCGCGGGTGGTGGCCACGACGATGGACTGCTCGCCCTCCCCGTAGCGGATGGAGACCAGCTCGCCGTCGTCGTCCTGGTACTCCACCTCGATGTCGGAGATCGCGGTGAGGCAGCGCGGGCACCAGTTGATGATGCGCTCGGCGCGGTAGATCAACTCGTCGTCGAACAGCCGCTTGAAGATGGTCTGGACGGCGCGGGACAGGCCCTCGTCCATGGTGAAGCGGTCGCGGCTCCAGTCCACGCCGTCGCCGAGGCGGCGCATCTGGCCGGCGATCTGCCCGCCGGACTCCGCCTTCCACTTCCACACCCGCTCGACGAACGCCTCGCGGCCCAGATCGTGCCGCGACAGACCCTCCTTGGCCAGCTCGCGCTCCACCACGTTCTGCGTGGCGATGCCGGCGTGGTCCATGCCGGGCTGCCACAGCGTCTCGTACCCCTGCATGCGCTTCCGGCGGGTGAGCGCGTCGATCAGCGTGTGCTCGAAGGCGTGGCCGAGATGCAGGCTTCCCGTGACGTTCGGCGGGGGGATGACGATCGCGAACGGAGGCTTGTCGCTCTTGGCGTCCGCCGCGAAGTAACCGCGCTCTACCCAGCCCTCGTACAGCGAGGTCTCGACCTCGCCGGGCGTGTACTGCGTGGGGAGTTCTGCTGCGCTGCTCTGCGGGTTCTTTGCGTCGGTCACGACGGTCAGTGTAAAGCCGCGTCACGCCCCGCTGCGAACCACTTGTGGACGGGCTGCGTCCTTGTGGACAACCGCGCCTCCGCCGATCCAGACCCGAGGCAGCGCAACACGGCGCGATCCGACAGTATGGGCGGAGCAGCATTAACTCACGGAGGGGACCGTAATGAGTCACAACCAGCCGCCGCCACCCGGACCGTACGGGGGTGGAGGGCAGCAGCCGGGCCCGTACGGGCAGCCCGGTCCCTACGGCCAGCCCCCGCAGCAGCCCGCACAGTCGCCCTACGCCCAGCCGACCCAGCCGGCCCAGGGCGGCCAGCCGGGCCAGCCCGGCTACGGCTACCCGCAGCAGGGCGGTGACCAGGGCTACGGGCAGCAGCAACAGCAACAGCCCGGCGGGTACGGGCAGCCCGGGGGTTACGGCCAGCAGCAGCAGTACGGACAGCAGCAGCAGGCGGGCCCGTACGGGCAGCAGCAGCCCGGGTACGGCCAGGCCCCGCCGCCCCCGCCCCCCGGCGGCAAGAACAAGACCCTCTTCGTCGTCGTCGGCGCGGTGGTCGCGGTCGCGCTGATAGCGGTGGCCGCGTTCTTCCTCATCGGTGGCGACGACGACGATGACGGCAAGAAGGACGAGTCGAAGAACTCGCAGACCGACGGGGACAAGCAGGACGACGGGGACGGCGGCGACAGCGGGGACGACCCGCCGGCCGACGACGGCAAGAAGTACAAGCTGACGACGCCCGACACGGTCGCCACCGAGTACCAGAAGGACGACTCCGCCCCCGGCGGCGGGCTCAACTCCAGCGACGTCGACCAGCTCGAGGGCATGGGGATCTCCGACCCGAAGGACGTCGGCGCCGGCTACACGGCGGGGGACAGCGCCACGGCCAAGATCCTCCAGTTCCAGGGCGTCTACGGCGAGGTCTCCGACCCGGACTTGGTCCTGGACGCGTTCTTCGCGTACATGGCCAAGGAGGCCGCCGCCGACCCGTCCGCGGGCGGGGGCGACACGGCGGAGCTGGTCGGCAGCCCGGAGGAGGTCAACCCCGACGGGCTGGAGGAGGGCGCTTCGATGAAGTGCCAGTACGTGAAGTTCTCCAGCGACGACGCCGGCGCACCGGTCGACAGCTTCAACTTCCCGACCTGCGCCTGGGCCGACAGCAGCACCATCGGCTACATCGCCATGACCGACCCGACGCTGATCATCACCGGCGGCGAGACGAGCATCGACGAGGCCGCGACCACCACCGCGGAGGTCCGCAACGACGTCCGCGTGCCGCTCGGCTGAGCCGCGGGGCACACGCGAAGGGGCCGCCCGGTGGGCGGCCCCTTTTCGTGTCGGGTGCTGCGTCCGGCTCGTACGGGACGTACCGGCCGGAGACGGCGTACGGCTCAGGCGCTCTCCTGGTGGCGCTGCTCCGGCTCGGCGGCGCGGGAGCGCGGCACCAGCGTCGGGTTGACGTTGGAGTGGACCGCCTCCTCCGTGATGACCACGCGGGCGACGTCCTTGCGCGACGGCACCTCGTACATCACGGACTGCAGCACCTCCTCCATGATGGCGCGCAGTCCGCGGGCGCCGGTGCCGCGGAGGATGGCCTGGTCGGCGATGGCCTCCAGCGCCGGACGGTCGAAGTCCAGCTCGACGCCGTCGAGTTCGAAGAGGCGCTGGTACTGCTTGACGAGCGCGTTCCGCGGTTCGACGAGGATCTTCAGCAGGGCGGCCCGGTCCAGGTTGTGCACGCTGGTGATGACCGGCAGCCGCCCGATGAACTCGGGGATCATGCCGTACTTCACCAGGTCCTCGGGCATGACCTCCTGGAACGGGTCCTCGTTCGCCAGCTCGCGCTTGGAGCGGATGGTGGCGCCGAAGCCGATGCCCTTGGCGCCCGCCCGGGACTCGATGAGCTTCTCCAGCCCGGCGAAGGCGCCGCCGACGATGAACAGCACGTTCGTCGTGTCGATCTGGATGAACTCCTGGTGCGGGTGCTTCCTGCCGCCCTGCGGGGGCACGGAGGCCGTGGTGCCCTCCAGGATCTTCAGCAGCGCCTGCTGCACGCCCTCGCCGGAGACGTCACGGGTGATCGACGGGTTCTCACTCTTGCGTGCGACCTTGTCGATCTCGTCGATGTAGATGATGCCGGTCTCGGCCTTCTTGACGTCGTAGTCGGCGGCCTGGATCAGCTTCAGCAGGATGTTCTCGACGTCCTCGCCCACGTACCCCGCCTCGGTGAGGGCGGTGGCGTCGGCGATGGCGAAGGGGACGTTGAGCATCCGGGCCAGGGTCTGCGCGAGCAGCGTCTTGCCGGAACCGGTGGGGCCGAGCAGCAGGATGTTCGACTTCGACAGCTCGATGCCGTCCTCGCGGTTCTGCGCCGCGGCGCCGTTCTCACCGGCCTGGACCCGCTTGTAGTGGTTGTAGACCGCTACGGAGAGGGCCTTCTTGGCGGCCTCCTGGCCGACGACGTAGCCCTCCAGGAACTCGTAGATCTCGCGGGGCTTGGGCAGTTCCTCCCAGCGCACCTCGGAGCTCTCCGCCAGCTCCTCTTCGATGATCTCGTTACAGAGGTCGATGCACTCGTCGCAGATGTAGACACCGGGTCCTGCGATGAGCTTCTTGACCTGCTTCTGGCTCTTTCCGCAGAACGAGCATTTGAGCAGATCGCCGCCGTCACCGATGCGTGCCACGAGGTGCTTCCCCTTCGCCTGGGATCCGCTCTTGGGGGGCGGAACCTGGTTGCGTATCGACGGTACCTTGCCCGGAGCCCCGAGCGGTCCCCTTGAGCCCAACTCACTGGTTCGCTTCCCAGGGGACCGCTCCACGGGCGGCCCTGTCCAGAGGACAAGGGCCCGGACGTCAGGTCCGGCGCCGCGGATACGGAGCCGGGAGCCGGCCGCGAGCCGTCAGCCGCCGATGCCGGCGGACAGCTTGCGGGTGGAGACGATCTGGTCGATCAGCCCGTACTCGAGGGACTCCTCGGCGGTGAGGATCTTGTCCCGCTCGATGTCGTCACGGACCTTCTCGATCGGCGTCGTCGAGTGCTTGGCCAGCATCTCTTCGAGCTGGTTACGCATCCGGAAGATCTCCTTCGCGGCGATCTCCAGGTCGGAGACCTGGCCGCGGCCGGTCTCGGTGTACGGCTGGTGGATGAGGATGCGCGCGTTCGGCAGGGCCATGCGCTTGCCCTCGGTGCCGGCGGCCAGCAGCACGGCGGCGGCCGAGGCGGCCTGGCCCATGCAGACGGTCTGGATGTCCGGCTTGACGAACTGCATCGTGTCGTAAATGGCGGTGAGCGCCGTGAAGGAGCCGCCGGGGCTGTTGATGTAGACCGAGATGTCCCGGTCGGGGTCCATCGACTCCAGGCACAGGAGCTGGGCCATCACGTCGTTCGCCGAGGCGTCGTCGATCTGCACGCCGAGGAAGATGACGCGCTCCTCGAAGAGCTTCGCGTACGGGTCGTACTCACGGATGCCCTGCGAGGTGCGCTCGACGAAGCGGGGGATGACGTAGCGGGACTCGGCGCCCAGCGAACGACGGGCGTCGGTGCCTGCGGCCTCGTCGGCCATGCGGTCGTAGAGACCGCGTCCGGGGAAGTTCTGCATCGTGGTGTTCCGTCCTGGTGGCAGTGCGGCTGTGAAGGGCTGCGCGGGCTGGTGCGGGGTCGCTGGCCGGGTGCCGGGACCTCAGGCGCCGGTGCCGCCGCCGCCCGGGATGCCCGAGGCCGACGGCATGACTTCGTCGATCAGGCCGTACTCCTTGGCCTCCTCCGCGGAGAACCAGCGGTCGCGGTCGGAGTCGTGGGTGACCTGCTCGACGGTCTGGCCGGTGTGCAGCGAGGTGAGCTCCGCCATCTTCTTCTTGGTGCGGATGAGCTGCTCGGCGTGGATCTTGATGTCCGTCGCGGAGCCGGCCAGGCCGGCGGACGGCTGGTGGATCAGGATCTCGGCGTTCGGCAGCGCGAAGCGCTTGCCGGGGGTGCCGGCGCTGAGCAGGAACTGGCCCATGGAGGCGGCGAGGCCGAGGGCGATGGTGACGATGTCGTTCTTGATGAACTGCATCGTGTCGTAGATCGCCATGCCGGCGGTCACGGAGCCGCCCGGGCTGTTGATGTAGAGGTTGATGTCCTTGTCCGGGTCGGCGGCGAGGAGGAGGAGCTGCGCCGTGATCTTGTTGGCGATGTCGTCGTCGACCGGCTGGCCGAGGAAGATGATGCGCTCGTTGAGCAGCCGGTTGTAGACCTGGTCGCCAAGGCCGCCGAAGGACGGCTCGCCCGGGCCGGAAAGCATCGGGTTCGTCACGTGTCCACCTGCTCATTCTGTGACGGCCGCCTGAGGCCGTCTGACTGTACGTTCCTGAGTTGCCTGACTTGCTTATGGACCCTAACGCGCAGGTAGGCGGCGGCCATCCCGGTTCCGGAACTGTTCGCTGTGAGCGCAGGCCCCCTGCGGGGTGCCCCGCGGGCGGCACGGCGGGCCGGCCGGCACCGGGACGGCCCGTATCCGCCGCCCCGGGGCGCCGTACGCCGGATGCCCTGCGGGCGGCGCTGCGGGAAGGCACGGGGTCCGGCCGCCGGCCGTGGCGGGTGGGCCGACACGCCCGGCCGGGATCGGCGAGCGGCCGGGGCCCTGCGCCGCCACGGCGCGGGCGCCCTGCGGGCCGCGCCGCGGGCCGGCAGACGAGGTCGGGGCTCTGCCCGGCTGCCAGGTGCGGGAGCGTACGACCCGCTCCCCGCGGCACCCCGCCCCGCGAAGCGCGCGTAGGCGACGAGGTGCAGGTGCGGCTCTGCCGAGCACGGGCGGCATTCCGGTACCGGACGGTCCCGGCCGCCGGCCGGTGGGTGCACGGTCGTCAGGGGCATCCCTCCCGGCCGGACAGGAGGCCGGGCCGTGCGCCCTGCGGGCCGGGGGCGGCAGACCAGGACCGGACGGTTCTGCCCGGGTGCCTGGTGCCGGTGCACGGGGCGGGCCCCGGCGTGGTCGCGCGGGGCCCGCATTCCTGGAGGGCGGGTCAGGCTTCTGCCTTCTCCGGCTTCTCCTCCGTCGCCTCGGCGTCCGACACGTCCGCGGCGTCCGCCGGGGTGTCGTCCGACGTGGCCTCTACCGTCTCCGCGGTCTCGTCCTCGTCCGAGAGGTCCACCGGGTCGCCGTTCGTGTCCTTGATCGTCGCGGCTTCCACCACGACCGCCAGGGCCTTGCCGCGGGCGACCTCGCCGACCAGGACCGGGACCTGGCCGCCCTCGACGACCGCCTGGGCGAACTGGTCCGGGCTCATGCCCGAGGACTGGGCGCGGCGCATCAGGTGCTCGGTCAGCTCTTCCTGGCCGACGTTCACCTGCTCCTTGCCCACCAGCTCGTCGAGGACGAACTGCGTGCGGATGCCGCGCTCCGCCTGCTCCTTGAGCTCGGTCTCGAACTCCTCGGCGGTCTTCTCCTGGAGCTTCAGGTAGCCCTCCAGGTCCATGCCCATCTGCGCCAACTGGTGGTTCTCCAGGTTGTGCCGGCGGGTGGAGATCTCCTCCTCCAGCAGCTTCTCCGGCACCGGGATCTCCACCAGGCCGAGCAGCTCGTCCAGCACCTTCTCCTGGGCCTGCTGAGCCTGGTCGTAGCGCTTCATCTGCTCCAGCCGCTTGCGGCTGTCCGCCCGCATCTCCTCCAGCGTGTCGAACTCGCTGGCCATCTGGGCGAATTCGTCGTCCAGCTCCGGCAGCTCGCGCTCGGCGACCTGCGTGACGTCGACCTTGACCTGCGCCTCCTGGCCCGCCGCGGAGCCGCCCTTCAGCTCCGAGGCGAAGGTCGCGGAGCCGCCGGCCTCCAGGCCCGTGACGGCCTCGTCGATGCCGTCGAGCAGCTCGCCGGAGCCGATCGTGTACGTGACGCCGCTCGCGACGCCGTCGTCCAGCACCTCGCCGTCGACGCTCGCCTCCAGGTCGATGGTGACGACGTCGCCCTCCGCCGCGGCCCGCTCCACCGGCGTGGTGGAGGCGAAGCGCTCGCGGAGCTGCTCGACCGACTTGTCGACGTCCTCGTCGGGCACCTCGATGGCGTCGACCTCGACGCTGATGCCGGAGTAGTCCGGGATCTCGAACTCGGGGCGGATGTCGACCTCGGCGGTGAAGGTCAGCGTCTCGTTGTCCTTCAGCTCCGTGATGTCGACCTCGGGCCGGCCCAGCGGCTTGAGGTCGCCCTCGTTGACGGCGTCCTCGTAGAGCTTCGGCAGCGCGTCGTTGACGGCCTCCTCAAGGACGGCGCCGCGACCGAACCGCTGGTCGATGATGCGGGCCGGGATCTTGCCCTTGCGGAAGCCCGGCACGGTGACCTGCTGGTTGATCTTCTTGTACGCCGCGTCGAGGCTGGGCTTGAGCTCCTCGAAGGGCACCTCGACAGTGAGCCGAACCCGGGTCGGGTTCAGGGTCTCCACGGCGCTCTTCACGGTCGGTCTCCTTGGGATGGCGTCTGGGAAGTGCTGTACTTCTTCTGGACTTCTTGTGGCTGCGTCCGGCTTCCGGCAGAAGCGTGGAGCGGCCCGGTCCAGGCACGCAGGAACGCAGCTTGCATAGTACCGGTGCCGGGTCCGCTCCCCATAAAGGGACCTTCGTCACGAAGGTCCCCGCGCGGTCGGGGTGGCCGGATTCGAACCGACGACCTTCCGCTCCCAAAGCGGACGCGCTACCAAGCTGCGCCACACCCCGCATGTGCGAGCAGTAGGGTACATGGCCCCGCAGCCGCGGCGCGGCGGATTACGTCCCTGGTGACGCCGTACGCGGCCCGCGCCCGGCCGGGTTCCTGACCCGTACGCGACAGGTGGCGGCACACGCGCGTGTGCGGCGGCCCGCCGCCCGGAGGCATAGCGGCGTGCGGGACCGGGGGCGCAGCGGCTACGATGCTGGGCGTGCCACCCGCCGCGGGTGGCGCCTGCGGGTGTAGCTCAATGGTAGAGCTCCAGCCTTCCAAGCTGGCTACGCGGGTTCGATTCCCGTCACCCGCTCCGCGAGACGGCCGGGGCCCTGACCGCGCCGCGTCCTCCGGGACGTGCGCGGGCCGGGGCCCCGGCCGTTGTCGTGTGCGCGGCGGCCGGGTCGCCCCGGTGGCACCGTCAGGTGCCGATGTCGCTGATGCTCTGGCTTATTTCGTCGAGGGCGTCCTGGATGTCCGGTGCGGCGCTGGTGGACGCCAGGAAGAAGCCGAAGAGCACCGCAACGATCGCCGGGCCCACCTTGATCGAGCCGCCACGGATCAGCACGACCAGGATGATCCCCATCAGCAGCACCAATGACAGTGAGATAGCCACGCCCTGATCACCCCTAGGTTCTCGTTCACCCACCCAGGGCACCCGCCGCCCGCACACCCCGGTGGATCCATCGTGCCACCAAGAGGTGCACGGGGGTGCGTGGGATGCCCAACTGGCTGATATCTCGCGCCCCTTACACCGATCTGCGCCCACGGCGCACGCGGAGCGCCGTACGCGGGACGCCGCACGACCTCCGCGCCGGTGGCGCGCCCATGCGGTCCATCCCCGGCGGGGGTCCCACGGAAACCGGAGCAGTGATTCCGAATTCCGTGTTCCAGGCGCACGGATATACGTAATAAGCGGTACGCGGACGGGCGTTCCCCCGCTCGGAATTCCCCATTCTGACCACCCGCGGGCATCCGGATCCGGCCGAAAACTGATCACCGGACACACCGAAGTTTCGTACCTCTATGTCCGGTTCATTCAGGACAAAACTGGCATACGGTGATGCTCGCTGACCGCACCGTCTGTCTCCATGTCTATGAAATTCCCGACGCTGACTTCGAATTTACGGGCCCGACACTCGGACGCTAAGGTGCCGACGATGTTCCGATCCCCCCTCGACCCCAACCCGCCGGTGCGGTTCCGGGTTCCGCCGCCGGACTCGTACCTGGAGGCTTCGTGACCCACCTGCCGCAGACCGCGGCTCGTCCGGCCGGCGACTCCGGCAAGCCGAAGACCCGCGACCCTTTCTTCGACAACGCAAAGTACCTGGCCATCGTGCTGGTCGCACTCGGCCACGCGTGGGAGCCGCTGCGCGACGACAGCCGCGCCGCGTCCGCGCTCTACATGCTCGTCTACTCGTTCCACATGCCGGCGTTCATCCTCATCTCCGGCTATATGTCACGCTCGTTCGACCTCGGCCGCCCGGGGCGCGTGCAGCGGCTGGTCACCGGCGTCCTCGTGCCGTACGTGATCTTCGAGACCGCCTACACGTTCTTCAACCGCTGGGCGGGCGACGTCCCCGGCTACCGCATCAGCATCCTCGATCCGTGGTATCTGACGTGGTTCCTCATCGCGCTGTTCGTCTGGCGGATGACGACACCGCTGTGGAAGGCGGTGCGCTGGCCGGTGCCGCTGGCCCTGCTCATCGCCATCGCCGCGTCCATGAGCGACACCGTCGGCAACGACCTCGACCTGCAGCGCGTGCTGCAGTTCATGCCGTTCTTCGTCCTCGGCCTGGTGCTCAAACCGGAGCACTTCGACCTGGTGCGCAGGCGCGAGGTCCGGCTGCTGTCCGTGCCCGTGGGCCTGATGGCCGCGGTCGTCGCGTACTGGGCGGTGCCGCGGATGAACGCCGGGTGGTTCTACCACCGCGACTCCGCACAGGAGATGGGCGCGCCGATCTGGGCGGGCCCGGTGATGACGTTCGCGATGTTCGGCTGCGCGCTGGTGCTCACGGCGTGCTTCCTGGCCTGGGTGCCGCGGCGCACGATGTGGTTCACCGTGCTGGGCGCCGGCACGCTGTACGGCTACCTGCTGCACGGGTTCCTCGCCAAGGGCTCGCGCTTCTGGGGCTGGTACGACAACGACTTCGCGCACACGCCGCTGGGCGCCATCGCCGTGACGGCGATCGCGGCCGTGATCGTCACGGTGCTGTGCACCCCGCCGGTGCGGCAGATGTTCCGGTGGGCCATGGAGCCGAAGATGAACTGGCTGTTCAAGTCCGACGACGGTGCGGGGCGCCGCGGCTCGCCGCGCTCGGAGCCGGCGGCGGCGGAGCACGCCCCCGAGCCGGAGCGGGCGGGCGCCGCCCGCTGAGTCCCGTACGGCACGCGGCCCGGGCCGCCCCTCCTCACGGAAGGGCGCCCCGGGCCGCTCTCGTTCCCGGCCACCGGCTCGTACGGGCCGCGCCCCCGCCCGTACGGCGGCGGCCCCTCAGCCCGCGGGCTCCGCCCGCCGCAGCGCCGCGCGGGCCGGCAGCACGGTGCCCAGCAGCCCCAGCCCCACGGCCCCCGCCGTGAACGCGGCGACCGTCAGCGGCGGCAGGTACGGATCCCCGCCGGTGATCCCGCGGACCATCGGCACCAGCGTCGCCGCGGCGATCGCCCCGCCCAGCACCAGGCCCGCGACCCCGACGAGCAGTCCCTCCCAGCGGATCATGCCCAGCACCTGGCGCCGGGTGGAGCCGATCAGCCGCAGCATCCCCAGCTCGCGGCGCCGGTCCAGCACGGTCATGACGAGGGTGTTGAGCGCGGCGATGGCGGCGAAGCCGCCGAGCACCCCGGCCATGGTGAAGTTCGCCCAGCGGTTGAGGCTGCGGTCGAGGTCCTGCTGCTGCGCGTAGCCGGCCGCGTCGGCCACCGCGGTGCCGGCCCCGCCCAGGGCGCCGAGGCCGGTGGCACGGCCGCCGCTGACCAGCAGGTCCGTGTCGTACCCGGCGGAGACGTGCCCGGCCAGCGCCGCGCGGTCGAGCGTCACCTGGGCGAGCCCGAGGCCGCGCCCGTACGTGGCCACCACCTCGGCCTTCTCCGACGTGCCGTCCGGCAGCCGCAGTTCGACGCGCTCACCGACCCCGGCGCCCGCGGAGCGGGCCAGGTTCTCGTCGAGCGCCACCGTGCCGGGTTCCGGCAGCCGGTCCAGGGCACCGTCGAGGACGTCGAGGTCCTGGACGCGGGTGAGCCCGTCGCCGGAGACGCCCTGCGCCGTCGCGCCCTGCAGCCACCGGTCGCCCCCGCCGCCGACCGGCACCAGCACCTCCGTGCGCAGCACGCCCACCGCCGCGTCCACCCCGGGCTGCCGCGCCGCGCGCTCGGCGGCGTCGGCGGGCAGCCCCCCGGGGTGGGTGACGACGTGGTCGGCGGTGACGCCGGCGCGCTGCTGGGCCGCGGTGGCGTGGTCCTCGCTGGTGTGCATGAAGACCAGCACCGAGGCGAAGGCCGTCGCCAGCACGATCGGCGTGATCGCGGAGGCCAGCCTGCGGGCGTTCGTACGGGAGTTGGCGGCGGCCAGCTCCGCGCTGGCGTCGCCGGCGCGCAGCGGCAGGCCGAACAGCCCGGCGGCCAGCCGCGCGATCAGCGGGCCCAGAAGGGCGACGGCGAGCATGAAGAGCATCACGACGCCGAGCGCCGCCTCGGCCGCGTCGTCCCCGGCGGAGCGGGCGGCGACGCCGCTGAGCAGGATGCCGCCGGTGACGGCGCCGAGCCCGAGGACGGTACGGACGATCCCGGGGCGCAGCCGCTCCACGGACGCCTCCGTGAGCGCCTGGCCGGGCTTGGTCCTCGCGGGCCTGCGCGCGGCCGCCCAGCCCGCGACCAGCGCGCTGAGCAGCGCCGTGCCCACGGCTACGGAGAGCGGGATGAAGGAGACGTGCAGGTCGACGGCGGCCGGCACGGCGCCGCGGTCCTTGAGCTGGCCGAACCACCAGGAGGCGAGCCCGATGCCGGGCAGCAGCCCGGCGAGCCCGGCGACCGGTGCGACGAGCAGCGCCTCGGCGGCCACGGAGCGGCGGATCTGCCGCGGGGTGGCGCCGATGGCCCGGAGCAGGGCGAACTCGCGCTTGCGCTGCGCCACGGAGAGCGCGACCGTGCCCGCGGCGGTGAAGACGGCGACGGTGGCGGCGATGCCGCCGAACGAGCCGCCGAGCCCGGTCAGCAGCTCCTCGGCCCCGGCGACCCCGGTGTCCTCGACGCCCCCGCGCCCGTCCCCGGTGTGCACCTCGGCCCGGTCCCCCACGGCGCCGCGCACGGCGTCGGCGAGCTGCCCGGCGCCGACCCCCTCGGCGGCCAGCACGGCGACGGCGTCGAAGCGCCCCGGATGCCCGGCTGCCCGGGCGGCGGCGTCGTCGGCGAGGTACGCGGCGGCAGAAGTCCGCGCCGACGAAGTCTGCGCGGAGGAGGGCTGCGCCGACGAAGTCTGCGCGGAGGAGGGCTGCGCCGACGAAGTCTGGGCCGAGGAGGACTGCGCCGGCGAAGTCTGGGCCGAGGAGGACTGCGCCGGCGAAGTCTGGGCCGAGGAGGACTGCGCCGGCGAAGTCTGGGCCGAGGAGGACTGCGCCGGCGGGGCCGCGATGCCGGAGACGCGGAACTCCTGCCGTCCCGACGGGAGTACGAGCGCGACGGTGTCCCCCACGTCCGCGCCCGCCGCGCGGGCCGTCGCGCGGTCCAGGACCACCTCGCCGGCCCCCGGTGCCGAGCCCGCCGTGAGCGCGGTGCCGGTGAAGGCGTGGGAGCCCCAGCCCTGCGCGGTGAGCGCGGAGCCGTCCGGCGCGTCCTCCCCGGCCGCCAGCCGGGTCGGGAACGTGACGTCGGGGACAGCCGCCGCGACGCCCTCCGCGGACGCGACCCGCTCCGCCAGCTCCGCCAGCACCCGGGCCCGGTCCGGCACCTGCTCCGAGGCGTCGTACGCGCCGTCGCCGCTGCCCACGGTCATGTGCGCCCGCTGGTCCGCGGCCACCACCACCGGCGCGTGCGCGTACCGCTCCGGCGGCACCGAGGCCCGTACGCCCGTCTCCAGCAGGATCCCGCAGGCCGACACGATCAGCGCCGCCATCATCAGCGCGACGAACGTCCCGGCGAAGCCCGCCGGCCGGAACCGGAGCGCGGCCCGCGCCAGCCCGTTCGTACGCGCCCGCACCCCCGCCCCGGGCGGTCCGCCGCTCACGCCGCCGGCTCCGCCGCGCGGGACGCGCCCCGCGGGTCCAGCGTCGTCATCCGGGCCGCGACCTGCTCCGCCGTCGGCCGCTGAAGGCTGCCGGCCAGCGCACCGTCGGCGAGGAACAGCGCCACGTCCGCGTACGAAGCGGCCACCGGGTCGTGCGTGACCATGACCACCGTTGCACCCAGCCTGTCGACCGCGTGCCGCAGCAGCGCCAGGATCTCCGCCGCCGTGCGGGTGTCCAGCGCCCCCGTCGGCTCGTCCGCGAAGATCACGTCCGGCCTGGTGACCAGCGCGCGGGCGATCGCCACCCGCTGCTGCTGGCCGCCGGACAGCTCGGCGGGGCGCCGCCTGCCGTGCGCCGTGAGGCCGACCTGCGCCAGCACCTCCGCCGCCCGCGCGTGGTCGGCGCGCAGCCCGGCGAGCCGCATGGGCAGCAGGACGTTCTGCGAGACGGTGAGCGACGGCAGCAGGTTGAACGCCTGGAAGACGAACCCGAGGCGGCTGCGGCGCAGTTCGGTGAGCTTGTTCTCGCCGAGCCGCGTCAGCTCCGTACCGCCGAGGAGCACCGAGCCCGCGGTGGGCCGGTCGAGGCCCGCGGCGCACTGCAGGAGCGTGGACTTGCCGGATCCCGAGGGGCCCATGACGGCGGTGTACGTGCCCCGGGGGAGGGCGAGGTCGATGCCGCGCAGCGCGTGCACGGCGCCGGCGCCGCGGCCGTAGCGCCGTTGCACGCCGCGCAGTTCGACGGCGTGGCCGGGGGCGGCGGGCGCCCCGTGGTCCTGCCGCTCTCCCCTGGTCCGCAGCCGCATGTCGTCCGCCCTTCGTCCGTGCCGTTGTCCGTGGCGCCGCCAGGGCGGGCGCCCTGGTCATCGTGGGTTCGACGCTACGGAGCGGGGGCGCGCCGGGCCATGGCGGCTGCTGGCGGACCCGGGGTGGGGTTAACCCGAGGTGGCGGCGGTGGTCCGGCCGCGGACGAGCGGGGAAAGCGCGCCCGGCGGATTAATTGCCAGGGCAACAATGAGGTAAAGTAAGTAAAGGGCTCAGGTCCCGGAACGGCCGTCCCCACGACCCCGGGAGGAACCCATCGGACACGCAGACACCCTGATTGCCATGGGCGGCGCCTTCATGGCGGCCGCCATCCTCGCCCGAATCGGCAGCCGCATCGGGCTGCCCACCATCCCGCTCTTCATCCTCGCCGGCATCCTGCTCGGCCCGAACACCCCCGGCATCGTGCTGGTCAAGGACCCGCACGACTTGGAGATGCTCACCGCTCTGGGCCTCGTCCTGCTGCTGTTCTACCTCGGTCTCGAATTCCACATGGACGACCTCAAGTCGGGCGGTCGCCGCATGGCCGTCGCGGGCGGCATCTATCTGCTGCTCAACGTGGGCGCGGGACTCGGCTTCGGCTTCGCGCTCGGCTGGGGCACGTCCGAGGCGCTGGTGCTCGCCGGTGTGCTCGGCATCTCCTCGTCCGCGATCGTCACGAAGATCCTCGTCGACCTCGGCCGGATCGGGAACGGCGAGACCAAGCCCATCCTCGGCATCATCGTGATCGAGGACATCTTCCTCGCCATCTACCTGGCCGTGCTGCAGCCCGTCCTGTCCGGCGCGGAGGGCCCCGGCGAGGCCGTCCTGCAGGCCGGCAAGGCGATGGCCTTCCTGCTCGTCCTGGCCACGATCGCGCGCTTCGGCACCAAGGTCATCGGCCGGCTCTTCGACACCCGCGACAACGAGTTGCTCGTCATCTCCTTCCTCGGCGCGGCGGTGCTGGTCGCGGGGATCTCGGAGTGGTTCGGGGTGGCGGACGCCATCGGCGCGTTCATGGTCGGCCTGATGCTCGGCAGTACGACGTCCGCGGAGCGGATCCGTACGCTCGTGCACCCGTTGCGGGACGCCTTCGGCGCCATCTTCTTCTTCGGCTTCGGGCTCTCGATCGACCCGGGCGACCTGCCCTCGGTCGCGGCCCCGGTGGCCCTCGCGGTGCTGCTGACGATCGTGATGAACGTAACCGCGGGGCTCGCCGCCGCGAAGCTGTACGGGTTCGGGGCGCTGCCCGCCTCGAACATCGCGCTGACGCTGCTGGCCCGCGGCGAGTTCGCGCTGATCCTGGCCACGATGGCGGCCACGGCCGGGCTCGACCGGCGGCTGTCGCCGTTCATCGCCGGGTACGTGCTGGTGCTCGCCGTGCTCGCACCGCTGGCGGCGGGGCGGTCGCACTGGCTGGCCCGCTTCCTGCCCGGGGGCAAACCGCCCGGGGGCGGGGCGGTACTGGAACCCGAGCCGGAGCCGGCCGGGGCCAAGTGACCGCGGGGACCGGGGCGTACGCGCGCGACGGCGACGCGCGAGCGCCCCGGTCCCGGCACGTCCGGCCGCCGCGGGCCGGCCGCCCGGCGGTCCCGCGGAACGGGCCGGCGGACCCCCTCGGGTCCGCGGCCCCGCAGGCCCGCGCCCGGCCCGTACGCCTCACTCGCGGCAGATCAGCAGTAGCGCCCGGTCGTCCTTGACGTCCTTGGCCACCTTTTCGATCAGATGCCAGGCCGCACCCCGGAACGTGCTCGACGCGTAGTGGTCCGCCTCGCCTATCAGCCGGTCCATGCCCTCGGTCAGATCCCGGTCCGGCGCCTCGACCAGCCCGTCCGAGAAGAGCATCAGCACGTCCCCGCGGCGCAGCGTGCCCTTCAGCGGGTCGAACTGCGCCTCCTCCACCACGCCGAGCAGCGGGCCCTCCGCGCCCTTCTCCTCCCAGCGGCCCGTGCCGGCGCTGAGCTGCACCCCGGGCACGTGCCCCGCGGAGAACAGCTCGTAGTCCCCCGACTCCAGGTCCAGCACCAGGTGCACGGAGGTGGCGAAGCCCTCCTGCCACTCCTGGCGCAGCAGATAGCCGTTGGCGGCGGGCAGGAAGTCGTGCGGCGGCAGCGAGCCGAGCAGCCCGCCGAAGGCGCCGGAGAGCAGCAGCGCCCGCGAGCCGGCCGCCATGCCCTTGCCGGAGACGTCGGTGAGCACGGCCTCCAGGATGTGGCCGCCGTGGGTGCGGGAGGCGACCACGAAGTCGCCGGAGAAGGACTGGCCGCCGGCCGGGCGCAGCGACATCTCCGCGTGCCAGCCGCGCGGCAGCCGGGGCAGCTTGCTCTGCACCCGGATCCGCTCGCGCAGGTCGAAGAGCATCGTGCCGCCGCGCCGCCACGGCACGCCGACGCGGCTGCGGAACTGCGCGACGGTCAGCCCCGTGAGACCCACCGAGGCGATCACGAGCACGGTGCCGGGAGTGACCCGGGCGGGGCCCTCCGCGTACGGGCCGAGGAGCATCGCCTCGACGATGAGCGCGGTGGCGGAGGCGGCGTACAGCGCGAGGAGGCTGGCGGGCCGCAGCACCAGGCCGCCGATGAAGATCGGCAGCACCAGCGCGGCCGGCGAGATCCAGGCGGCCGAGAGGATCGTGCCGGCGGCGAGCGCCGGGATGGTCAGCAGCAGGACGACGAGGGCCAGCCAGTCGGAGCCCTCACCGCGGAAGTAGTCGACCCCGGCCCTGCGCACGCCGACCCGGGCCCGGTGCAGCGCCTTGTGCCACCGGGCCGCTTGCGAGGTGGAACCCGCACCTCCGGCCATGCCCCGGGACCCTATCCACCCGCCGCGCCGGGCGTCGATTCACGGCGTGCCGACCGCACTCTTCGGGCGGCACTGCCGGAATCGTATGCGAATTCACGGAGTTTTGAACGAAGGAGGGCCTGCGCGAACGCAGTTGGGACGAGGGTCACGTGGGCTGGCAAGAGGGGCACCAGAAAAGGTTGCGCGCGGCGAGCGTGGCGGTGCGTACGTCGGTGCCGCAGAGGTGGCAGGGGCGGGCCGCGCGGCGGTAGACGTAGACCTCGCCGCCGTGCTCGTCGACCCGCGGCGGACGGCCCATCGCCTCGGGCAGATGCTCCGGCCGTACGGTGTCGATGCGCCCGGTTCGCACGCCTTCGCGCATCAGCACCGCGAGGTCCGCCCAGACCGCCTCCCAGGCGGCGCGGCCGAGGTCGCGGCCCGCGCGGTACGGGTCGATGCCGTGCCGGAAGAGGACCTCGGTGCGGTAGATGTTGCCGACCCCGGAGATCACCCGCTGGTCCATGAGGAGCGTGGCGACCGGCGCGCGGCTGCGCGAGATCCGCGCCCACGCCGCCTCGCCGTCGTCGCCCGCGCGCAGCGGGTCGTCGCCGAGCCGGGCGTGCACGGCGTCCTTCTCCTCCTCGGTGACCAGCTCGCACGCCGAGGGTCCGCGCAGGTCGGCGTAGCCGGCGCCGGTGGCCAGCCGCAGCCGGACGGCGCCCACGGGCGGGGGCGCGGGGCCGTCGCCGAAGCCGACCTTGCCGTAGATCCCGAGGTGGACGTGGAGGTGCCCGACGGGTCCGAAGCCGAGGAAGAGGTGCTTGCCGTGGGCGTCGGTCCCGGTGAGCCGGCAGCCGTCGATCAGCGCCGCGCCGTCGGCGAACTTGCCCTGCGGGCTCGCCGCGCGGACCGCCCGGCCGCCGAAGCGCACGCCGTACTCGACGGACAGCCGGTGGATGGTGTGGCCCTCGGGCATACGCCCCCTTCTCGGTCCTGTCCTGCCCCGCCCGTCCCGCCCGTGGTGGCCGTCGCGGCCGCTACGGCTGCGGGTGGTGCGCCGGCACGTCGGGGAGCTTGCCGCTCTGCTCGTACGCGCTGAGCATGTCGATGCGCCGCTGATGGCGCTCCTCGCCGGTGTACGGGGTGGCGAGGAACACCTCGACGAAGCTCGTGGCCTCGTCGCGGGTGTGCATCCGGGCGCCGACGGCGACGACGTTGGCGTCGTTGTGCTCGCGCGCCAGCCGCGCCGTCTCCTCGCTCCACGCCAGCGCCGAGCGCACGCCCGCGACCTTGTTGGCGGCGATCTGCTCGCCGTTGCCCGAGCCGCCGATGACCACCCCGAGGCTGCCGGGGTCGGCGGCGGTGCGCTCGGCGGCGCGCAGGCAGAACGGCGGGTAGTCGTCGGCGGCGTCGTAGATCAGCGGGCCGCAGTCGACGGGCTCGTGCCCGTGCTCGCGGAGCCAGACGAGGAGGTGTTCCTTGAGTTCGTAGCCGGCATGGTCGCTGCCGAGGTACACGCGCATGGCCCGGAGTCTACGGGCCCCGGGGTCAGCCCCGCCGCGCACGTCCGGCGATGTGCCAGGCGGCGGGCAGCGCGCCCATCGCGAGGGCGGCCTTCAGGGCGTCGCCGAGGAGGTACGGGGTGAGGCCCAGGGAGACCGCCTCGCCGAGGGAGACGTTCAGCGAGAGCGCCAGGTACGGCACGCCCACGGCGTAGATGACGACGCTGCCGACGGCCATCGTGCCGGCCGTGCGCCACACGTCGCGGTCGCCGCCGCGGCGGGCCAGCGCGCCGACGGCTGCGGCGCCGAGGAGCATCCCGAGGACGTAGCCGAACGAGGGCATGCCCCACCCCGAGGAGCCCTCCGCGAACCACGGCATCCCCGCCATGCCCGCGACCGCGTAGAGCATGAGCGAGAGGAACGCGCGCCCGGTGCCCAGCGAGGCGCCGACGAGCAGCGCGGCGAAGGTCTGCCCGGTGACCGGCACCGGCGAGCCCGGCACGGGCACCGACAACTGCGCGGCGGCGCCGGTGAGCGCCGCGCCGCCGGCCACGAGCGCGATGTCGCGCAGCCGGGCGCGGGCCGCGGTCGAGGCGGGCAGCACGTCGGCGAGTACGGCGCCGGGGCGCGCGTGGTGCGGGGAGGAGACGGCGGCAGTGCTCATCGGGTTCTCCGGTCTCGGTTCGCGGGTCCGTCACGGGGTACGGGGACGCTGCGTACGCTAGCCGACGGCCTCGGGCCGATCACCGTGGAAAGGTGCCAATCCCCGCCGCACATACCTGTCACTCCCCCGCAGCCCCGCGGCTACCGGCCCGGGGACCGTGATCCCGGCATCCGAGCAGGTCACGTGAGATACGCCACACGATGAGCGGGTTTCGCGCCGGGCCAACTGCCCGGCCGTACGCCCCACTCGCGCTGTGGAACCCCTCCAATGCCGGCTCCCCGGCCGCGGCGCACGCCCGGCGCGATGCCGCAGACTGAATCGTCCCCACGCGCTACCCCCCAGGACACCAGCATGAGCACATCCCCCCACGCCGACGGCACCGCCGGCCCCGTGAGCGGCGCGGCCCCCGCAGACGCCGCTCCCGGCATCCCCGCGCCGACGGCAGCCGGCGAGGACGCCCCCGCCGGTGGCACGGCTCCGGCCGCCGGCCCCGTACCGTCCGACCTCGGCACCGGCCTCAAACAGCGCCACCTGACCATGATCGCCCTCGGCGGCGTCATCGGCGCGGGCCTCTTCGTCGGCTCCGGCGCCGGCATCGCCGCCGCCGGCCCCGGCATCGTCCTCGCCTACGCCGTCTCCGGGCTGCTCGTCATGCTCGTGATGCGGATGCTCGGCGAGATGTCCGCCGCCCACCCCGCCTCCGGCTCCTTCTCCGTGCACGCCGAACGGGCGCTGGGCCCGTGGGCCGGGCTCACCTCCGGCTGGATGTACTGGACCCTGCTGGGCGTCGCCATCGCCGCCGAGGCCATCGGCGCCTCGCAGATCGTCACGGGCTGGCTGCCGGGCACCGAGTCCTGGATGTGGGTCCTGCTGTTCATGGCCGTCTTCTGCGCCACGAACCTGGCGGCGGTCGGCAACTTCGGCGAGGCCGAGTTCTGGTTCGCCGGGCTGAAGGTCGTGGCGATCACCGCCTTCCTCGTCCTGGGCCTGCTCGCCGTGCTCGGCCTGCTCCCCGGCACCGACTCGCCCGGCACCGCGAACCTCACCGGCGGCGGCGACGGCTTCCTGCCCCACGGCTCCGACGGGCTGCTCGTCGGCCTGCTCGCCTCCGTCTTCGCGTACGGCGGGCTGGAGAACGTGACCATCGCGGCCGCCGAGTCGGAGAACCCGCGGCGCGGCGTCGCCCGCGCGGTGCGTACCGCGATGTACCGGATCGCGATCTTCTACGTCGGCTCGATGGTGGTCGTCGTCGCGCTGATCCCGTGGGACGACCCGGCGGTCAAGTCGGGACCGTACGCCGCCGCGCTCGACCACCTCGGCATCCCGGCCGCGGGCCAGGTGATGAACGTCGTGGTGCTGGTGGCGCTGCTCTCCGCGATGAACGCCAACATCTACGGCGCCTCGCGCATGGCGTACTCCCTCGTCGCCCGCGGTCAGGGCCCGCGCTTCCTCGGCAGGCTGACCCACCGGGTGCCGCGCCGCGCGGTCGTCGCCACCTGCTCCTTCGGCTTCGCCGCCGTGCTGCTCAGCTACCGCTGGCCCGACACGCTCTTCCAGTGGCTGCTGAACATGGTCGGCGCCGCGATCCTCGTGGTCTGGGCGTTCACGGCTGCCGCCCAGTTGCGCACCCGCCGCCGGCTGGAGCGCGAGGCGCCGGAGCTGCTGACGGTACGGATGTGGGCGTACCCGTACCTGACCTGGGCGGCGCTCGCCGCCATGGGCGGGATCCTGGTGCTGATGCTGCGCGAGCCGGACTCGCGCACCCAACTGCTGACCACGGCCGGTCTGACCGCGGCGCTCTCCCTCGTGGGCCTGGTACGTCAGCACCGCCGGCGGGGTACCCGCATGACATGATTTCGCCATCGGACCTGCGAGACGAAGGAGTCACCCCGTGCCCGGTGAGAACCTGACCCGCGAGGAGGCCCGGGAGCGCGCGCGGCTGCTGGAGGTCGAGGCGTACGAGGTCGAGCTCGACCTGCGCACGGCGGTGGCCCCCTCGCCCGGGCCCTTCCGGTCGGTGACCACCGTGCGGTTCCGCTGCGCCCAGCCGGGCGCGGCGACCTTCCTCGACCTCATCGCGCCGGACGTGACCGCGGTGACCCTCAACGGCCGGGACCTCGACCCGGGGGCGGTCTTCGACGGCGCGCGGATCACGCTGGAGGACCTGGCGGCGGAGAACGAGGTCGTGGTCGACGCGCGCTGCGCGTTCAGCCGCACCGGCGAGGGCATGCACCGCTTCGTCGACCCGGAGGACGGCGAGGTCTACCTCTACACGCAGTACGAGCCGGCCGACGCCCGCCGGGTCTTCGCCACCTTCGAACAACCCGACCTCAAGGCCCCGTTCACCTTCACCGTGACGGCGCCGGGGCACTGGACGGTGCTCTCCGGCGCGGCCCTGGCCGGCGCCGCGGAGCGGCACCAGGACGAGTCGGCGACCTGGCGGTTCGAGCCGACCAAGCCGATCTCCACGTACATCACGGCCGTCCTGGCCGGCCCGTACGCCCACCTGGAGGACCGCTACACGCGCACGTTCGACGACGGCCGGGAGCTCGTCGTGCCGCTCGGCGCGCTCTGCCGCAGGTCCCTCGCCCGCCACTTCGACGCCGACGACGTCTTCACCGTCACCAAGCAGGGCCTGGACTTCTTCCACGACCACTTCGACTACCCCTACCCCTGGGGCAAGTACGACCAGGCGTTCGTGCCCGAGTACAACATCGGCGCGATGGAGAACCCCGGTCTCGTCACCTTCCGCGAGGAGTTCGTCTTCCGCGGCAAGGTCACCGACGCGGCGTACGAGCGCCGGGCGAACGTCGTGCTGCACGAGATGGCGCACATGTGGTTCGGCGACCTGGTGACCATGGAGTGGTGGGACGACCTCTGGCTCAAGGAGTCGTTCGCCGACTACATGGGCGCGCTCGCCCTGGCCGAGGCCACCCGGTTCACCGGGAGCTGGATCACCTTCGCCAACCGCCGCAAGGCGTGGGCGTACCGGGCCGACCAACTGCCGACGACGCACCCGATCACGGCCGACATCCACGACCTGGAAGCGGCCAAGCTCAACTTCGACGGCATCACGTACGCCAAGGGCGCCGCGGTGCTCAAGCAGCTCGTCGCGTACGTCGGCCGGGACGCCTTCATGGAGGGCGCCCGCCGCTACTTCAAGCGGCACGCCTACCGCAACACCCGCCTGGCCGACCTGCTGGCCGCGCTGGAGGAGACGTCGGGCCGGGACATGTCGGCGTGGGCCGGGCCGTGGCTGCAGACCGCCGGCGTCGACACCCTCACCCCGCAGGTGACGTACGACGCGAACGAGCGGATCACCGAGCTGGCGATCCTGCGCGAGGGCCCCGGGACCGGCCCGGGCGCCGCCGCCCCGGCGCCGCGCCCGCACCGGGTGGCCGTCGGCCTCTACGGGCAGCCGGACGCCTCCGGCGAGCTGGTGCGCTACGCGCGCGCCGAGGTCGACGTCACCGACGGGCACGCGGTCCTCGCGGAGCTGGCCGGGCAGCCGCGCCCGGAGCTGATCCTCGTCAACGACGACGACCTGACCTTCTGCAAGGCCCGCTTCGACGAGGACTCGCTCGACACCGTGCGCGAGCGCCTGAGCGACGTCTCCGACCCCCTCGCCCGCGCCCTGCTGTGGGCCGCCGCCTGGGACCTCACCCGCGACGGCCTCATGCCCGCCCGCGACTACCTCGACCTGGTGCTGCGCTTCGCCGGCCGCGAGACCGACATCGGCGTGCTCCAGGGCCTGCACCAGCAGGCCCACTACACCGTCGACCACTACGCCGCGCCGGAGCACCGCGCCGCGGCCCAGGAGGCGCTCGCCGAGGGCGCGCTGGGCGAGCTGCGGCTCGCGCCGCCCGGCAGCGACCACCAGTTGGCGTGGGCCCGCTTCTTCGCCTCCGTCGCCGGTACGGAGCAGGACCTGCAACTGCTCGGCGGCCTCCTCGACGGCCAGGCGAAGATCGACGGGCTGGACGTCGACCAGGAGCTGCGCTGGGAGGTGCTGCTGCCGCTCGTCTCCCACGGCGCCGCCGACGCGGCGGCCGTCGACGCCGAACTGGCCCGCGACGACACCGCGTCCGGCAAGCGCCACCAGGTGCGCTGCCTGGCCGCCCGGCCCGACGCGCGGGTCAAGGAGGCGGCGTGGGAGGCCGTCGTGGACTCCGACGAGCTGTCCAACGCGATCGTCGAGGCGACCATCTCCGGCTTCACCCGGCCGGGACAGCGGGACCTCCTCGCGCCGTACGCGCCGCGGTACTTCGCGTCGATCGAGCGGATCTGGCGGGAGCGGACGATCGAGAGCGCCATGGCGGTCGTACGGGGCCTCTACCCGGCGCTCCAGGCACACCGCGGGACGCTGGACGCGACCGACACCTGGCTGCGGGAGACCGAAGGATCGGCGCCGCCGGCGCTGCGGCGGCTGGTGTGGGAGGCGCGCGACGACCTGGCGCGCGCGCTGCGCGCGCAGGAGCGCGACGCGCAGGAGTGAGCCGTCGTGGCGCGGAACGTACGGGCTGACGGCACCTCTGCTCGACAGTCGAACATGTGCCCTTTAGCCCCGGCTTGTCCGTATTCTTCGACGGCCCTGTAACAGCGGTTAGAGGAGGGTGGGCCACCGGGAATCCAGCGGCCATGAATGCGAACTCGCCCTCCCCCGCACCGCTCAGCCCGCGCCCGCTCCGCGCCGCCGCCGGTGCCCGCGACCAGGTCATGACCGCCGGGCAACTGCGCGAGCACGGCGTCGCCGCCGCCGAGGCCGCCCAGCGCTGCCGCCCCGGCGGCCCGTGGCAGCAACTCCTGCCCGGCGTCTACCTGCTCCACGCCGGGCCACCGACGCCGGCCGAGCGGCTGCACGCGGCCCTGCTCTACGCCGGCCGGGCGCCGGGCCGCGCCACCGTACCCGGCCAGACCCGCGGCCCGGCCGCCTCCGCACCGGCCGCCTCCGCCCCGGCCGCCTCCGCGCCGGCGCCCTCCGCCCCGGCACGGGACGCCGACCCGGCGCCGTACGGCGACGCGATGATCACCGGGCTCGCGGCGCTCGCGCTGCACGGCTTCGCCGCCGCCCCGCCGCTGCCGGTACTCGACCGGATCGACGTCCTCCTCCCCCGCACCCGCCGGCTGCGCTCCACCGGCCCCGTCCGCCTCGTCCGCGCCCACACCCTCCCCCGCCCCGACCGCATCACGGGCCTGCCCGTGGCCCCGGTCCCGCGCGCCCTCGCCGACACGGTCGCGGTCCTCTCCGACGCCGCCGACGTACACCTGCTGCTGACGGAGGCGGTCCGCGGCGGGCACTGCGAGGCGGCGGCGGTGGTACGCGAGCTGAGCCGGGCCCGGCTGCTGAACCGCGCGCACGTGGTCGACGCGGTCGACACCCTGATCGCGGAGGGCCGCGCGCTGGCCGAGGGCCGCCTGTACGCCATGGTCGACGCCCACGCCCTGCCCGACCCCCTCTGGAACGTCGACCTCCGCCTGCCCGGCGGCCCCCACCTCGGCGGCGTCGACGCCTACTGGCCGGACCACGCGGTCGCCGTCGAGATCGACGCCCGCGCCCCGCGCCGCACCTCCCACGACGAGGACGCCCTGTGGTCCCAGTACGCGCGGAAGCGGGAGACCCTGGAACGGCTGGGCATCACGGTCGTCCACGTCACCCCGCGGGGGCTGCGCGAGGCGCCGGAGCAGCAGGCGGAGGTGGTACGGGCCGCGATGATCGCCTCGGCGGAACGTGACCACGCCACCCACGTGGTGGTCCTGCCGCGCTGACCGCGCCGCACGGGCGCCGGACGCGCGCCGTACCGCCGTCGCACCGGCGTCGTCGCTGGTGGGAAGGGATATCGGGGCGTCGTTGTTGATACCGTCGACGATACGGACAACATATGAAACGGGAGTAGCCCCAATGTCTTTTCAGGCGTATTTGGACAATATCGAGGACAAGACGGGCCTCACACCGCGTCAGTTCATCGAGCTGGCGCGGGAGCGCGGGTTCGACGATCCGGCGACCAAGGCGGGCCCGATACTGGCGTGGCTGAAGGAGGACTACGACCTCGGACGCGGCCACGGGATGGCGCTGGTACACGTGATCAAGAAGGGCCCGCAGATCGACGCCAAGCACGTCGGCTCCACGGGCTCGCACCGCGACGAGTCGGACACCCTCTGGCTCGACGGCAAAGCCACCCGCCCCTGACCCTTCGCCCCCGGCCGCACGGCGTGCCAGGCGCCGGCGGCCGGGGGGTGCGGGGGTCAGCGGGTGCGGAGCAGTTCGGTGTTGCGGTCCGTCTCCAGGCCCGACAGGGCGCGGCGGCGCGGGGAGTGGGGGGCGTTCAGGGCCAGCTCGCGGTAGAGGGACGCCAGGCCCGCCTGGCCGAGTTCGCCCCCGTCCGCGCGGTACGGGGCCGCCGACTCGATCAGCGTCGTGAACAGCGACAGCGTCCCGTCGCCGTTGTCCGCCAGCTCCACCACCCGGGCCAGTTGCGGGAAGTCCACGTGCGAGGCGGTGGTGACCTCCCACAGCCCGCCCTTGGCGTCGCCGTGCGGGGTGATCTCGTTGCGGTGGCTGTGCCCGTTCACCCACGCGACCACGTTGCGGTGGGCCAGCAGCACCTCCAGCAGCTCCGCCCCCGTGTGCCGCTTGTCGTCCGGCCGGAAGGGGTCGGGCGTCGTGTTGTTCATCGACTTGCTGGTGTGGTGGCTGAAGACGACGACGTACGAGTTCGCGTGCTCCGCCAGCTTCTGCTCCAGCCAGCGCAACTGCGCCGTGCCCAGCGAGCCGCGGTAGTCGCCGCCCTGGTCGGTGGTGTCCAGGCTGATGCCGACGACGCCCGGTCCGGTGTCGCCGAGGGCGAAGTCGTAGTACAGCTCGCCGGAGGCGCCGTGGGCCTCCGTGTAGCCGTGGCCCACGGGCCCGGCCCCCGTGAAGCGCTCCTGGAGGTGCGCGGCCACGTACTCCTGCGACGTGAACGGCACCCGCCGCTCGTCCGCCGTGACCGTGCGCATCAGGTGCCGCTGCGTGCGCAGCATCTCGGCGAACGCCTCGCCCCGCGGGTCGGTGCCCGCGCGCAGGGCGTCGAAGAGCGGCCCGGCGATCGACTCCGGCAGCGTCATCAGCTTCCGGTCGCCGGCCGCGTACTCGGCGAAGTACGGCTGGCGGGCCGCGTAGCAGCCGCCGGGCAGCAGGTCGTGGTTGCCGACGGTGGAATACCACGGCAGGTGCAGCCCGGGGCTTGCGACCTCCCGGATCGCCGCTTCCAGGAAGCCGTCGACGCGCGGGAAGCCGAGCGCCTTGTCGGCGTCGCGCAGCCGGCTCTCCGGGTGCCAGTAGCGGTCGACGCCGCTGTTCTGGACGCCCTCGTACGACCTGGGGTCACCGCTGTTGGGCACGATCCGGCCGCCGCTCATCGCGGTGAGGTACCACTCCAGCTCCAGGCCGTTGTTGTTGTCCGTGTTGTCGCCCGTGGTGACCGCGCAGCCGAGCGCGAGCCCGGTGGCGGGCCCGGAGGTCAGCGAGTTGACGCGCTCGATGAGCGCGATCGCGCCCGGCACGCTCAGCGCCTCCTGCGGGCGCCAGCCGTCGCCCTCGCGCTCGCGGAAGTACTCCGAGCGCAGCGGCGTCTGCACGTCCACGATGTGCAGGTCGGTGAGCTGGACGAAGGCGGCGAGCGCAGTCCGCTTGTCCGCGCGCCGCGCGCCCGCGGCGCCGAGTTCGGCGCGTACGACCCGGGGCCAGCCCGCGCCCTCGGTGAGCTGCCGGTAGCCGCCGGACCCGACCGCCGCCGCCGTCGTGCGGATCGTGGTGCCCGCCGACGACGGCGCGGGGGGCGCGCCGGGCGCCAGCGCCTGGGCGCCGCCCCGCGAGGCCAGCGCCGGCGGCCCGGCGGACCGGGCGGTCGCCTGCGGCTGGCCGGGGCCGAGGGCCAGCCCGAGCCCGGCGGCCGCACCCGCGGCCCCGGCGGCGCCCAGGAGGACGGCGCGCCGGCGGGGGCCCGGGGGCCTGGTGGACGTGCTTTCGCGGTGCATCAGCGCTCCTGGGGGGATGAGCGGGAGGCTTGGGCGCGGGTGGGTCACCCGTACACTCGGAGCCTTGGCACGCCGGGTGACCTGCTACTTAACGCAACCGGAACGACGGCGGCCGGGAAGCCCACAAATACCTTCACCGGCTGAAAACACCGCGCAATGGACACGCGATCCTCGCCCGTTCGAGTGGCCACGGTCACCGTGGGTTCATCGCGGCGGGAAAGCGCCGCGCGCGCCCTCCTGGCGGCTATGCGCCAACGCCGCAATCCGCCACTCTCAACTCCCCCCGCGCACGCGTTCCTTGCTGATAGATATGCGGACAGTCGGCACCGGATGCCGGTTTCCACACAGGTGGGGGTTGAACAAGAGATGACGATCTCTCCCAGACGCACACCCGGACGCATACCGGGGGGCGGACGGCCACGCGCCGCCGCCCGAATAGCCCTCGCGGCCGGGCTGGCCGCCGCGCTCACCGCGACCGGCTCGGCGGCCACCCAGGCCGCGGAGGGCGCACCCGAGCCCGACCGGCCCAAGGCCGCGGCGGACAAACTCGGCGCGAAGGACGCCGAGCTGCTCGCCGAGGCGAAGGCGGGGGGCGACAAGAACGTCACGCTGCTGGTCGCCGTCGAGCCCGGGCAGGCCGCCGAGGTCGCCGACACCTTCCGCGCCGTACGCGGCGCCTCCGTCGGCCGTACGCACGACAAACTCGGCTACGTCCGCGCCACCGTGCCCACCGGCCGCGCCGACGCCGCCATCGCCAGGGCCGCGAAGCTCTCCGCGGTCCAGGGCATCGATCTGAACGAGGAGATCGAGCTGCCCGACCCGCGGCCCGTCGCCGACCGGGCCAAGGGCGACAAGGGCGGCACCGGCAGCGGCGCGCAGGGCGCCTACCCGGCCCCCGACCGCTCGACCCCGGCCAAGAACCCGTACCAGCCGGCCCACGAGACCGGCGCCGTCGACTTCGTCAAGAAGCACCCGAAGGCCGACGGCCGCGGCGTCACCATCGGCATCCTCGACTCCGGCGTCGACCTCGCCCACCCCGCACTGCGCAAGACCACCACCGGCGAGCGCAAGATCACCGACTGGGTGACGGCCACCGACCCGATCGTCGACGGCGACCGCACCTGGCGCCCGATGGTCAACGACGTCTCGGGCCCCTCCTTCACGTTCAACGACCGCGAGTACACCGCCCCGCGCGGCGACTACTCCGTCAGCCTCTTCAGCGAGAACGCCACGCTCGGCGGCGAGATGCAGGGCGACCTGAACCGCGACGGCGACACCACCGACTCCTGGGCGCTGCTGTACGACGCGGCGGCCGGGACCGTGCGCGTCGACCTCGGCGACGACGGCGACTTCACGAACGACAAGCCGATGGCCCCGTACGGCGAGGACCACGAGTTCCGCTACTTCGGCGCCGACGACCCGGGCACGGCGATCGCCGAGGCGATCCCCTTCGTCGTGGAGATCCGCAAGGACGTCCCGATGGACCCGTACGGCGGGGACTGGATCGGCAAGAAGGAAGACTTCGTCAACATCGGCGTCGTCGAGGGCGCGCACGGCACCCACGTCGCCGGCATCACCGCGGCCAACGGCCTCTTCGGCGGCAAGATGAACGGCGCCGCGCCCGGCGCCAAGCTCGTCTCCTCCCGGGCCTGCACCTGGAGCGGCGGCTGCACCGCGGTCGCGCTCACCGAGGGCATGATCGACCTGGTCGCCAACCGCGGCGTCGACGTCGTCAACATGTCGATCGGCGGCCTGCCGCCACTCAACGACGGCAGCAACGCCCGCGCCGCGCTCTACAACCGGCTCATCGACACCTACGGCGTGCAGCTCGTCATCTCCGCGGGCAACGACGGCCCCGGCGCCAACACCATCGGCGACCCGGGCCTGGCCGACAAGGTCATCAGCGTCGGCGCGGCCGTCTCCCGCGAGACCTGGGCGGCCAACTACGGCAGCCAGGTCGAGACGAAGTACGCGATGATGCCGTTCTCCTCCCGCGGCCCGCGCGAAGACGGCGGCGCCACCCCGACGATCACCGCCCCCGGCGCGTCGGTCAACACCATCCCGACCTGGCAGGCCGGCTCGCCCGTCGCCGAGGCCGGGTACGAACTGCCGCCCGGCTACGGCATGCTCCAGGGCACCTCGATGTCCTCGCCGCAGACCGCCGGCGCCGCCGCGCTGCTGCTGTCGGCCGCCGGGCGGGAGGGCATCGACGTCACGCCGAACGCCCTGCGCACCGCGCTGACCTCCACCGCCGACCACATCCCCGGCGTGCAGACGTACGCCGAGGGCGCCGGCCGGGTCGACATCGTCGACGCCTGGGACTCCCTGGAGGACGGCGCGACGGCGTACGAGTACCAGGTCGAGGCGCCCGTCGACACCGTGCTCGCCGGCTTCCTCACCACCCCCGGCGTGGGCACCGGCGTCTACGACCGCGAGAGCGGCCCGGCGCGCGGCGGGTCCGAGACGTACGAGATCACCCTCACCCGGACCTCGGGCCCGGCCGGCGGCACGCCGCACGAGCTGGAGTGGCAGGGCAACGACGGCACGTTCAAGCTGCTCGGCGACGACGACGTCACGCTGCGCCGCGGCCAGCCCGTGACCGTCAAGGTGCAGGCCAAGCCGCGCTCCGCGGGGCTGCACAGCGCCGCCCTGCTCGTCGACGGCAAGCGCACCGAGGGCATCGACCACCGGGTGCTGACCACCGTGGTCACCTCGCAGGAGCTGGCGGCGCCCGCGTACGGGTACCAGGTGTCGAACGAGGTGCAGCGCAACTCCACCCGCTCGTACTTCGTGAAGGTCCCCGAGGGCGCGAAGACCCTGGAGGTGGCGATGAGCGGGCTCAGGGGCAAGAGCCAGACCCGCTGGATCGCGATCGACCCCTGGGGCATTCCGGCCGACGAGACGTCGACGCCGTTCTGCTACAACAACTACGACAACCCGGCCAACACCTGCCGCCCCGACCTGCGCTCCTACGACAACCCGATGCCGGGCGTGTGGGAGATCGAGGTCGAGTCGCGGCGTACCTCGCCGGAGCTGGACAACCCCTTCACGGTCGAGGCGGCCGTGCTCGGCGCGGCCTTCGACCCCGAGGTGCAGACGATCGACGAGGCGAAGGTCGGCACCCCGAGCCCGGTGGAGTGGACGGTGACCAACGGGTTCGCCCCGGTGGCCGGCAAGCTCGCCGGCGGGCCGCTCGGCTCCGGCCTCTCGACCCGGCCGGAGATCGCGAACGGCGACACGAACACCACGACGATCGAGGTCGGCGAGGGCGTCACCCGGTTCGACGCGGTGATCGGCGCCACCTCGGACACCAACGCGGACCTGGACCTGACGGTCTACCGCGACGGCGAGCCGGTCGCGCAGTCCGCGGACGCCGACTCGGAGGAGGGCGTCACCCTCACCGACCCGGAGCCCGGGACGTACACGGTGGAGGTCTACGCCTACGACGTGCCGGCGGGCACGACGGAGTACGACTACCGCGACGTGTACTTCTCCCCGGCGCTGGGCGAGGTGAGCGTCGCCGACGAGCCGGTGGAGCTGGACAGCGGCGCGAGCGCCGAGGTCGGTGCCGAGGTCACGGTGGCGGCGCCCGGGCCCGAGGGGCGCGAGTTCTTCGGCGAGGTGCAGTTGCAGAACGCCCGCGGCACGGTGGCGGGCGCGGGCAGCGTGCGGATCGGGACGGTGGTGCCGTAGCACGCCCGGCGTACGCCGTGAGCGCCGTGTGCGCCGCGCGTACGCCCTGAACAACCACCCGCGGGGGCGGGACGCCGGGCCTGCCGGTGTCCCGCCCCTGTGGCGTGTGTCTCAGTCCGGACCCGCGAGCGCACCTGTGGCGGGCGGCTGGGCAGGGGAAACGACTGGAGCCAGCCGCCCGGCGCCCGGCATCATGGTGGGCGGACCCGCACCCGTGAACGGAGAGCCATGAAGATCGGAATCGTCGGAGCCACCGGCCAGGTCGGCGGAGTGATGCGCGACATCCTCGCCGAGCGGGCCTTCCCGGTGGACCAGCTTCGCCTGTTCGCGTCGGCCCGGTCCGCGGGGCGCACGCTGCCGTGGCGGGACGCTCCGGGCGGTGCGGTCACGGTGGAGGACGCCGGCACCGCCGACTACTCCGGGCTCGACATCGTGCTGTTCTCCGCCGGCGGCGCCACCTCCAAGGCCATCGCCGAGAAGGTCGCCGCGCAGGGCCCCGTCGTGATCGACAACTCCTCCGCGTGGCGCCGCGACCCCGCGGTCCCCCTGGTGGTCTCCGAGGTCAACCCGCACGCGGTGGCCGACCGCCCCAAGGGCATCATCGCCAACCCGAACTGCACCACGATGGCCGCGATGCCGGTGCTCAAGCCGCTGCACCGCGAGGCGGGCCTGGTCTCCATGGTCGTCGCCACCTACCAGGCGGTCTCCGGCTCCGGCCTGGCCGGCGTGGACGAGCTGTACGAGCAGGTACGCGCGGCCGGCGAGGACGCGCCGAAGCTGACGCTGGACGGCGCGGCGGTCGCGTTCCCCGAGCCGGCGAAGTACGTGGCCCCGATCGCGTACAACGTGCTGCCGATGGCCGGCTCCCTCGTCGACGACGGGCTCGACGAGACGGACGAGGAGCAGAAGCTGCGGCACGAGTCGCGCAAGATCCTGGAGATCCCCGGGCTGAAGGTCTCCGGCACCTGCGTCCGCGTCCCCGTCTTCACCGGGCACTCGCTCCAGGTCAACGCCCGCTTCGCGGAGCCGCTGAGCCCCGCGCGGGCCGCCGAGCTGCTGGCCGGCGCGGAGGGCGTCGCGCTCGCGGACGTGCCGACGCCGCTGGGCGCGGCCGGGCGGGACGTGTCGTACGTGGGGCGCATCCGCCGGGACGAGACCGCGGAGAACGGGCTGGCGCTGTTCCTCTCCGGCGACAACCTGCGCAAGGGCGCGGCGCTGAACGCGGTGCAGATCGCGGAGCTGGTGGCGGCGGAAACGCGGTCCTGAGTCCGGGGCGGGCCTCCCGCCCGGGGCCGGGGCGGCGGCTCCGTCCGAGCCCGGGGCGGCTTCGTCCGGCCGGGTTTTCCACAGGCAGGCAAGGCCGTACGGGCGGGGGTGCCGCCGTCATCCACAGGCCGCTTCGCGCGGGGGGACGGCATGCGAGGATTGCGGTCAAACGTAGGGGTAAGGAGTAGCCCAGGTGCCTGGCACGAATCTGACCCGGGAAGAGGCGCAGGAGCGCGCGCGCCTGCTGAAGGTGGATGCGTACGAGATCGATCTCGACATCTCCGGCGCCAGGGAGGGCGGCACCTTCCGGTCGGTGACGACGGTGCGGTTCTCGGCCGCCGAGGAGGGCGCGGAGACCTTCGCGGACCTCATCGCGCCCGAGGTGCACGAGGTGGTGCTGAACGGCACCGCGCTCGACGCCGCCGAGGTCTTCTCCGACTCCCGGATCGCCCTGCCGGGGCTGCGCGCCGGGGAGAACGAGCTGCGGGTCGTCGCGGACTGCGCGTACACCAATACGGGTGAAGGTCTGCACCGCTTCGTCGACCCGGTGGACGGCGAGACGTATCTGTACACGCAGTTCGAGGTCCCGGACGCACGCCGGGTGTTCGCCAACTTCGAGCAGCCGGACCTGAAGGCGACGTTCGCCTTCACGGTGACCGCTCCGGAGGGCTGGCAGGTCATCTCCAACTCGCCGTCGCCGGAGCCGGCGGCCGGGGTGTGGCGCTTCACGCCCACGCCGCGGATGTCGACGTACATCACCGCGCTGATCGCCGGTCCCTACACGTCGGTGCACGGCACCTGGGAGGGCGACGGGCGGACGGTGCCGCTGGGCGTGTACTGCCGGCCCTCGCTCGCGGAGTTCCTGGACGCGGAGGCCGTCTTCGAGGTCACCCGGCAGGGCTTCGACTGGTTCCAGAAGCGGTTCGACTACCCGTACCCGTTCGAGAAGTACGACCAGCTCTTCGTCCCGGAGTTCAACGCCGGCGCGATGGAGAACGCGGGCGCGGTCACGTTCCGCGACCAGTACGTGTTCCGCTCCAAGGTCACCGACGCGGCGTACGAGGCGCGGGCCGACACGATCCTGCACGAGCTGGCCCACATGTGGTTCGGCGACCTGGTGACCATGGAGTGGTGGAACGACCTCTGGCTGAACGAGTCGTTCGCCACCTACTCCGCCACCGCCTGCCTCGCCCAGGCGCCCGGCTCGCGCTGGCCGCAGGCGTGGACGTCGTTCGCGAACCAGATGAAGACGTGGGCGTACCGCCAGGACCAACTGCCGTCCACCCACCCGATCATGGCCGAGATCACCGATCTCGACGACGTGCTGGTCAACTTCGACGGCATCACGTACGCCAAGGGCGCCTCGGTGCTCAAGCAGCTCGTGGCGTACGTCGGCGAGGACGAGTTCTTCCGCGGCGTGCAGGCGTACTTCAAGCGCCACGCCTTCGGCAACACCCGGCTGAGCGACCTGCTCGGCGCCCTGGAGGAGACCAGCGGGCGCGACCTGGCGGCCTGGTCCAAGGCGTGGCTGGAGACCGCCGGGATCAACGTGCTGCGGCCCGAGCTGGAGACCGGCGCCGACGGCGTGGTCAGGTCGTTCGCCATCCGCCAGGAGGCCCCGGCACTGCCGGCGGGCGCCAAGGGCGAGCCGGTGCTGCGCCCGCACCGCATCGCCGTCGGGCTGTACGAGCTGAAGGACGGCCGGCTGGTCCGTACCGAGCGGCTGGAGCTGGACGTCGACGGAGAGCTGACCGACGTGCCGCAACTGGCGGGCCGCCCCCGCCCCGCGGTCGTCCTGCTCAACGACGACGACCTCACCTACGCCAAGGTCCGGCTCGACCCCGTCTCCCTGGACGCGGTCACCCGGCACCTCGGCGACTTCGAGACCACGCTGCCGCGCGCGCTGTGCTGGGCGTCGGCCTGGGACATGACCCGCGACGGCGAGCTGGCCACCCGCGACTACCTGGACCTCGTCCTCTCCGGCATCCGCAAGGAGAGCGACATCGGCGTGGTGCAGTCCCTGCACCGCCAGGTGAAGCTGGCCCTCGACCTCTACGCGGCCCCGGACTGGCGCGGGACCGGCCTGGACCGCTGGTCCGCCGAGGCCGAGACCCGGCTCCACGCCGCCGAGCCGGGCGGCGACCACCAGCTCGCCTGGGCCCGCGCCCTCGCGGCCACCGCCCGCACCGACGGCCAGCTCGACCTGCTCGCGGGCCTCCTCGACGGCTCCCGCACGATCGAGGGGCTCGACGTCGACACCGAGCTGCGCTGGGCCCTGCTGCACCGCCTGGCCGCCACCGGCCGGGCCGGCGAGGACGCCATCGCGGCGGAGCTGGAGCGCGACAAGACAGCGGCCGGCGAACGCCACGCGGCTGCCGCGCGGGCGGCCCAGCCGACCGCGGCGGCCAAGTCGCGGGCGTGGACGGAGGTCGTGGAGGAGGGCAACCTGGCCAACGCGGTGCAGGAGGCGGTGATCGCCGGCTTCGTCCAGACCGACCAGCGCGACCTGCTGGCCCCGTTCACGACGAAGTACTTCGACGCGGTCAAGGACGTCTTCGACTCCCGCAGCCACGAGATCGCCCAGCAGATCGTCGTCGGCCTCTACCCGGCCCTCCAGGTCTCCCAGGCCACCCTGGACGCCACCGACGCCTGGCTCACGGAGACCCAGCCGTCCCCGGCCCTGCGCCGCATGGTGACGGAATCCCGCGCCGGCGTGGAACGCGCCCTCAGGGCCCAACAGGCCGACGCGGCAGCCGCCACCTCCTGACCCGGGCGGGAGCGGGGCCCGAGCCAGGCGGCGACGGACACCGGTTCTCGCTCATCGGCGCGGGCGGACCTGCCCGCCCGGATGCACGCGGATCGCGATCGCACCCCCGAAGGGGTGGCCTCCGCAGAGGCCACCCCTTCGGGGCGAAGCCGCCGCTCAGCGCACGCGTCCGAGATGGACGACGCTGACTCGGACCTGCCGGTCGTTGATCTCGTACATCACCCGATAGCTGCTGACATGGATGCGCAGCAGGCCGGCGCTGCCGAACGCCCCGCGGGGACGCGGATCGTCGGCGAGGCGGTCGACGGCGGTGAACACCTGCCGTACGCCGGCGGGGTCGTCCTTGGCGAACCGCTCTGCCTTCGCGAGAGCCTCCGGCTCCCAGATGACCTCGTACCTCACGCCTCGGTGCCGCCGAACACGCGCCGATACGCATCGTCGTGCGAGACTCCGGCGTCCTCGCCGCGACCCTGGCGAGTTCGGTAGGCGGCCAGCGCACGCAACTCCTCCAGCTCCAGGGCGTCGGCAGGGCTCACCAGTATGGCGACGGTCTGCCCGTGGTCGGTGATGGCGACCGGCTCACGGGTGGCGCTGACCTCGCGGGCAATGGCACCCAGCCGGGCACGGGCTTCCACGATCGAATACGTCGTCTCCGTCATGCACACCACCTTACGGAAGTGTGCACATCCGGCCCAGTGTTCCACGGCATCGTCCGGCGTCTGAGCCCAGGGACGGGGCCGGCCCGACTGCGGCCCGTCGGCAACCGTCCGCCCCGCCCCCGACCCGGTGTCAGCTCGGGAACATCGCCGTGGCGTTGACCCAGGTGCCGGTGACCGCGGCCGCGTGGTCGGAGGCGAGGAAGGCGGCCAGGTCGGCGATCTCCTGGAGGCGGGGGGAGGCCGGGAGCATGCGGAGGCTGTCGAGGGTGTCGAGGACGCCGCGGAGGGCTTCCGGGGTGGCCATCGCCGGGTTGACCGCGCCGAGCTTCTGCGGCGTGAGGGTCTCCGGGACACCGGCCGCCCACAGGCCCGCGGTGCGGACGCCGCTGGGGCCCAGTTCCTGGGCGAGGGAGCGGATGAGGGTGTCGATCGCCGCGTCCGCGGGGCACGTGCCGCCCATCATCGGACTGGTGTGGGACGAGCCGCTGTTGAGCGCCAGGATGACGCCGGAGCCCTGCGCCGCCATCCGCTTGCCCGCGGCGCGGGCGGTGATGAAGTTGGTCGTGAGGCCGCGGGTGACGCAGGAGACGTAGTCCGCGACGGACAGGTCGACCAGCGGGGTGCCCTGGACGTCGTTGCGGGTGATCAGGTTGATGGTCACGTCGAGGGAGCCCGCCTCCTCCGCCACCCGGGCCGCGTGCTCCTCCACCGCCCGCTCGTCCAGCGCGTCCACGACGGCCGCGTGGGCGGTGCCGCCGGACTCGTTGATGTCCCTCGCCACCAGTTCGACGTTCGCGGCGTTCCGGCCGGTGAGGTGGACGCGGGCGCCCTCGCGGGCGAAGGTGCGGGCGACCGCGGCGCCGATCGCGCCGCCGGCGCCGTAGACGATCGCGTTCTTGTCCTGCAGCAGCATGGTCTCTCCTGGCTGTCGTCATCGGGTGATGTCGGCCATTGAGACGCACGCGGGCCGCGGCAGTCATCGCTCCCGGCCCGGTGTCCGCGGCGCGGCCCCCGGTGTTCGCCCGAATGCCCCCGCAGGGCAGGGCTCCCGGCGCCAACGGGGTGAGGGGGTGCGGGCGAGGGGAGCGGCTCCCGGGTCCGGGTCCTGCGAGGGTGACGAGCATCCGGGCGGATCGGCGGGGAGACGCCGCTGCTCAAAGCGTCATCGGCAGCCCGAACGCCGGCAGCAGATGCGGCTCGAACGTGGTGATCTCGGCGATCCGCCCCCCATCCACCCGCAGCACCTCCAGCGTCTGCGCCCGGTACACCGTCGTCCCCGGCCGGCGCACGTAACCGGCGACCGCCGGGCGGCCGTTGGCGCGGGTCGGCAGGTGCCGCCAGTCGCCGAAGAAGCCGGGCAGGGCCGGGTCGAGCGACTGGGAGACGAAGTCCACGATCGTCCGCCGCCCGACGAACCAGAACGGGTTGGGCGGCATCGTCAGCGTCGCGTCCTCGGTCAGCAGCGCCGCCATCGCCGCCATGTCGAGCCGCTCGGCCGCCTCCCGGTACCGGTCGACGGCCGCCAGTTCCTCGGGCGTCGGCGGCGTGAGCGGCGCCCACTCCGCGCGCTCGCCTGCGGGCAGGTGCGCGCGCAGCGCGGGCCGGGCGCGCTGCAGGGCGCTGTTGACGGCGGCGGTGCTCAGGTCCAGCAGGCGGGCGGTCTCCGCGGCGGGCAGGCCGACGACGTCGCGGAGCACGAGCGCCGCCCGCTGGCGGGGCGGCAGGTGCTGAAGCGCGGCGAGGAAGACCAGGTCGACGGTCTCGCGTGCGACGGCCTGGGCCTCCGGGCCCGCGTCGGCCGCGGGCACGTCGGCCAGCAGTTCGTCGGGGTAGGGCTGGAGCCAGGTGATGCGGGCCGGCGGCTCGGCGTCGCCGTGGGCCATCCCGGGCAGCCGCTCGTAGCGGGCGGGGGTGCGGGAGTGGCGGCGGAGGTGGTCCAGGCAGGTGTTGGTGGCGATGCGGTAGAGCCAGGCGCGCACGGCGGCCCGGCCCTCGTAGGTCTCGCGGCGGCGCCACGCCTTGAGGAACGTCTCCTGTACGAGGTCCTCCGACTCGTCGTACGAGCCGGTCATCCGGTAGCAGTGGACCTGCAGTTCGCGGCGGTACGTCTCCATCAGGGCGGCGAAGTCCGCGTCGTCGGGGGCGGCGGAGTCCGGCTCCCCACTCGTCACGGGCCCCGGCGTGACGCTTTCCGGCGCTTCCTCCGGCAAGCCGTCCCCGGGCGTAACGCCCTCCGGCGTGACGTTTTTCTGCGTGACGTTTTCCGTCGAGACGTTTTCCGGCTCCCGCGTGACGCTTTCCGGCGCGCCGTCCTCCGGGCCCCCCGCGGCGTCCCTGGCCGTACGCGCGATGCGCCGCAGCCGACCCACCGACGACGACAGCTCCGTCACGTCCGCGTAGAACGCCTCCGGCGGCCGCGGCGTGAGCCGCCCGGCGCGCTCGGCGACGTCGGATATCAGCTCCCGCACGGAGCCGGTCGCCTCGGGGGCACGGCGCTCGCGGTAGGCGCGCTGGCGGCAGGCGGCGGAGCAGTAGACGGACGTACGGCCCCGGCGGCCGGCGCGCGCGGGCACGGGGCCGGCGCAGGCCGGGCACGTGGCGTCCGCTGCGGACACGGTTCCTCCCCTGGTCAGCGTCGTGCGGTCGGTGCGTGACGCAATTCTGCCAGCACCCGCCGACAGCGAACCTGACGTCGGATTCCCGCCAGCGTCCGCGGCCCGCGGCGCGCAGCCTGGACGGCATGACGACGACACCGCAAGCCCCCGCCGCCTACCGCGCCGCCCCCATCCCCCCGGCCGTCCTCGCGCGGCTCCGCGAAGCCGACGACGCCGGGCGTCCCGCCCGGGCGGTGACCGACGGTGAAGGCGGTGCGCCGCTGCGTTGCTGTCTGCGGCGGAGCCGGGCCGGGGAGCGGATCGCGCTCGTCTCGTACGCCCCGCTGCGGCGGTGGGCCGCCGCGGCCGGGGTGGATCCCGGGGCGTACGACGAGCAGGGCCCGGTCTTCGTGCACGCCGGGGAGTGCGCCGGGCCCCGGCCCGGCGGCGGGTTTCCGTTCGCCGAGACCGCCGCGCTGCGGGCCTTCCGGCGCTACGACGCGGGCGGGAGGATCGCCGGCGGCGCCGCGCTGCGGCTGCCGGAGGACCCGGCCGGGGCCGAGGCGGCGACCGGCCGGGCGCTGGCGGAGGCGTTCGCGGCGCCCGAGGTCGCGTTCGTGCACGTGCGGGCGGTGGAGTACGGCTGCTTCCTGTACGAGGTACGCCGTCCCTGAGCCGTCCGCGCGCGAGCCGCGCGCCGCGGGGCTAGCGTGAGAAGTGCACAAATCCGCGCAATACCCCCCAGCCTCAGAGGAGGCGACAGATCATGACCGTACGACCCGAAGGCGCACCCACCTGGGCGGACGCGACCTTCCCCGACCTCGAGGCCGCGAAGAGCTTCTACGCCGACGTCTTCGGCTGGACCTTCGAGGACGGGGGCGAAGCCTCCGGGCACTACACCCAGGCCATGGCGGAGAGCGGCGTCGCCGCAGGACTCGCGCCGCCCATGCCGGGGGCGGAGGAGGCCCCGGCGGGCTGGACGCTCTACTTCGCCACGCCCGACGCGGAAGCCACCGCCGGGCACGTCGGCGAGCAGGGCGGCCGGGTCCTCATGGGCCCGATGGAGGTCGGCCCGTACGGCACGATGGCGATCGCCGAGGACCCGGACGGCATCCGGTTCGGCCTCTGGGAACCCGGCAGCCACGAGGGCTTCGCCGCGATCGGCGAGCCCGGCACCTTCTGCTGGGCCGAGGTCGACACCCGCAACCCGGAGCACGCCGACGCCTTCTTCCCCGAGGTCTTCGGCTACCGGGTGCGCAAGATGCAGGACGACACCATGGACTACGCCGTGTGGAGCGTCGGCGACGGCGACCCGCTCATCGGCCGGGCGCAGATGAGCGGCAACGTCTTCCCCGAGGGGACTCCCCCGCACGTGGGCGTCTGCTTCGCGGTGGACGACTGCGACCGTGCCGTGGAGACCACGCGGCGGCGCGGCGGCAGCGTGCAGTTCGGGCCGCAGGACTCGCCGTTCGGGCGGATGGCGACTCTGGAGGACCCGCAGGGCGCGTCGTTCACCGTGATCGACGTCAACCGCACGGTCGGTGACATGCCGGACTTCGCCTGAGGCGGGCGGCAGCGGCCGGGGCCGGGCGCCGAGGCGCCGGGCCCCGGCCCACCGGATTCCGTCAGCGCCATGAGTGCCAAGAGCGCCGTGAGCGCGCCGAAAGCGCCCGCTCCGCGGTGCGGAGCAGGCGCCTGCGCGCGACGGGGCGACCCGCCCGCGTCAGCTCTTCTTCTTCTCCGCCGCGACCACCAGTCCGGCGATCACCGCGAAGGCCACCAGCGGGGTGAGCACGAAGAGACCCAGGGTCTCCGCCACGCTCAGTCCGGGGCCCGGGTCGTCGCCGTCGTCGCGGTTCAGCGCGGAGGCGGCGGGGGACGACATCAGCATGATCAGCGCCGTCCCGGCGGCGAGTGCACCGGCGCGCAGGGTCTTCTTCCTGTCCACGCTCAAACCGTAGCGAACACCGCCGCCACCCGCGCGCCCGGGGTCGCCTAACGCGCTACGGGCTCCCCGCCGTGCTCAGATGCGCCGTCACCGGCAGCAGCCGCGGCTCGCCCCGCGCCTCCTCCACCCGTACCCGCAGCTCGTCCGCCGTCACCGGCGCGGCCAGCGGCAGGATGCGGTACGCGCCGATCGTCGTGCCCGCGGCGATCCGGCGCCACTGGCCCGTCGCCGGGTCCCGCGCCTCCACCGCGAAGCGCTCGACGCGCTGGCCGTGCCGGATGTCCTCGGCGAGCCGCACCCGGTCGAAGGTCTGCGGCCCGCGCCGGTCCAGCACGTTCTCGCCGTACACCGCGCGCACCCGGTCGCCGAAGGCGCGCAGTTCGCGTACGTCCTCGGGGGCGATCCGGCCGTCGCGCGCGGGCGGCACGTTGAGCAGCAGCGGGGCGTTGCGGCCGACGCTCTGCTCGTACAGCGCGAACAGCTCGTCCGCCGTCTTCGGCCGCTCGCCGGGGTGGTGGAACCAGCCGGGGCGGTTGGAGACGTCGGCCTCCGCCGGATACCACTGCAGGTACCGGACGCCGTCCGCCAGCAGCCGGGCGCGCGAGCCGATGTCGGCGTCGGTGGAGTCGTTGGGCAGCGCGCCGTGCGTGGTCCGGGGGTCGACGGCGTGCGGGGTGACGCTCCACTCGGTCTCGCGGGCGACGCCGCGCTCGTTGCCGACCCAGCGGATGCCCCGCGGGCCCTGGAAGACGACCGTGTCCGGGGAGAGCGCGTGGATCAGCTCGTACCACTGCCGGAAGTCGTACTCCTGCGTGATGCCCGCGGTCCGCCACGGGTTGGCGCCGTCGAGCCACAGCTCGTCGATGGGGCCGTACTCGGTGAACAGCTCGTAGACCTGGTTCAGGTAGTACGCGTCGTAGTCGTTCGCGCGCACCGTGAACGTGGGCAGCCGCCCGGCCGCCACGTCGCCGGCGCGGTCGTCGCCCTCGGCGAGGGTGGGGATGGTGTGCGTGCGCACAGGGCTGCCGTTGCCGTAGCGGCCGTGGCCGGAGGGCGGGCCGCCGTCCGCGAGCGCGGTGCGCTCGACGCTCGTCAGCGGCTCCCCGGCCTCCTGCTTCTCGCGCAGGTCCGCGAGCCAGCCGGCGTGCCAGACGTGCGGCAGCTCCGCGCCGTCGGACGGCGAGAGGTAGACGCCGACGCCGAGCCCGGCCCTGCGGGCTTCCCTGACGTACGTGCCGAGGAGGTCGCGGCTGTGCGGGCTGGCGGCCACGGAGTGGTCGGAGTAGCGCGTCGGGTAGAGGTTGAAGCCGTCGTGGTGCTTGGCGGTGAGCATGGCCATCTCGGCGCCCATCGCCTTGTACGTGCGCATCCACTGGGCGACGTCGACGCGCCCCGGGTCGAAGAGCTCCGGGTCCTCCGCGCCCGAGCCCCACTCGCGGTCGGTGAGGGTGTTCATGCCGAAGTGGGTGAACGCGGTCACCTCGCGCCGCTGCCAGGCGAGCTGGCCGCGCGTGGGCACGATGTGGGCGGCCTTGGCGAGGATGCGCTCGGGGGTGTCGCACTCCTCGACGGCCATCAGGGAGGCGGGCTCGATCGGCCGGATGCACGCGTCGGCGGCGGCCGCGGGCTCGCGGGCCGCCGGGAGGAGGGCGGTCGCCGTGAGGGCGACGGCCGCGGCTCCGGTGCCGACGGAACGGGCGGCTCTACGCACGGGGCGCCTCCTGGTCCGTACGCCCGGACCGGGCACCTCCGGACCCGGCACCGCGCAGCTCGCCGGAGAGGCCGCCGGACACGTCACCGCCGGGCTGCGCGCCGGCCCGGCCGCCGAGTTCGCGCACCACCTCCGCCAGCAGCCGGTGGGTCCGCGGCGCGTCGGCCAGCTCCTCCAGGAGCACCGTGCGGCCGTCCGGATCGGCGACCGGCAGCCGCCAGCCGGGGTAGTCCTGGCCCGCGCCCGGCACGTGCTGCGGGCGCCGGTCGCCGGCCGCGTCGGGCAGCCAGACGGCGACGAGCCGGGCGGGGGTGCGGGCGAGGAAGCGGTACAGGCCGGTGATGACGGACGCCTCGTCGGCCCGGCCGCCGGGCAGCAGCCGCAGCCGGTCGAGCAGGTCGAGCCAGGTGCCGACCTCCACGGCGTCGGCGGCGCGGGCGGCGGGCAGCGGTCCTTCGACGAGGCCGAGTTCGTGGCGGAGCGCCAGGTACGCGCCGCTGAGCCGGGCGGCGGTGGGCGGCAGGCCGTGCCCGGTGACGGCGGCGAGCGCGTCGGCCCGCCAGCGCTCCGGCGGCCGCGGGCACGGTATGCCGCCGGGGGTCTCCGGCGCCGGTTCGCGCTGGTTCCACAGCGCCGACGTGCCGAGCACGCCGCGCGCCGCGAGCGCGTCCCGTACCGCGGGATCCGCCGGCACTTCCTGGTCGTCGCCGATCACCGGCGTACCCGCCCGGTGCGCCTCCAGCGCCAGGACGCCGAGCATCGCCTCGGCGTCGTACGAGACGTACGTGCCCTCCGCCGGCGGCCGGCCCGCCGGCACCCACCACTGCCGGAACAGCCCGCTCACGTGCCCGACGCGCAGCGCCCCCGCCCGCCGCAGCGCGGCGCGCAGCACCGAGCGGTACGGGCCGTAGCCCGCGGCCGCCAGCCGGTCCGGCCGCCACACCGGCACGCCCCGGTCGGTGCCGCCGGCGTCGCCGTCGCGCGGCGCGGTGCCCGCGGTGCAGCCGGCGGCGAGGACGGACTGCTCCGCCCAGGCGTCGGCGCCCGAGGGGTGCACGCCGGCCACCAGGTCGTGGATGACGCCGACGGCCATGCCCGCGTCCCGGGCGATCCGCTGGGCCCGCCAGAGCTGGTTGTCGGTGAGCCAGGCGAGCCGGCAGTGGAAGTCGATCCGGTCGAGCAGGTCGTGCCGGGCGCGGGTGGTGGCGGTGGAGCGCGGGTCGGCGAGACCGCCGGGCCAGGAGCGCCAGTCGGGGCCGTGGATCTCGGCCAGGGCGCACCAGGCGGCGTAGTCGTCGAGGGGCTGGCCCTGTTCGGCGAGGAAGTGGTGGTACGCGACGCGGCGGCCGGGCGTCAGCTCGACGCGCAGCAGCAGTTCCAGCGCGGCGCGCTTGAGCCGCCACACCTCGTCGCGGTCGACGAGCCCGCCCTTGGCGCGCACCCTGTCGCGCAACGCGGCGGCGCGGCCGGCCAGTTCCGCGGCCTGCGCGCGGTCGTCGGGGGCGAGGTAGCGGTACTCGGGTATGTCCTCGATCCGCAGGTGCACGGGGTCGGTGAAGCGCCGGGAGGAGGGCCGGTACGGGGACGGTTCCGCGGGCCGGCCCGCGGCGCCGGGGACCGCGGCGTGCAAGGGGCCCAACTGCACGAAGTCCAGGCCGTGGGTACGCGCCGACCAGGCGGCCAGCTCCGCCAGGTCGCCGAGGTCGCCCATGCCCCACGAGCGCGTCGACAGCAGTGCGGGCAGCGGGAGCGCGAGTCCGGCGCCGCGCCTGGCCGGCTGCGGCACGCGCGCGGGGGCGGCGATGACGGTGGCCCTGCCGGTGCGCCCGTCGGGGGCGGTGGCGGTGAGGGTGTGCACGCCGGGCGGGAGCGGGGCGCGCGGGTCGAGTTCCGCGCCGTCCTCGCCGGCCAGGGCGGTCGCCGTGCCGTCCGGCAGCGGGCCGGGATCGAGGACCGTGCCGGCGGGCCGCACGAGGGTCGCGGGCAGGAGGCGGTCCCGTTCGGCCGTTTCGTACGCCGCGATCGAGGCGGCGACGGCGGCGGGCCCGGCGGCGTCCACGCCGAGCGCGGCGAGGACGGCGACGAGCGTGTCGTCGTGGACCGGGACGGAGCGGCCTGGCGTGCGCTCGTACGAGACCGCGACTCCGTGCAGCGCAGCTAACCGCGCCAGAGACATGCCACCCCCAGGTGGTATGCGACGTCATCGGCTCCGGCGTCACCCACATACCCGGTCGCGGGCCCCGGAGGGTCCCCGCCGGGGTGAGCCGGCAGGCTGATCGTACTGCGGCAGCCGCGCGCCGTCAGCAGGCCGTCACGTGAAGTGAACGGGCGGCAGCGGCTCGCTGATGAGGTTGTCGTCGGCGGCGAGCGGCGGCTCGCTGGTCAGCGGAGTGCCCGCGGCGAGCGGGGGTTCGCTGGTCAGCGGCAGCTCGGCGCAGGAGCAGGCGCCGGCCAGACCGTAGTCGGGGTCGGCGCCCTCGACCGGTTTGAGGTGGTGGTCGTGACGGACTTCGAAAGGAGCGGGAGCGGCCACCGCAAGTCCTCCTCGGTCGACGGCTGGTCACGTCCGCCGCTACCCGATCAAGGGCCCGGCAGTCGTGGCGACACGCGTTCGTGCCATACGTCACAGTACCCGGAACGGGCGAATTCACTGTAACGGGCTGTGGAAAACGCAAGAGCTGGGGCACGTACGCCCTCCCGGCCCGCTTTTTCCGCCGGGGCCGGGAGGACGAAAGACGGGTGCCGCGGCTAGCCGCGCCGGACCTTCTCCAGCGGCAGGTGCAGCACGGTGTCCCCGCGCGGGGCGCGGTTGTCCGCGGCGAGCCGGGCGACCTGCCCGGCGTCGAGGGCGCGGTCCAGCAGCCACACCTCGTCCACGGCGCCGACGAGCGGGTTGTTGATCCCGCCGGTACGGGCGCCGGCCCGGATGCCGGTGAGGGCACCGGCGGAGACCGAGCCCGCGACCGGTCCCGAGGCGGCGGCGGGGGCACCGTCCACGTAGAGCGTGACGCCCGTCTCGTCGCGGGTGAGCGCGACGTGGTGCCACCGGCCGTCGGCGAAGTCGCCCGGGGCGGAGACGAAGGTGTTCCCGGAGCCGGTGTTCAGGTGGCCCCGGATACGGTTCTGGTCCGGCTCCAGCCGGATCCACCACTTGGCGTTCGCCGCCTCCTCGGAGTGCGCCCAGAGCACGGCCTGCTGCTGCCCGCGCTCCGTGCTGCGGAACCAGGCGGCGGCGGTGAACGGCCCGGTGCCGAATGCCAACTCGTCGGCGGCCGGCGTCTCGACGTAGTCGCCGGCGAGCCCGAGCCCGCGGCCGAAGGGTCCGCCGACGCGCTCCGGGGTGCCGCCGACGACGGCGTCGCGGCGGTGGCCGGAGGCGTCGGGCGTCGTCGAGGGCCGCGGCGGCGGGGTGTTCAGCAGCGGGGCGGGCACGTACGCGTAGGTGATCCGCCGGTGGTACGGCTGGAGGCCGTCGCCGGTGGGCGTGCGGTCGCCGTTCTCGTAGAGCACGCCGACACCGCCGGCGGCGGGTACGAGGTCGGAGTAGCCGGCCGGGCCGTCGTGCACCTGCGGTCCCTCCCGCCAGGTGGCGCCGTCGTCGCGGCTGGTCCGCAGGGTGAGGTTCTCGCGCGCGGTGGCGTGCCGGGGGGCGGAGAACACGAGCCGCCGGGCCGGGTCGGAGGCGGCCGGGAGCGTGAGCACGGCGCCCTGGACGACGGGCGCGAGGAGATCGGGCACCTCGCGGTACGGGGCGTCGAAGGTGGCGCCGCCGTCGCTGCTGACGGTGGCGGCACGGGAGCCGGGGCTGCTGCCGTGCTGGTCGCGGGTGTTGAAGTAGACGGTGCCGTCGGGCAGTTCGGTGGCGGAGGTCTCGTTGGGGATGACACTGCCGTCGGTGACCTCGTCGACGCCGCCGAGGTGCCAGGTGGCGCCCCCGTCGTCGCTGTAGAGGGAGTGGCCGCCGAAGAGGCGGTTGTCGGGGCAGCCGCCGCCGGACTCGGGGGCGCGGGAGTGGTTGCCGGGGATGACGAGCCGGCCGGCGTGCGCGCCGCGGGTGAGCTGGGTGCCGTGGCCGGGGCCGCCGACGAAGTGCCGCCACCCGGGCGGCTTGACGTCGGCGGTGATCTCCCGCGGTGCCGACCAGGTGGCGCCGTTGTCGTCGCTGTGCTGGACGAACGAGCGCCGGGTCTCCTCGGCCGTCGCCCGGCCGCAGATGACGTCCTGGCCGGAGACGCCGCCGCCGGTGCGGGTGGTGTTGAGCAGGACGCGGCCGGTGGCGCGGTCCACGACCGGCACGGGGTTGCCGAACTTGTTGCCGCCGTCGTCGGCGACGACGACCAGCTCGCCCCACGTACGGCCGCCGTCCTGGGACCGCTTGAGCACGAGGTCGATGTTGCCGTCGTCGCCGGGGCTGTCCACCCGGCCCTCGGCGAACGCGAGGAGCGTGCCGTCGGCGGCCTCGACGACGGCGGGGATGCGGAAGGAGTGGTAGCCGTCCTCGCCGCGCTCGAAGACGCCGGCGTACGCGATGCGCGGACCGGGCCCCGGCGCGGCCGCGGTGTCCGGCGCCGCCGCCGCGGGCAGGGCTGCGGCCGGTACGGCGCCGGCCAGCAGCAGCCCGCAGGCGGCGAGGCCGACGACCTTCGACGTGCCTCTGCGGCGGGCGGATCGGCGGGCAGTTCGGCGGGGGATGGGGCTGACGGGTGCGGACATGGTGCTCCCTTCAGGGGTGGGTGTCACCGGAGGAGGTCCAGGCGGCCGGGCCGCCGGCGTCGAGGGCGCGCCGGACGGCCGCCGCGTCGTGCGCGCGGGGGGCGGCGCGCGGGTCGCCGCCGGGCGCCGCGGTGGGCACCGGGCCGCGTACCCGGGGGGCGTTCTCGTCGAGGCGCGGCGGCACCGGGGTGTCGAACACCGCCCAGCGCCACAGTGCTTCGCGCAGCTCCGCGGCGGCTTCCGCGCAGGCGGGGTCGCCGAGCCGGTCGGTCAGCTCGTGGGGGTCGGACGTCAGGTCGTACAGCGCGTCCTCCGCCGGATCGGCCGCCAGCAGCAGCTTGTGCGTACGGGAGCGGGCCATGAGCACCCGGCCGCGCCGGCGGTCCTCGGCGAAGACATACCGGTCCGCCGCGGCCGGCCCGGCGAGGTCGCGCCCCGGCAGGGCGCCGGACGCGGCGGTGCCGCAGGCGGCGAGCACGGTGGGGGCGACGTCGACCAGCGAGGCCGGGGTGTCGCTCACCTCCCCGCGGCGGCCGCCGCCGCGGGCCCCGGCCGGGTGCTTGACCAGCAGCGGCACCCGCACCAGCGGGTCGTACATCGGGCCGTCCTTGAGCAGCAGGTGGTGGAAGCCCAGGTACTCGCCGTGGTCGGAGGTGAACAGCACGAGGGTGTCGTCGTAGAGCCCGCGCCGGCGCAGCCCGTCCAGCAGCCGGCCGACGTGGTGGTCGAGCTGGGCGATGGAGCCGTAGTAGTGCGCGAGGACGGTGCGCAGCACGGGCTCGGTCAGCGGGCCGTAGTCGAAGTACGCGCGGGCGTGCGGCAGATCGGCGTCGGGGACCGCGGGGGTCCAGCCCGGCGGGAGCGTGAGCGCGGCGGGCTCGTGGAGCGCGTCCCAGGGGGCGGGCGGGTCGAAGGGGTGGTGGGGTTTGACGAACGAGACGTGCAGAAGCTGCCCGCCGCCGTCGTCCCACGCGTCGAGTTCCCGCAGGGCGCGCTCGCCGATCCAGGTGGTGGAGTGCCATTCCTCGGGAAGGTCGGAGCGCCCGGTGCCGTACGTCTCCCGGTAGCCCGGCGGCGCCTGCGGGCGGAGGGTGAGTTCCTGGTCGAGCAGGTCGACGACGTCGGCGAGGCCGGCGGCGCGCAGTTCGCGGTGGTAGTCGTCGTCGTAGCGGCCGGGGCCGTGCTGTTCGGCGAGGTGCAGCCGGTCGTAGCCGACGTCCAGGTAGGTCGGGGTGAAGTGCATCTTGCCGACGGCGGCGGTGCGGTAGCCGGCGCGGCGCAGCGCGCGGGGAAAGGTGTCGAGGGCGGGATCGAGGGTGCTGTGGTTCGTCCAGGCGCCGTGCTGGTGGGCGTAGAGGCCGCTGAGCATGGCGTAGCGGGAGGGGGTGCAGACCGGGTACGGACAGTACGCCTCGGTGTGCCGGACCCCGTCGGCGGCGAGCCGGTCGAGGGCGGGGGTACGCACGTCGGGGTGGCCGGCGGCGCCGAGGCAGTCCCAGCGGTACTGGTCCGCCTGGATGACCAGCACGTTGGGGCGGGGTCCTGCCCGGCCGGGCGACCCGGGGTGCGGTCCCGGGGGCGGCGCGGTCACGCGGGCGGTCCGTCCGGGAAGCCGATGCGGCCGAAGTCGGCGCGCAGGGCGTCGAGCTGGGCGTCGTCGAGGGTGCCGAGCGGCTCCCGGCACGGGCCGCAGTCCACGCCCGCGAGCCGGGTCGCCGCCTTGAAGCCGGGCAGCTCGCCGGCGTGCCGGGAGGCGGCGTCGATGGCGGCCTGGGCGAGGAGCTGGCAGGCGCGCGCCCGGTCGGTCTCGCCGCGTTCGAGATGGCGGATGAGCCGCAGGTAGACGGGGGCGGCGAAGTTGTACGCGGAGCCGATCGCGGCGCGCGCCCCGACCCCGGCGGCGGCGAGCAGCAGCCGGGCGCTGCCGAAGTACATCTCGTACCTGCCCTCGGCCCGTTCCAGGCACCGCTGGAAGTCGGCGAGGTCGTTGTCCGCGTACTTGATGCCGGCGAAGGTGGGGATGCGCCGGGCGGCCTCCGTGAGGAACTCGCTGGCCGGCACCTGCACCCCGGTGACGGACGGTATGTGGTAGTAGATGAACGGCAGTCGGGGGGCCGCGGCGGCCAGCGGGGCGAGGAAGTCCGTGAGCGCGGCGGCGTCCCGGGGCCGGTGGAAGTACGGCGGGACCGCGGAGACCGCGCGGGCGCCGCTCGCCTCGGCGTGGGCGGCGAGGGCCTGCGCCTCGGCGAGGCTGGTGTGGCCGACGTGCGCGATGACGTCCATCCGCCCCTCCGCCACCTCGCACCACCGCTCCAGCAGCGCTCTCCGCTCGGCGCCGGTGAGGGACGCCCCCTCGCCGGCGGTGCCGCCGACGTACACCGCCGGGCAGCCCCAGGCCGCCACCGCGTCCGCCTGTTCGGCGACGGTCTCCAGGTCGAGGCCGCCGTCCGGGCGGAAGGGGGTGAACACCGCGGTGAGCAGGCTCATCACCGGGCTGCCGGCGGCGTAGTCGAGCGCTTTCATACGAGACCTTTCTCGGAGGATCGGGGTCGGAGGTGCGGGTACGGGCACGGCCGCGCGGGCCGGTGGGGCATCCCGGCCGCGGGGCGGGCGCGGCGGTGCACGCGAGCGGACGGGGCGCGGTGGGCGAAGGCCGCCCCGCAGGACGGCGGCGGGCGGTGCACAGGACCCGCCGGCCGCCCCCGGGCGCACCGGCTCACGGGCGTACGGGCGCACCGCGCGCGGTGCGGCGCCCCGCTGTCCGGCTAGGTGGTGCGGCGGGTGCGGGTGAGGTCGAGGAAGTCGCGCTTGTCGACGGCGTAGCCGCTGACGTTCCGGTCCAGCGCGGCCAGCGAGGGCCGGGTGGCGATGCCGACGGCCCACGCCTCGTCGACGAGCACCGCGTTCAGCTCCGCGTTCGCCGATGCCTGCGCGTCGGGCGTGAGCGCGGTGCGGCTCGCCTCGACGGCGGCGGCGTAGCGGGCGGGGACGCGGGCGCCCATCATCACGTTGTCCTCGGTGGGCAGCATCTGCCGCCCGCGGGAGATCAGCGACGGGCTCTGCAGGTTGTTCGGCTGGGCGGCGACGCAGCACTCCAGCTCGCCGGCGAACAGCGCGTCGAGGAACGCCGTCTCCTCCATCGGCTGGAGCGTCAGCTCGAAGCCGATCTTCTCGAAGTCCGCCTGGATCGCCTGCACGATGTCCTTGGCACCCGGCTCAGGGCTGAACGCGGCGGTCGCCTTGCGCGGCCCGCCCGCGGCGTCCAGCAGCTTCTTCGCCGCGTCGAGGTCGAAGCCGTGGGAGTCCAGGTAGCCGGAGTCGAACGCAGGGGACTCCGGCATGAACGCGGTGTAGACGGGCTTGCCGAGGCCGAAGCGGACCTGGTCGATGATCCGGTCGCGGTCGATGGCGCGGGCGAGTGCCTGGCGCACCTTCTTGTCCTCGAACGGCGGCCGGGCGCCGTTCATGAAGAACAGGTCCATCCGGCCGGCGCCCTGGACCAGCGTGAACCGGTCGCGCAGCCGGTCGGCGTTGCGCAGCGACAGGTACACGGCGCCGTCCAGGTCGCCCGACTCCAGCGCGCTGACGAGGGCCTCCTCGTCGCGGAAGAAGCGGAACTCGACCTCGTCCAGTCGCGGTTCGCCGCGGTTCCAGAAGGCGGGGTTCTTCTTCAGCCGGAGCAGCCGGTCCCGGCGGAAGTCCGCGAGCAGGAACGGGCCGGAGCCGGCCGGCTTCTTCTCCAGCACCGCGACCTCGTTCTGCCCCGCCGGGACCAGCGGGAAGGCGAACATCCAGTCCAGGACCAGCTCCTCGGGCACGGCCTCGGCGAAGTCCAGCCGCACGGTGCGGTCGTCCTCGGCGGTGGCCCGGTCGATGAACGCGGTCGTCGCGGCCAGCGTGAACCCCGCCTCCGGGTCCTTGGCGCGCTCGACCCCGGCGACGACGTCGGCGGCGGTGACCGCCTTGCCCGACTGGAAGTCGGCGGTGCGCAGGGTCACGGTCACCGAGGTGTGGTCGTCGGCGAACTCCCACTCCGAGGCGGCGGCGGGCGTGGGCGTGTAGTCGTCGGTGTAGTCGAGGAGGTAGGCGTAGAAGGTGTGGATGTGCAGGGCGGTGTTCGTCTGGTACGGGTCGAACTGCATGATCTGCGTGGTGCCGAGGGTCAGCCGGCCGGACGCGCCGCCGGACCGGCTGCCCTCGCCGCAGGCGGTCAGCAGCGGTATCCCGGCGAGCGAGCCGGCACCGGTCAGTCCGGCGGCCTTGAGCAGGGATCGCCGGCTGAGCCGCGGGGCGGGTCGTGCCATGACAGGACTCCTTTGACGTAGCGGGTGCACGGGTGTCGGGCGGAGCGGGGTGCGGAGGAGTCGGTGCGGCGGTCAGGCGAGCCGGATCCGCGGGTCGAGGTAGGCGTAGAGGACGTCGACGAGCAGGTTGAGGCAGAGGAAGGCGGCCACGACGAAGAGCACGCCGCCCTGCACGACCGCGTAGTCGCGCTCGCCGATCGAGGTGTAGAGGAGCCGGCCGAGTCCCGGGTAGTTGAAGACGGCCTCGATGACGACGGTGCCGCCGAGGAAGCCGCCGAGCTGGATGCCGACGACGGTGACGGTGGGCAGCGCGGCGTTGCGCAGCGCGTGCCGGCGTACGACGTACCGCTCCGGCACGCCCTTGGCGCGCGCGGTGCGGATGTAGTCCCGGCCCATCACCTCGCGCAGCGAGGCGGCCAGGAAGCGGGCGAGCACGCTGGAGGCGTGCACGGCGACGGCGAGCGCGGGCAGGATCGTGGCGCGTACCGCACCCACCGGATCGCTGAACAGCGGCACGTAGTCGCTGGCCGCAGGGAGCGCGCCGAGTTGCACGGCGAAGACGATGATGAGCAGCAGGCCGAGCCAGAAGGCGGGGATCGCGAGCCCGGCGGTGAGGTAGGCGTCGGCGGCGCGGCCGGCCCACGAGCGGGGCCGCAGCGCGACGACGGTGCCGGCGGGGATGCCGATGAGCAGGGTGAGCGCCATGGCGAAGGCGGCGAGCTGGCCGGTGGCGGGGACGGTGTCCAGGAGGGTCGAGCGGACGGTTTCCGCGGAGAAGTACGAGTCGCCGAGGTCGCCGGTGACCGCGTTGCCGAGCCAGGTGACGTACTGCTGGACCACCGAGTCGTCCAGCCCCAGCCGCTCGCGGGTGGCGGCCAGTTCGGCCGGCGCGGCGTCGGGGCCGGTGAGGACCGTCGCCGGGTCGCCGGGCAGCGCGAAGACGAACGCCCACACGGCGAGGGAGCCGAGGAACAGCACGAGGGCGAACTGCAGCAGCCGCCGGATGAGGTACGCGTACATCTAGATCGTTCCCTCCCGGGCCCCGCCGGTCACGGCCGTGCCGAAGGCCCGTTGCAGCCCGCGCCCCACCCGGTCGAGGCAGAAGACGGTGAACGCGAGGCAGAGCCCGGGGAAGACGCCGTACCAGGGGCTCTGATGCAGGTACGAGCGGGCCGCCTGGAGCATCCCGCCCCACGAGGGCGCGGGCGGCGGGTTGCCGAGGCCGAGGAGGCTGAGGCCGGATTCGACGACGACCGCGAGCGAGGCGGTGACGACGAGCTGGACGAGGATCGGGCCGAGGACGTTCGGCAGCACGGTGCGGACCATGGTGTCGGCGGCCGGCGCGCCCATGCCGCGGGAGGCGACGACGAAGTCGCGCTCCCGGATGGAGAGGGTGGCGGCCCGGGTGAGCCGGGCGAACTCCGGTACGGCGCCGAGGCCGATGGCGAGGATGAGGTTCAGCCGGCCGGGGCCGAGGACGGCGATGATGACGAGCGCGAGCAGGATGCCGGGCACGGCGAGCAGCAGGTCGGTCAGCCGCATGGCGACGGCGTCGGCCCAGCGGCCGGTGTAGCCGGCGACGAGGCCGAGCGGCACGCCGGCGAGCGCGCCGAGGGCGGCGGCGCCGAACCCGACGAGCAGCGAGGCACGGGTGCCGTGGATGACGCGGGACGCGATGTCGCGGCCGAGTTCGTCGGTGCCCAGGAGGTGGGTGGCGGAGGGGCCGAGGAGGTTGTCGGCACTCTGCTCGTTGGGATCGAAGGGGGCGATCCAGGGGGCGAACAGGGCGAGGAGCACGAGCAGCAGCAGTCCGGCGGCGCCGGCGAGCGCGGAACGGGAGCGGGCGAAGCGGCGGGCGGCGGCGAAGCGGGGCGCCCGCGCGGGCGGCCCCGCGGCGGTCTTGGACAGGGCGGTGCCGGTCATGAGCGCACCTCCCGCCGGAGGGGGGCGGCGGCGGGAGCGCCGCCGGGGCCCGGCGGGTCAGGGACGGCGGCACCGCGGAGGGTCTCGGCGAAGTGGCAGGCGGTCAGGCCGCCGTCGACCGCGCGCAGCGCCGGCTCCTCGGCGGCGCAGCGCTCCTCCGCCAGCGGGCAGCGGATGCGGAAGCGGCAGCCCGACGGCGGGTCGGCCGGGCTGGGGACGTCGCCGCCGAGCGGGGCCCGGCGGCGGGTCTCGCGGCCGGCGGGATCGGGGGCGGGCACGGAGTCGAGCAGCGCGCGGGTGTACGGGTGGCGGGGGCGGCCGTAGATGCGCCCGACGGGGCCGGTCTCGACGATCCGGCCGAGGTACATGACGGCGACCTCGTCGGCGACCTGCCGGACGACGGACAGGTCGTGGCTGACGAAGAGGTACGCCATCCCTGACTCGCGCTGCAGATCGGCCAGGAGGTTGAGGACCTGCGCCTGGACGGAGACGTCGAGCGCGGAGACCGGCTCGTCGAGGAGCAGCAGCCGCGGGCGCAGCGCGAGGGCGCGGGCGATGGCGACGCGCTGGCGCTGCCCGCCGGAGAACTCGGCGGGGTAGCGGTCGGCGTGCTCGGGGCGCAGGCCGACGCGGTCGAAGAGGTCGAGCACGCGGGCGCGCCGCTGGGGGCGGCTGAAGCCGCCGGCGAGGCGCAGGGGTTCGGCGACGTTGTCGCCGACGCTGAGCCGGGGGTTCAGGGAGGCGAAGGGGTCCTGGTAGACCATCTGCACCCGCTGCCGGATGCGCCGCAGTTCGCCGCGGTTCGCGCGGACGAGGTCGTGCCCGGCGACGGTCAGTTCCCCGCCGCTGGGCTGGACGAGCCGCAGCAGCATCCGCGCCAGCGTCGACTTGCCGCACCCGGACTCCCCCACGAGCCCGAGCGTCCGCCCGGCGGATATCCGCAACGACACCCCGTCGACGGCGTGCACGTACCCGGAGGTGCGGGCGAAGACCCCGGTGCGGATGGGGAAGAGCTTGCGCGCGTCCCGCACGTCGAGCGCGACCCCGCTGTCCTTCGGAGTACCGGACTTGGCCGGCGCGCCATACGGCCCGGACGGGCCGCCCCCGGCGCCGTCCGCGGCCGACGGGGCGTCCGCGTGCGGTGAGGAGCCCGAAGGCGGCAGGTCCGGACCGGTCTCGGGGCCGGCAGCCGGCGGGTCGCCGGCCTCCGCCGCCCCCGGGGGCGAACCGGCCTCGTCCGGGTAGTGGCAGGCGCTCAGGCCGTCGCCGTCGCCGGTCGCCACCGGCTCCGGGCGCTCCTCCGCGCACCGCGCGCGGTCGCGGCCCACCGGGCAGCGGGGGGCGAACGCACAGCCCGGGGTCACCTCGATCAGGTCCGGGGGCCGGCCGGGGATGGGCGTGAGGCGGTCGGCGCGGGCGTCGAGGCGCGGCAGCGACGCCAGCAGGGCCGCGGTGTACGGGTGCCGCGGCCGGGCGAAGACGTCGTACACCGTGCCCGATTCGACCACGCGCCCGCCGTACATCACGCACAGCCGGTCCGCGGTCTCCGCCACCACCCCGAGGTCGTGGGTGATCAGCACGGTCGCCGCCCCGGTCTCCCGCGCCGCCCGCCGCAGCACGTCGAGGATCTGCGCCTGGACGCTGACGTCGAGCGCCGTCGTCGGCTCGTCCGCGATCAGGACCCGCGGCCGGTTGGCGATCGCCATCGCGATGACCGCCCGCTGGCACATCCCGCCGGAGAACTGGTGCGGGTACGCGTCGTACCGCCCGGCGGGGTTCGGCACGCCGACCTCGTCGAGCAGTTCCACGGTCCTGGCCCGCGCGGCGGGCGCGGTCAGCGTCCGGTCGTGCACCCGCAGCGCCTCCGCGATCTGGTCGCCGACGCGCTGCACCGGGTTGAGGGCCGTGCCGGGGTCCTGGAAGATCATCGCCACGTCGCGGCCGAGCACCGCGCGCAGTTCGTCAGGCGGCAGCGCGAGCAGGTCCGTACCGGCGAGCAGCGCCTGCCCGGTCACCCGCCGCACGTTCCCCGCGGACAGCAGCCCCAGCGCGGCCAGGGCCGTGACGCTCTTGCCCGAGCCGGTCTCGCCGACGACACCGAGGGTCTCACCGGCGGCGACGTCGTAGCTCACGCCGTCCGCCGCGCGCACCACGCCGGCCGGGGTGTCGAACTCAACGGTCAGGTCCCTGATGCTCAGGGCCGACCCCGTGTCTGGTGCCACCGGCTCCCCCTATGGGAACGTTCGAGTCTGCAAGATATCCTACAAGTTCGGGACCGTAGGTTCACGGTGCGCCGCTGTCAAGAGCCGTGGTAGGACGGGGATTCGCGAGTGGACGAGAGAAGTCGGGAGTCGTCGGTGCAACCAGCGTTCAAGCGGGTGGGGACCGCACCCCCGCTGCACAAGACGGTGCAGGACGAGATCAGGCACTACATCATCAAGCGCGGGCTGCGGCCCGGTGACCCGCTCAAGCCGGAGGCCGAGCTGGCCCGGCTCTTCGGCGTCAGCCGCAACTCCGTCCGGGAGGCGGTGAAGGCCCTGGAGTCCACGGGCGTGCTCGAAACCCGCCGCGGCAGCGGCGTGTTCGTCCGGGACTTCTCCTTCACCCCGCTGCTCGACAACCTCCCGTACGGGCTGATGCAGGGCCCCCGCGCGCTCGGCGAGCTGGTCGCGCTGCGCAAGGCGCTGGAGTCCGGGATGATCGCCGACGCGATGGCGTCGCTCACGCCGCGGAGCGTGGACGCGCTGCGCGACGTGCTGGCCGGGATGCGGGCGGCGGCGGACCGGCACGAGGAGATCGCCGAGCTGGACCGGGAGTTCCACCGGCTGCTCTTCGCCGACCTCGGCAACTCGATGCTGCTGCAGCTCTTCGACCTGTTCTGGGTGGCCTACCACCGGGCCGCGCCCACCGCCCCGCACCGCGACCCGGAGGTGATCCACGAGTTGCACGCCCGTATTCTCGACGCGGTCCTCAGCGGCGATCCCGAGCAGGCCAGGGAGGCCGTGCGGCAGCACTACGTCGGCATCGAGGAGCGGGTCGCGGGGTCCGCGTCCTGACGGGCGCGGGTACCCTGGCTCGCTCCTTGCGCGATTGGGGCCGACCGGCGCGTTGACAGCGGCCGTATCGCGGTGGTGGGCTCTCCGCCTGCGCCCCGCGCGGGCACGGGCCGTGCGGGACTGGTGTACGGCACACGTACGCGCATCCTTAACCGCCGTGAAACGCGGGGGCGATGAGCAGTCGACAGCGTCGGCGTACGGTCGGAAGACGGCCGGCAGCCGGGGTGCGGGACCGGTAACGGACGGAGGGCGGACGGAGTTGGGCGGAGCTGCCAGGCGGCGAGTGGCCACGGCGACGGCGCTGTCCGCCGCCGTGATCGGCGGGCTGCTCGGCGGCCGCGCGCCGGAGGCCGCCGCCCAGCCGCAGCAGCCGGGCGCCGGCGGTACGGAGTCGGCCGAGACGCCGGCCGCGGAGGAGGCGCTGCGCGACGCGGTGTGGCCGCGCCCGCAGCAGTTGAACGCCCGCGCCGGCGAGGTGCACGCGGGCGGGCAGGCGGTGCTCGTCACCCCCGAGGGCGCGGACCCGCGGGGGCTCGCGGAGCTGCACGAGGTGCTGCGGGCGGTCGGCGTACGGGAGTTCACGCAGGTGCGCCCCGGCGCCGCGCTGCCCGCGGCCGGGCTCGTGGTCTACGCCGACCAGGCGCCGGCCGGCCCCGCGGGCGTCGCGGGCCCCCCGCCGCGCCGCTCCCCCGCCGACGCCGCGCTGCGCGCCCTGGGCGCGGGCGAGCAGGCCGACCTGCCGGCCGGCGGCTACCGGCTGGCCGCCGGGCAGTACGAGGGCCGCGACGTCGTCGCGCTGGCCGGGACCGACGCGGCGGGCCTCTTTCACGGCGTGCAGACGCTGCGCGAACTGGCCCGCGCGGCCCGTACCGAGAACACGCTGCCCGCCGTGTCCGTACGCGACTGGCCGGGCACCGCCGTGCGCGGCATCGCCGAGAACCACTACGGCCGACCCTGGAGCCACGAACAGCGCCTGGCGCAGCTCGACTTCATGGGCCGGACCAAGCTCAACCGCTACCTCTACTCCCCCGGCGACGACCAGTACCGCCAGGCCGGCTGGCGCGAGGCGTACCCCGCCGACCAGCGCGCCCGGTTCCGCGAGCTGGCCGAGCGGGCCCGCGCCAACCACGTGACGCTCGCCTGGGCGGTGGCGCCGGGCCAGGACTTCTGCTTCTCCTCGGCCCGCGACCGCAAGGACCTGCTGGCCAAGGCGGACGCGATGTGGGCGCTGGGCGTACGGGCCTTCCAGCTCCAGTTCCAGGACGTCAGCTACAGCGAGTGGGCCTGCGGCGAGGACGCGGACGAGTACGGCTCGGGCCCGGAGGCCGCCGCCCGCGCGCAGGCCGAGACCGCCAACGCGCTGGCCGCGCACCTGTCCCGGCGGCACCCGGACGCGGCGCCGCTGTCGCTGCTGCCGACCGAGTACTACCAGGACGGCACCACCGACTACCGCTCCGCGCTCGCCGGCGAGCTGGACGAGCGGGTCGAGGTCGCCTGGTCGGGCGTCGGCGCGGTGCCCAGGGAAATCAGCGGCGGCCAACTGCGCGACGCGCAGGCCGCGTTCGGCGGCCACCCGCTGATCACGCAGGACAACTACCCCGTCAACGACTACGCCCGCGACCGCATCTTCCTCGGCCCCTACGACGGCCGCGACCCGGCGGTCGCCGCCGGCTCCGCGGGCGTGCTGGCCGGCGCGATGGAGCAGCCCGCCGCCTCCCGGGTGCCGCTGTTCACGGTCGCCGACTACGCCTGGAACCCGCGCGCGTACGACCCGGACGCCTCCTGGCAGGCCGCCGTGCGCGACCTCGCCGCGGACGCCCCGGAACCGGACAAGGCGGGCGCCGCGCTCGCCGCGCTGGCCGGGAACTCGGCGTCGTCGGAGCTGGGCGCCAGGGAGTCGGCGTATCTGCGGCCGCTGATCGCGGACTTCTGGCGCGAGCGGGAGAGCGCGGCGGGCGGCAGGCGGGACGCGGAGAAGGCGGCGGCGCGGCTGCGCGAGGCGTTCACGGTGATGCGCCGCGCGCCGGAGGAGCTGGCGCCGCTGGCGGACGGCACGTTCGGCGACGAGGTGCGGCCGTGGCTGGCGCAGTTGGCGCGGTACGGGGCGGCCGGCGAACGGGCGGTGGACATGGTCACCGCGCAGGCCGCGGGCCGCAACGAGGAGGCGTGGCAGGCCCGTCTCGAGCTGCAGCGCCTGGCCGGCGAGGCGGGCCGCGGCGGCGGGGTGGTGGGCGCGGGCGTGCTCGACGCCTTCCTCAGCCGGGCGCTGACGGACTCCGACTCCTGGCTGGGCGCGGGCGGCGGCGCGCAGCGCTCCGCCGGCGCCGGGGCGGCCGTCTCGGGCGGCGCGGAGCCGCTGGAGGGCTCGTCGGTGACGGCGGCGGCCGACGGCAGGCCGGCCACGGCGTACGAGGCCGCCCGGCCGCCGTCGCCCGGCACGCACGAGGCGCTGGTGGTGGAGTTCGACCGGCGGCCGCTGCGGGCGGTGACGGTGCTGACCCAGCCCGGCACGGGCACCCGCGCCGAGGTGCAGATCCGGGTACGCGACGGCGGCGGGACCGCGTGGCGACCGGTCGGCGAACTCGACGGCGGCGGCTGGACGGAGCTGCCCGCCGGGCGCGCCGAGGCCGACGCCGTACGGCTCGTGTGGGCCGCCGACACCACCGCGCCCGTGGTGCACGAGGTGGTGCCGTGGTCCGCCGCGGAGCCGGGCGCCCGGCTGTCGCTCTCCCGCGACGAGGCGGACGTGACGATCGGCGGCGAGCCGGTGGTCGTGGACGCGGAGCTGTCCGCGCGGCGCCCCGGCGACGCGGGCGGCAAGGTGACGGCGAAGGCGCCCCGGGGGCTGAAGGCGAAGGCCCCCGGCGAGGTGCGGATAGCCCGCGGCACGACGGCCAGGGCCCCGGTCGAGATCCGGGCGACGGAGGACGTGCCGCCGGGCACGTACGAGGTCCCGGTGAAGCTGGAGGACGGCGGCGCCGCCCAGGTCCGTACCGTCACCGTGCACGCCTACCCCGCGGTCGGCGGCCCCGACCTGGCGCGTGCCGGCCACGCGTCGTCGTCGGCGGACGAGACGCCGGACTTCCCGGCGGCGGCGGTGGCGGACGGCGACCCGGAGACGCGGTGGTCGTCGCCGGCCGCGGACGGCGCCTGGGTGCAGGTGCGGCTCGCGAAGCCGGTGCGGGTCGGCGAGGTGGCGCTGACGTGGGAGAGCGCGTACGCGAAGCGCTACCGCGTGCAGGTCTCCGCCGACGGCCGCCGCTGGCGCACGGCGGCGGCGGTGAACGACGGCGGGGGCGGCCGCGAGTCGGTGCGGATGGACGAGCGCGAGGTGCGCTACGTCCGCGTCCAGGGCGTGGAGCGCGCGACGGAGTTCGGCTACTCGCTCTACGCCCTGGAGGTACGGGCCGTCCGCGACTGACCGCGCGCCGGGCCGGCCCGGCTCAGCCGTAGTGCCGCCGGGTACGGGACCTGGCCTCCTCCGGGGCTCCGGCGCGGTCCAGGCCCAGGAGGGCCGCGCCCAGGACCGGCGGGGCCGTGACCACGCGGGGGACCGCCTTCGGGGCGCGGGCCGTGAGCAGGGCGCGTATCCGGTCGTCCAACTGCGCGTGGCCCGCAGCCAGGACGCTGCCGCCGAGCACCACCGGAACCTCCTCGTCCAGCAGGCCGAGCCGCTCCAGCGCCACCGCCGCCAGCGCCACCACCTCGTCCGCCTGCCGGTCCACGATGGACCGCGCCACCGGGTCGCCCCCCGCCGCCACCGCGAAGAGCAGCGGCGCGAGACGCTGGGTGCGGGCGACCGGGACGGTGCCGAGGTGGACGCCCTCGATCAGCTCGTGCATCGTGCCGAGGCCGAAGTGCTCCGGCACCGCCGTCGCCAGGGCGGTCGGCTCGCCGCGGCCGTCCTCCGCCCGCGCCGCGTACCAGACCGCCTCCGCCGCGAGCCCCGCACCGCCGCCCCAGTCGCCGGACAGCTTGCCGAGGGCGAAGAACCGGTGGGTGCGGCCGTCGGGCAGCAGCCCGGCGCAGTTGATGCCCGCGCCGCACACGACGGCGACGCCGCGCGGCTGCGCGCCGGGCGGCAGGCCGGCCCGCAGCAGGGCGAAGGTGTCGTTGTGGACGGCGACCGTACGCCCCCAGCCGCGCGCCTCCAGCTCCGCGCGGATGGTGCGTTCCTCCACGGGCAGGTCGACGTTGGCCAGGCACGCGGACACGTGCGGGGCGACGGCACCGCCGGAGCCGTCGCCCCCCGCCTGCCGTACCGCGCCGGCCACCGCCTCCGCCAGCACGTCGACCGCCGCCGCCACCCCCGTCACCGGCGGCCGGAAGCCGCCGCTGCGCCCCTGGCCCAGCACCGTGCCGTCCGCCGCGACCAGCGCCGCGTCCGTCTTGCTGTTCCCGGCGTCGATCGCCAGCACGGCGACCGGGCTCAGGCCCACGGCAGATACTCCCGGTTGTGCGCGATCAGCGCGTCCGTCAGCTTCTCGGCGCGGTCGTACTGCCCGACCAGCGGGTGTGCGAGCAGCGCGCGGAAGACGCGCTCGCGCCCGCCCTCCAGCGCCGCCTCCAGCGCGAGGCGCTCGTACGCGGTGGTGTGCGCGACGAGGCCGGCGAACAGCGGGTCCAGCTCCGGGACCGGCAGCGGCCTGGCGCCCTCGGCGGTGACCTCGGCCTGCACCTCGACGACCGCGTCGTCGGGGAGGAACGGCAGCGTGCCGCGGTTGACGGTGTTGACGACCTGCACCGCGCCCGCCGCACCGCCCAGCAGCGACGCGGCGAGCGCGACGGCGGCCTCGGAGTAGTACGCGCCGCCGCGCTGCGACAGCAGCTCCGGCTTGGTGTCGAGCGCCGGGTCGGCGTACATCCGCAGCAGCTCGGCCTCCATCCCGGCGACCTGCGCGCCCCGCGAGGGGCCCTCGCGCTGTTCGCGGACGACCCGGTCGTGGGCGTAGTAGTAGCGCAGGTAGTACGAGGGCACGACGCCGAGCCGGGTCAGCAGCTCCGGCGGCAGCCGCAGCTCGCCGGCGATCCGGGCGCCGTGCTCGCCGATCAGCTTGGGCGTCACGTCGACGCCGCCGGGGCCGCCGAGGCGTACGCCCAGCTCCCAGGTGAGGTGGTTGAGGCCGACGTGCTCCAGGTGGACGTCCGCGGGCGGGGCGTCCAAGAGCCGCGCGAACGTCCGCTGGAGGTGGATGGCGACGTTGCACAGGCCGACCGCGCGGTGCCCGGCCTGCAGCAGCGCGCGGGTGACGATGCCGACGGGGTTGGTGAAGTCGATGATCCAGGCGTCGGGGGCGGCCTTGCGGACCCGTTCGGCGATGTCGAGCACCACGGGCACGGTGCGCAGCGCCTTGGCGAGGCCGCCCGCGCCGGTCGTCTCCTGCCCGACGCAGCCGCAGTCCAGCGGCCAGGTCTCGTCCTGCTGCCGCGCCGCCTGGCCGCCGACGCGCAGTTGGACGAGCACCGCGTCCGCGCCCTGGACGCCCTCCTCGAGACGGGCGGTGGTGACGACCCGCCCGTCGTGGCCCTGCCGGGCGAACATCCGCCGCGCCAGGGCGCCGATCAGGTCCAGCCGCTCGGCGGCGGGGTCGATGAGGACCAGCTCGTCGACGGGCAGGGTCTCGCGCAGCCGCGCGAACCCGTCGACCAGCTCGGGCGTATAGGTCGAGCCGCCGCCTACCACTGCGAGTTTCAACCTTTGACTCCTGTCAGGGTGACGCCCTCGATGAAGGCTTTCTGGGCGAAGAAGAAGACCACGATCACCGGGGCCATGACCAGGACCGTGGCCGCCATGGTGAGGTTCCAGTCGGTCTGGTGGGCGCCCTTGAAGGACTCCAGCCCGTAGCTCAGCGTCCACCAGGCCGGGTTCTCCGAGGCGTAGATCTGCGGCCCGAAGTAGTCGTTCCAGCAGTAGAAGAAGTGGAACAGGGCGACGGCGGCGATGGCGGGCTTGGCCATCGGCACCACGATGCGCAGCAGGGTGCGCAGTTCGCCGCAGCCGTCGATGCGCGCGGCCTCGGTGTACTCCCGCGGGATGGTCAGCAGGAACTGGCGCAGCAGGAAGACGCTGAAGGGGTTGGCGAACGCGAAGGGGATGATCAGCGGCCACAGGGTGCCGGTCATGTCCATCTGCCGGGACCAGAACAGGTACATGGGCACGATGACGACCTGCGGCGGCAGCATCATGGCCGCGATGACCATCATCATCGCCAGGTTCCGGCCGCGGAAGCGGAACTTGGCCAGCGCGTACGCCACGGGGAGGCTGGAGCCGACCGCGAGCACGGTGCCCAGCCCCGCGTAGAGCAGCGTGTTGCGCCACCAGGTGAGGAAGCCCGGGGTCTCCCACACGGTGCCGAAGTTGCCCCATTCCCAGGTACGCGGCCACAGCGCCCGGGTCAGCGCCTGGTCGTCGCTCATCACGGCGGTGAGGAAGACGAAGACGAAGGGGAGCACGAAGAAGAGCGAGGCGGCGATCGCCAGGGCGTGCACCGCGACCCAGTTCAGCAGTTCCCTGCGGCGCGCCTGCGCGTTCGTCGCGGGGCGGCGCCGCGGGCGCCGGCCCCGGGCCGCGGGGCGCGCCGCCGCCGGCCGCTTCCGCTCGACCGGATGTACCGCGGCCATCAGTCGTCCTCCTTCAGGAAGCCGCTGCCGCGGCGCATGAGCACGTACGTGAAGGCCATCGCGAGGACGAAGAGCACGAGGGCGACGACGCAGGCGGCGCCGGTGTCGAACCGCTGGAAGCCCAGGTGGTAGACGCTCTGCGGGACGGTGAGGGTGGACTTCTCCGGGTAGCCGGGCTCGAAGTGCTCTCCCGAGCCGCCGATGACGCCGCTGGCGACCTTCGCGGCCACGATGGGCTCGGTGTAGTACTGCATCGTGGCGATCACGCCGGTGACGACGGCGAAGAGCACGACAGGCCGGATGTTCGGCAGCGTGACGTACCGGAAGCGGGACCAGGCGCCGGCGCCGTCCAGCTCGGCGGCCTCGTACTGCTCCTTGGGCACGTCCAGCAGCGACGCCATGAAGATCACCATGAGGTCCCCGACGGTCCACAGGGCGAGGATCGTCAGGCCGGGTTTGGACCACTGCGCGTCGTTGAACCAGCCGGGCTCGCCCAGGCCGAGCCGGCCGAGGATGGTGTTGACCGGTCCGGTGCCGGGGTTCATCAGGAAGACGAACGACATGGTGGCGGCGACCGGCGGCGCCAGGAACGGCAGGTAGAACACGGTGCGGAAGACGCCCGCGCCGGTTTTGATCCTGGTGATGAGCAGGCCGATGCCGAGCCCGAAGAGGGTCCGCAGGGTGACCATCACGAGCACGAGCCACAGGGTGTTGGCCAGGGCGGGCCAGAAGAAGGGGTAGTCGAACAGGACGTAGCGCCAGTTCTTCAGCCCCACCCAGACGGGGGCGGTGAACCCGTCGTACTTCATGAAGGAGAAGTAGACGGTCGCGCCGAGGGGGTAGGCGAAGAAGACGCCGAAGCCGACGAGCCAGGGCGAGAGGAACCCGAGGGTGCGCAGCGCCGCGCGGCGGCGCCGCGCACCCAGGGTGTAGACGGCGGCGGACATCAGCCGGCCTGCGCGTTGTCCTTGTCGATCTGCTCGTCGGCCTGCTCCAGCAGGGACGTCAGATCGTCCTCCTTGCCGTTCTCGTACTTCAGCCCGTAGTCCTGGAGCGTGAGCAGGAAGGCGCCGCCGTTCTTCGAGGGCGGGGCGTGGCTGGACTCCGGGTGCTGGGCGATGTCGACGAACGTGCGGTACACGGGGTCGTCGTTGAGCTTCGGGGACTTCAGCGCGGCCAGCGTGGAGGGCACGTTGTGGATGGCGTTGGCGAAGTCCACGACGGCGTCGGTGTCGGTGGTCAGGTACTTCACCAGTTCCCAGGCGGCGTTCTTCTTGTCGCTGGTGGTGGCGATGCCGGTGATGGTGCCGGAGAGGTAGCCCTTGCCGTACGAGTCCGCCTGGTCGTCGGGGACGGGGAAGGGGGCCGCGCCTATCTCGAAGCCGACGCCGGCGTCGGCGGCCATCTTGCCGCGCCACTCGCCGTCCATCTGCATGGCGACCTGGCCGGTGTGGAAGGGGTGCTTGGGGCCCCACTCGTCGCCGAAGGTGTTGCGGTACTTGCGCAGCTTCTCGAAGCCGCCGAGGGCGTCGACCATCCCCTTCTGCCACTCGAACAGCTCGGCCATGTTGGGGTCGCCGGCGGCGTTGGAGTTGCCCTCGCCGTCGAAGTAGGTGAGGCCGAACTGCCCGCCGTAGTGCTCGACGGTGGTCTCGTAGCCCTGGTAGTTGGGCATGAAGCCGAGCTGCTCGTAGCCGTCGCCGTCGGGCTTGGTGAGCTTCTTGGCGACCTCTTCCAGTTCGGAGAGGGTCTTCGGGGGTGCGTCGATGCCGGCTTCGGCGAAGGCGTCCTTGTTGTAGTAGAGGCCGTAGGCGTCGCCGAGGAGGGGCAGCGCGCAGCGCTTGCCCTCGTACTGGGTGTACTCCAGCATCGGCGCCGGGAAGGTCTCCTCCGGGCTGATGCCGGACTCCTTCAGGAACGGGTCGAGGTCGGCGAGGACGTTGGAGGAGCAGAAGCGGCCGACGTTGTCGGTGGTGAACGAGGACACCACGTCGGGTCCGTTGGAGCCGCCGGCGCGCAGGCCCTGGTTGAGCTTGTCGTCGTTGACGCCCTTCACGGACTTGACCGTGATGTTGGGGAACTTCTTCTCGAAGGCGTCGATGTTGGCCTCGATCGCCTCGACCTCGGACGGTGCGCTCCAGCCGTGCCAGAAGGTGAGCGTGACGTCGGCGTCGGGGTCGTCGTCCGCTCCGCCTGAGTCGTTGCTGCCGGTGCAGGCGGCGGCGAAGAGCGAGAGCGCGGCCGCGGCGGCGACCGCGGCGACGGCGCGGGCACGTGGGCGGGTTGTGGGCATGGTCGTCGTACCTCCTGGCGGATGCAGGGGAAAATCGGGCGGGTGGGGCGGGAGCAGCGAGCCGGGTGGGGCGGGAGCAGCGAGCCGGGTGGGGCGGGAGCAGCGAGCCGGGTGGGGCGGGAGCAGCGAGCCGGGTAGGGCGAGTGCAGCGAGCCGGGTGCAGGTGTGCCGGATCGGGCCGGGCGGGCCGGCGTCAGCGGGCGGTGGTGTCGAAGACCTCGTCGCGGGTGGTGGCGAGCGCGCTCTCCAGCGCGCCGGTGAGCACGGGGTGCCGCTCGACCGCGCCGGTCACCAGGCGCGGCCGGGGCACGGCCAGTTCGGCCAGCTCGGACTGGACGAGCGCGCGCAGCCGCTCGCCGCCGGCGGCCAGCACGGCGCCCGAGAGCACGATGAGCTGCGGGTCGAGGACGGCGACGACGGAGGCGAGGCCGACGGCCAGGCGCTGGGCGTAGCGGTCGAGCAGTTCCGCGTGGCCGGGCTCCCCGGGCTCGGCGGCGGCGCGGGCGACGAGTTCCGCGGCGACCTCGGCGTAGTGTCCGCGGCCGGGGGTGAGGCCGAGTTCGCGGGCGAGCGGGGCGAGCGCCTGGGCGCCGGCCAGTTCCTGGAAGCCGCCGCTGTTGGCGCGGGTGACCTGGCGGACGAGGGTGGCGCCCGGCACCGGCAGGAAGCCGACCTCGCCGGCGCCGCCGGTGCCGCCGCGGTGCAGCCGGCCGCCGATGACGACGGCGGCGCCGAGGCCCTCCTCGTTCCAGAGCAGGACGAAGTCGTCGTGGCCGCGGGCGGCGCCGCGGCGCTGCTCGGCGACGGCGGCGAGGTTCACGTCGTTGTCGTACGCGAGCGGCATGGGCAGGGCGGCGGCCAGCTCCTCCAGCAGCGTCGGGGAGTGCCAGCCGGGCAGGTGGGAGGCGTAGCGCAGGCGGCCGGTGCCGGGGTCGAAGGCGCCGGGGGTGCCGATGACGGCGCGGTGCAGTTCTGCGCGGGTGAGCCCGGCGTCCTTGGCGGCGCCGTCGACGGCGCGGACGACGCGGCGCACGGTCCCCTCCGCGGCGCCGCCGCCGGTGCGCTTGGCGGTGGCCAGTTCGTACGAGCCGACCGTGCGCCCGGTGACGTCGGCGACGGCCGCGCGGATCCGGGCGGCGGTGACGTCGAGCCCGACGACGTGGGCGACGGCGGGGTTGAGGGCGTAGAGCTGGGCGTTGGGTCCCGGGCTGCCCTCGCTGGTGCCGGTGGCGACGACCAGCCCGGCGGCCTCCAGCCGGGCCAGCAACTGCGAGGCGGTCGGCTTGGACAGTCCGGTGAGCTTGCCGAGCCGGGTGCGCGAGAGCGTGCCGTGCTCCAGCAGCAGCTCCAGCGCGGCGCGGTCGTTCATCGCGCGCAGTGTCCCCGGGCCACCGGCCATGGGCGTCACCTCTCCCCGGTCCGGACGGGTGCCGTACCGCTCGCCGCTCCGAATGGTTAGGAAACTTTCCTATCGGAGTGCGGCGAAAGTAATGCCGCGGACGAAGCGCGTCAAGAGTGCGGGCGAAACGCGCGCCGGGCCGCCCGCGGCGGCCCGGGACCGGGCCCGCTCCGGCCTACTCCCCGCCGCCACCGCCGCCCGACGGCCCCTGCTGCGGCACCGCCACCCGCTCCGCCCGGGGCGGCACCATGGCTCCCGGCGGTACGTCCGACATGACGATCCCGGCAGCGAGCAGCGCCTCCCTTATCCGCCAGCGCAGCTCGCGCTCGACCCCGATGGACTTCCCCGGCATCGTCCTGACCTGCACCTGGATGACGGCCGTGCCCTGTGCGACGGCGGTCAGGCCGAGCACCTCGACCTCGCCCCACAACTGCTCGCTCCACGGCTCGGTGCGGCCGAACTCCTCGCCGGTGGCGGCGATCACGTCGCGCACCCGGTCCAGGTCCTCGTCCGCCGCCACCGGCACGTCGACGACGGCCGTCGCCCAGCCCTGGCTGAGGTTGCCGATCCGCTTGACCTCGCCGTTGCGCATGTACCAGATCGCCCCGTTGTCGCCGCGCAGCTTGGTCACGCGCAGCCCGACCTCGATCACCTCGCCGGTGACCTCGCCGACGTCGATGGTGTCACCGACCCCGTACTGGTCCTCGATGAGCATGAAGACGCCGGAGAGGAAGTCCATCACCAGGTTGCGGGCGCCGAAGCCGAGCGCGACGCCCGCGACGCCCGCGCTGGCCAGCAGCGGCGCCAGATCGATCTTGAGCGCGGAGAGCACGGTCAGGGCGGCTGTGCCGAGGATCACAAAGGAAGCGCTGCTGCGCAGGATGGAACCGAGCGCCTCGGATCTCTGTCTGCGTCTCTCGTGGTTGACGAGGAGCCCGCCGAGGGCGGTGCCGTCCACGGCGTCGGCGGTGCGCGTCATCCGCGTTATCAGCTTGGTGATCATACGCTGGACCACGCGGCGCAGCACGTACGCGATCACGACGACGAGCAGGATCCGCAGGCCCACGCCCAGCCACGAGGCCCAGTTCTCCTGGATCCACCCGGCCGTCTCCTCCGCGCTCTTGCGCGAGTCCTCAAGCGGCGTCGGGGAGGGGCTCTCGGCAGCCGGGCGGGCGGTGGCGAACACGGCGTGGAACCTTCCGTTCAGGGGTGGGCCGCCCTCACCCTACCCGCCGCTCCGGCCTGCTCCTTTAGCGTCGCTTTACCACCGCGGGGGCCGTCCGGCGGACGACCGTACGGCCCCCCGGCGACGCCCGTGTTGCGGTCCGGTTACCGCCCGGTGGGACCAGGCGTAGGGCGGGCCGGAAGGGGGGATCAACATCACGGGGACGGCCGTGGAACCTTGCCGGGCGGTTGGCCCGTTTACCTGATCGTGGTGGCGCGGAGGCGGGAGTGCAGGACACACTGTTGACCAGATCGTCCCGGCGCGAGCCACGCGCCGCCGGCGTACAAGGAGGCACCGTGCCGCACGTCCTCGTCCTCAATGCTTCCTACGAGCCGCTCGGCGTCGTGCCACTGCGCCGCGCGCTCGTGCTGGTGCTGAACGGCAAAGCGGTCAGCCTGGAGGAATCCGGTGCCTTCCTGCACAGCGCCACGCGGGTGATAGCGGCGCCAAGCGTCGTGCGACTGCAGAGGTTCGTACGGGTCCCCGTGAGGGGGCCCGTTCCGCTCACCCGGCGGGCGCTCTTCGCCCGCGACGGGGGGCGCTGCGCGTACTGCGGCGGCGTGGCCACCAGCGTCGACCACGTGATCCCGCGCAGCCGCGGCGGCCAGCACCGCTGGGACAACGTCGTGGCGGCCTGCCGCCGCTGCAACCATGTGAAGGCCGACCGGCCGATCCACGAGCTGGGCTGGCGGTTGCGCCACCAGCCCGCGCCGCCGTCCGGACTGGCCTGGCGGATCATCGGGACAGGGCATAGGGACCCGCGCTGGCTGCCCTACCTGCAGCCATATGGCGCGGACGAGGCCCTGGCCCGGATCGACGGCATCTCAGCCTAGAACCGGGCCTTTGTTATGCCCGCGGCGACCCCCGCCGCGGTCCGGCGCCCCGGTACTCCCCCCGGGGCGGCAAGCCGGTCGGAACAGGAACCGAACGGATGCGCTGGGCGTGAAGAAGGGCAGGATGGGGACCCAGACGCCCGCTCGCGCTGCGCGCTACGGTACCGATCCGAACAAGATCCCGGGAATCGCGGTGTGACGGCCTGAACGGGCCGCCATACTTGCCGACGTGCCCGGGGTGGACTGGACCCGCCCACGCAACCGGGCGAACAGCCAGCGACCCAGGGGGAGGTCACGTGACGTACCCGCCGCCGGCCGGCAGCGCCGCGCCGCCGGAGCATCGGACCGCGCCTGCGTTTCCCGCGCAGGCCGGCCCTGACGGCACACTCGTACCGCAGCAGGGCTCCCCCACGGGCGGCTCCGCCGCGCCGCCGCCGCCCGCCGCGCCACCGGGGCGGCGCTCCGCGTTCGCCGAGGGCGTCGACCGGCTGCGCGCCGCCGCGACCACCGAGCCGGGCCGGCTGCGGATCATCGGGGCCGTACTGGCGGCGCTGGTCGTGCTGTTCGGGGCGCTCACCGCCTGGCAGGTGTCCGACCGTTCCGCGGCGGCCGACGACGTCATCAACCGCAGCCAGCCGCTGAGCGCCGACGCCGCCGACATCTACCGCTCGCTGGCCGGCGCCAACACCACGGCCGCCACCGGCTTCCTGGAGGGCGGGCAGGAGCCGGCCAAGGTGCGCGAGCGGTACGACGCGGACATCCAGCAGGCGTCGAAGCTGCTGGTGAAGGCCGCGGCCAACTCCCAGGGCGCCGCGGAGTCGCAGAAGCAGATCGAGAAGCTGAACCAGGCGCTGCCGGTCTACACCTCGCTGGTCGAGACCGCCCGCGCCAACAACCGCCAGGGCCTGCCGCTCGGCGGCGCGTACCTGCGGTACGCGGACGAGCAGATGCGCGAGACCCTGCTGCCCGCCGCCGAGCAGCTCTACCTGTCCGAGACCGGCCAGTTGGAGCAGGACTACTCCGACGCCAAGTCGTGGCCGTGGGCCGCGCTGGCCAGCGGGCTGCTCGCGCTCGGGGTCCTGTTCTGGGCGCAGCGCCGCCACTACCTCCGTACGAACCGGGTGTTCAACCACGGCCTGCTGGCGGCCTCCGCGGCCACCGTGATCGTGCTGCTCTGGCTGACCGTCGGGCACACCTTCGCCCGCTCCGGCCTCGGCGACTCCGACCGGCACGGCGCCCAGTCGCTGCACGCGCTCAACGAGGCGCGGATCAACACCCTGCGGGCCCGCGCCGACGAGAACCTGACGTACGTCAACCGCGGCTCCGTCACCACCGAGGACGGCCTCGACAAGTACGAGGACAGCTACCTCAAGGGCATGACCGAGCTGGCCGGCAAGAACCCCGAGGCCGAGGCGGCGCCAAAGCGGAGCCTGCTCGGCCGCGCGCTGGAGCTGGCCGACGACGACCAGGGCCGCGAGCCGGTCGCCGAGGCCATGGACAACGTACGCGAGTGGCGCAAACTGCACGGCGAGGCGCAGACGAAGAACGTCGCGGGCGAGTACGAGGACGCCAAGGACATGGTCATCGGCGGCGACGGGGAGAAGTCGACCAGCGAGTTCTTCGACCAGGTCGACGACAGCCTCAGGGAGGCCCTGGAGCACGAGCGCGGGGAGTTCAAGTCCGCGGCCGAGGACGGCCGCGGGGCGCTCGCCGGGCTGTGGATCGGCGCCGGGGTGCTCGCCGTGCTCGGCGCGGCCGGCGCGGTGTTCGGCATCGGGCGCAGGCTCTCGGAGTACCGATGACGGCGAAGGGGGAGGCAGCGATGCGGACGGCGAAGGCACCGAGGACGAGGCGTAACCTGCGCGGCTGGGGCGGCGTGGCCGGGACGGCGGCGGCCGTCGCGCTGACCGCCGCCCTGCTGCCCGGTCTCACCGGCGACGGCCGCCAGGACGGCACGGCGGACGACCGCGCCGCCGGCGGCGCGGTCGCGGCGCAGCAGGCGAAGTCGGCGAAGTCGAGCCAGGAGGAGTGCGAGACGCCCGAGGCGAGCCTGCGGCCGTCCGCGACCGCGTCGGGCGATGGCGTCAAGCGGATCCAGGACCGCGAGTACCTGATCGCCGGCATCGACCAGAACAGCTTCCAGTGGGGTTACCGCAACCCGCTCACCGGCCAGCTCGAAGGCTTCGACATCGACCTGGCGCGGGCCATCGCCGGGGAGATCCTCGGCGACGAGAAGGCGATCGTCTTCCGCTCGATCCCGACCAGCCAGCGGGTCCCGGCGCTCCAGGACAAGGACGTCGACATCGTGGTACGCACGATGACCATCAACTGCGAGCGCATCCAGGACGTGGCCTTCTCCACCGAGTACTTCACCGGCGACCAGCAGGTGCTGGCGCCCGAGGACGCGGGCATCACCGGCTTCGACGAGACCCTGGACGGCAAGCGCGTCTGCACCGCCGACGGCTCCACGGGCCAGGCCGCCCTGGAGGAGGACTCGCACGGCGCGGAGGTCATGCTGGTGCCCAACCAGCTCGACTGCCTGGTGCGGGTACAGCTCGGCGAGGCCGACGCGGTCGTCACCGACAACGCGCTGGCGGCGGGCCAGGCCGCGCAGGACCCGTCGATGAAGCTGTTCGGCACCCTGGACTCCACCGAGCCGTACGGCGTGGCGATGAACGAGAACGACCACGATCTGGTGCGCCGGGTCAACAAGCTGCTCGAGGACTACCGCAAGGACGGGCGCTGGCAGGACGCCTACGACAAGTGGCTGGCCGACGCCATGCCGGGGATCGAGGGACCGCCGGCCCCCAAGTACAAGGACTGAGCCGGCGCACGCCGGAGCAGGAACAGCAGGGCAACGGGCAGAGTACGGCAGCACGGAGGGAAACAGATGCCGCTCCCGCCACGGGGTTCGATGGACCGCGAGGAGGTCGATCGTGCGCTCGCGCGGCTGGGAGCCGAGCACGAGGCGATCGAGACCTCGCTGCTCGCGCTCCAGGACCACGCGGGACGCCGGCTGCTGGAGGGCGCCGAGCTGTCCGGTACGACCAAGGAGCGCTGGGCCGCCGCCGAGCAGGCGATCTCGCTGCTGTGGGCGCACTTCGACGCGTACACCGGCGCGCTGGGCTCGGCCCGGGAGATCCGGGCCCGCCGCCGCTCGCCGGGCGCGACGGAGCTGGCCGAGCTGACGGCGCTGCTGCGGGACCACGGCGTCACCATCGCGCCGGGTGCCGCGGCGCTGCCGCGTACCCTCGCCGGCGGCTATCCGGCGTCGCTGACGGGTCCTGCGCGGCTGTCGGAGTCGCTGAAGCTGGACGAGCTGGTGGAGCGGATGAACCGGTGGTACGCGGAGGTGATCGACGTCGTCGCGGCGGCGGACTCCGTGTGGTCGGCGCTGCCCGCGCGCATCGACATGCTCGCCGCCGAGCTGCAGCGCACCCGGTCGCTGGCGCACTCCGTCGGCGTACGTTCCGGGGAGCACCCGGCGGGCGACGACCTGGAGCGGATCACCGCGGAACTGGCCTCGTTGCGCGACGAGGTGGTGCGCGACCCGCTGGCGTTCTGGTCCCGGCCCGCGGGGCGCAGCCCCGGTGCGGCGCCCGGCGGCGGCACGCCGGACACCGCGCGCTACGACGCGGCGGCGCGCGGCGTCGAGGACGTGCGCCGGGAGATCGACGCCGTGTTGCACGTCCGGCAGGACGCGGAGGAGCGGCTGATCAGGGTGCGCGACGTGCTGTCGCGCGCGGACCGTACGCTGGGCGAGGCGCGGCGGGCGCGCGGCGAGGTGCTGGCGAAGATAGCGGCGTCCGAGGTGCCGGCGGTCAGCGGTCCGCCGACCGCGCTGAACGAGCAGTTGGCCAACGCGGTCGAGTTCCGCAGGCGCGCCCAGTGGCACCGGCTCTCGCCGCTGCTGGAGAGCCTGGAGCAGCGGGCCGAGGAGGAGTTGCTACGGGCGCGGGAGTCGCTGACGGCGGTGACCGCGCCGCTGGCCGTGCGCGCGGAGCTGCGCGGCCGGCTGGACGCGTACAAGGCGAAGGTGGCCCGGCACGGCTTCGCAGAGGACCGCATCCTGATGGAGCGGTACGACGCGGCGCGCCGGCTGCTGTGGTCGGCGCCCTGCGATCTGATCGCGGCGGAGCAGGCGGTGCTGCGCTACCAGCGGGCCACGGCGGAGGTGCTCGCGGGGCAGGGGGCACCGCCCTCGCACGCTCGGCGCGCCGAGAGGGACGACCGGCCCGGGGGCACGGCGTGAGGCTGGACGGAACGGAGTTGGGGGAGTCATGAGCAACGCGCAGGCATGTCAGCGGCCGGGCTGCGGAGGCACGTACGAGGACGTCGGCGGCGGCGAGCTGTACTGCGACACCTGCGGGCTCGCCCCCGTCGTCTCGCCAGACGGCGTGGTCGGCTCGGCGCCCACCGGGGTGACGGGGCACCGCCGCGGCAGCCGGGGCAGCTCGTCGTCGAGCGGTTCCAGCGCGTCCAGCCGGTCGAGCAGCACCTCGCGGAGCAGTTCGCGGGCGTCGCGCCGGTCGGTGTCCGGGCGGCTGTCGCGCGCGCTGACCGGGCAGTCGACGGGCCGTTCCGTCTCGGTGAAGAGCTCGCGCACGTCCGCGGTGGCCTCCCGCGGCAAGCTGGGCGCGGGCCTGGTGACGGTGCCGGAGGTGCCGCGGCCCGACCCGCGCACGGCGGTGCTGGCGAACCCCGAGGTGCCCGAGCGCAAGCGGTACTGCAGCCGCAGCGAGTGCGGGGCGCCGGTGGGCCGTTCACGGGGCGGGCGGCCGGGGCGTACGGAGGGCTTCTGCACCAAGTGCGGGCAGCCGTACTCCTTCGTGCCCAAGCTCCAGGAGGGCGACATCGTCCACGGGCAGTACCAGGTCGCGGGCTGCCTCGCGCATGGCGGACTGGGTTGGATCTACCTGGCCATCGACCGCGCGGTGGCCGACCGCTGGGTGGTCCTGAAGGGCCTGCTGAACACCGGTGACGAGGACGCCATCGCGGCGGCCGTCTCCGAGCGCCGCTTCCTCGCGGAGATCGAGCACGCGGGCATCGTGCGCATCTACAACTTCGTCGAGCACCTCGACCAGCGCACCGGCAGCCTCGACGGCTACATCGTCATGGAGTACGTCGGCGGCAAGTCGATGAAGGAGATCGCCAACGAGCGGCGCACGCCGGACGGCAAGCGCGACCCGCTGCCGGTCGAGGTGGCGTGCGCGTACGGCATCGAGGCGCTGGAGGCGCTCGGCCACCTGCACAGCCGCAACCTGCTGTACTGCGACTTCAAGGTCGACAACGCCATCCAGCAGGGCGACCAGCTCAAGCTGATCGACATGGGCGCGGTGCGCCGCATGGACGACGACGAGTCCGCGATCTTCGGCACGGTGGGCTACCAGGCGCCGGAGGTGGCCGACGCCGGCCCGTCCATCGCCTCCGACCTGTACACGGTGGCGCGCACGCTGGCCGTGCTGACCTTCGACTTCCAGGGCTACACCAACGTCTTCGTCGACACCCTGCCCGACCCCGACTCGATCGACGTCTTCAACCGGTACGAGTCCTTCTACCGCCTGCTCGTCCGCGCCACAGACCCCGACCCCGCCCGCCGGTTCGCCTCGGCCGCGGAGATGTCCGAGCAACTGACGGGCGTGCTGCGGGAGGTCGTGGCGCTGCAGACGGGCAAGCCGCAGCCGGCGCTGTCCACGCTCTTCGGCCCCGAGCTGCGGGTGGTGGACAGCGAGCTGTTCCCGCCGCCGACCGGCGAGACCTCGCAGCTCGGCGCCCGGCCCGTCAACAAGCGCGAGCGCGCGGCGCGGGCCGCGGGCAACGGCGTCGCGGCGCTGCCGCCCGCGCAGGGCGTACCGCCGCAGTTGCCCGGCGGCGGGCAGGGGATGGGCACGCAGGTGGCGCTGCCCGCGCAGATCGCGGACACGCTGCCGCTGGACTCCCCCGCGGCGGCGCTGGCGCTGCCGGTGCCGCGGGTGAGCCCCAGCGACCCCAACGCGGGCTTCCTCGCCGGCCTGCTGGCGTCCGCGCCGGCGGAGCTGACCGCGGCGCTGTCCAACGCGCCGACGGACTCCATCGAACTGCAGTTGCGCCGGGTCCGCGCCCATCTGGAGCTGGGCGACCTGGCGGCGACCGGCTCCGCGCTGACCGAGCTGGGCGAGCAGCACCCCGACGACTGGCGGATCGTCTGGTACCGCGGGCTCCAGGCCCTGGCCACCCGCGACTTCGAGACCGCCGCGCTGTCCTTCGACGCGATCTACGACGCCTTCCCCGGCGAGCCCGCGCCGAAGCTGGCGCTGGGCATCTGCGCCGAGGTGCTGGGCCAGTTGGACAACGCCACCGAGTACTACCGGCTGGTGTGGACGACCGACCCGGCCTACGTCAGCGCCGCGTTCGGGCTCGCCCGGGTGCGGCTCGCCGCCGCCGACAGGTCCGGTGCGGTACGGGCGCTGGAGTCCGTACCGGAGGCGTCGATCCACTACACCGCGGCGCGAATCGCGACGATCAGGGCCCGGCTGCGCCAGCGCGCCCCGCAGGAGCCGCTGCTGACCGATCTGCAGGCGGCCGGTACGCAGGTGGAGCGGCTGCAGGACGTGGGCCTGGACGCGGGCCGCAGAGCCCGGCTCTCCACGGAGGTGCTGGGCAGCGCGCTGGACTGGGTGCTGACCGGCCGCACCGGGACCGGCGCGGTCCCGGCCGCCCCCGCGGGTCCGCCGCAGCCGGCGCTGCTGGGGTGCACGCTGGACGAGGACGGGCTGCGGTCCGGTCTGGAAAACTCCTTCCGGGTGCTGGCCCGTCTCGCACAGCACGGCCATGAGCGGATCGACATGGTCGAACGGGCCAACCGCTACCGGCCGAAGACCTGGGTATGAGAGGAAAGCCCATGGCGAACACACCTCCCGTATCCCAACTGAACTCGTGCCCCTCGTGCGAGGAGCCGCTGGAGGAGGGTGACCTGTTCTGCGGGGCGTGCGGCGCGGATCTCGCCGCGCCCGCGCCCGCGGCGGCCGCGCCGGCGGCCGCGGCACCCGCGGCGGGTCCCAACGGCGCCGCGCCCGCCGCGGGCGCGCCGCCCGCCGGCCGGGCCGCCGCGCCGGACAGCCGGTCTTCCGAGGCGCAGCGCACCGGCAGTTACCGCATCGCGGGCCCCGGGGCCGCGCCGCAGGGCGGCGGGGACTCCGGTGAGTTCCTGCACGACGCGCCCGCGGAGGATCCGGATCACTACCGCATCGCCGAGCCGGTGGCGCCGCAGGGCGCCGACCCGCGCGCGGCGCTCGGCACCGCCGCCCCCGACGCCCCGGCCGCCGCCGAGGCGCCGGCCGCGGGGCCCGTGCCGCCCGGGCGGCGCTGCATCGCGTGCCGTACGGGCGCGATCGACGTCGACGGCTACTGCGAGCGCTGCGGCCACGCGCAGCCGCGCGAGCGGGACCACATGGAGCACGAGGTGGAGGGCGTCGCCGCGGTCAGCGACCGGGGCCTGCGCCACCACCGCAACGAGGACTTCTTCGCCATCGCGGAGACCCTCCTGCCCAACGGCGCGCCCGCGACGGTCGCCGTCGTCTGCGACGGCGTGTCCTCCGCCGGCCGCCCGGACGAGGCGTCCGCCGCCGCCAGCGTCGCCGCGGGGGCGTCGCTGCGGGCCACGCTGGGCCGCGGGCTGCACCCGCAGCAGGCGATGCACGAGGCGCTGCTGGCCGCCGCGGGCTCGGTCAACGAACTGGCCGCGCAGCACTCGCCGCTGAGCCACCAGAACGCACCGGCCTGCACGATCGTCAGCGCGGTGATCGCCGGCGGCATCCTGACCGTCGGCTGGGTCGGGGACTCCCGCGCGTACTGGGTGCCGGACGACCGCGCCGCGCCGTCCGCCCGGCTCACCGAGGACGACTCGTGGGCCGCCCAGATGGTCGCCGCCGGGCTGATGTCCGAGGCGGACGCGTACGCGGACGAGCGCGCGCACGCGATCACCGGCTGGCTGGGCGCGGACGCGCACGAACTCGACCCGCACACGGCCTCGTTCAAGCCGGACGGGCCGGGCGTGGTGATCGTGTGCACCGACGGACTGTGGAACTACGCCGAGGCCGCGGCGGAACTGGCCGCCGCGGTGCCGCCGGACGCCGCGACCCGGCCGCTGCACGCGGCCCAGGTGCTCGTCGGCCACGCGCTGGACGGGGGCGGCCACGACAACGTAACAGTGGCGGTGCTCCCGTTCCCCGGCCCGGCGGGCGGGGCAGGCCCTTCGTGATGGAGGGGGGACGCGAGGGGGTTTGATCCGCCACGGGGGGCGGCGCGCGTAACGTAGTCAGCCTCTCTTGCCCGGTGAATTGTCTACATAGATCTAAATACCAGCAGTGGGAGGGGACGAGATGGCCAACTTCTCGAAGTCGAACGCGCCGGAGTTCTCGGTCGAGGTCTACCAGAACGAGTACCTGCCCGAGGGCGGCCGCGAGGTCAACGCGATCGTCACCGTCGCCTCGACGGGCGGCGGCACGACGGGCGGCATGCCGCTGCCCGCCGCCGATCCGGCGCGGATGCAGTTCGGTTCGGCGGGTCCCGACGCGGGCGTGGTGATCATGGTCGACTGCTCGGGTTCGATGGACTATCCCCCCACCAAGATGCGCAACGCCAGGGACGCCACCGCCGCCGCGATCGAGACGGTACGCGACGGCGTCGCGTTCGCCGTCGTCGCCGGCACCCACGTGGCCCGCGAGGTCTACCCCGGCGGCGGCCGGCTCGCGGTCGCCGACGCCGCGACCCGTACGGAGGCCAAGGAGGCGCTGCGCAAGCTGAGCGCCGGCGGCGGCACGGCGATCGGCACCTGGCTGCGGCTCGCGGACAAGCTGCTGGGCTCCTCCGAGGTGGCGATCCGGCACGGCATCCTGCTCACCGACGGCCGCAACGAGCACGAGTCGCCGGAGGACCTGCGGGCCGCGCTCGACGCCTGCGCCGGCCGGTTCACCTGCGACGCCCGCGGCGTCGGCACGGACTGGGAGGTCAAGGAGGTGACCGGCATCGCCTCCGCGCTGCTCGGCACCGCCGACATCGTGGCCGACCCGGCCGGCCTGGCCGCGGACTTCACGCAGATGATGGAGACCGCGATGGGCAAGGAGGTCGCGGACGTGGCGCTGCGGCTGTGGACGCCGCAGGGCTCGGTCATAAAGTTCGTCAAGCAGGTCGCCCCCACGGTCGAGGAGCTGACCGAGCGGCGTACGGAGGCCGGCCCGCGCGCCGGCGACTACCCCACGGGCTCGTGGGGCGACGAGTCCCGCGACTACCACGTCTGCGTCGAGGTGCCCCCCGCCTCCGTGGGCCAAGAGATGCTCGCCGCCCGCGTCTCGCTGATCCTGCCGCGCCCCGACGGCAGCGCGCAGACCCTCTCCCAGGGGCTGATCCGCGCGGTGTGGACGGACGACATGGCGGCCTCGACCCGTATCAACGCGCAGGTCGCGCACTACACGGGCCAGGCCGAACTCGCCCAGGTCATCCAGGCGGGACTCGAGGACCGCAAGGCCGGCGACATGGACGGCGCCACGGCCAAGCTGGGGCGCGCGGTCCAGCTCGCGAGCGCCTCCGGCAACGCGGACACCGCAAAGCTACTGTCGAAGGTGGTGGACGTGGTGGACGCGGCGAGCGGTACTGTGCGTCTGAAGGCCAAGGTCGCGGAGGCCGACGAGATGACACTGGAGACACGGTCGACGAAGACCGTCCGCGTCAAGAAGTGACGAGAGTGAGACAGGGGGATCCACCGAGATGGCGACCTGCCCGAACGGTCACCCGTCAGGAGCCGAGGACTGGTGCGAGGTGTGCGGTATCCGCATGCCGGGCGCCGTCCCGCCACCGGCCGCCCAGGTCCCGCCGCCGGGCCCGGGGGGCTACGGCTACCCCGGTCCCCCCGCCGGTGAGCCCACCCAGGCCGCGGAGCCCTGCCCGTCGTGCGGCACGCCCCGGGAGGGGCAGGCGCAGTTCTGTGAGGAGTGCCGGTACAACTTCGTCACCCAGAGCGCCCAGCCGTACGTGCCGCCGACGATGGCCCAGGGCTTCTCGCAGGGCTTCCACCCGCAGCACCCGCAGGGGCTGACGTACCAGCCCTCGGGACCCTCGCAGGTCCACCGCGGGCCCGAGCCGCTGGGCCCGGACACCGGCGCGGCGCAGGCGCCGCCGCCTCCGCCGCCCCCGCCACCGCCGCCCGGCCCCGGGCTCGGCGTGCCGCCGCAGGCGCCGCCGCAGCAGGACCCGCGGATGGGCGGCGACTTCGTGATCACGCCGCCCAGTTCCGCGCAGCCGCCGCCGCAGCACATGCAGCACGGCCAGCACGGCCAGCACGGGCAGCACGGGCAGCACGGCCAGCAGTTCCCGGGCCAGGGACCGCCGCCGCAGCATGTCGGCATGGGCTGGGTGGCGGTCGTCGCGCCGGACCGGGAGTACTTCGCGGCGATGATGTCGCGCAGCGGTCCCGAGGCGCACGGGCTGAACCTGCCGGCGTACTCGCCCGAGCAGAAGGTGCCGCTGGTCGGGCCGCAGATCGCGATCGGCCGCAAACGGCAGTCGACGGGTGAGGTGCCCGACATCGACCTCGCCAGACCGCCCGAGGACCCCGGCGTCTCGCACAAGCACGCGATGCTCGTGGAGCAGCCGGAGGGCGGCTGGGCGGTGGTCGACCAGAACAGCACCAACGGCACGACCGTCAACGGCGCGGCCGACCCGATCCAGCCCTTCGTCCCCGTACCGCTCAAAGAGGGCGACCGGGTGCACGTCGGCGCGTGGACGACGATCCGCATCGAGCGGGGCTAGCCGCCCGTTCCTCCCGCAGGCCCCCGAAGGCCCGGTGCCGAATCTTTCCGAGCCTGACGGCAGAGGCGATGTCGTACGGACCCCATCCCGTACGCCACCGCCGGAACCCGCACCACCGCACCACCCCGCACCACGGCCGCCTCAACGGCGAGGCGCCCTCAGCGGCTGATCGGCCGGTCCCCGGCCGCGCCGTGCGGCACCAGATCGAGTTGCACCCGGTGCGTACCCACCCGGGTCGCGGATCCCCCGGCGCCCGCCTCCACCACGCCGAGCCGCAGCGACAGCCGCCCCTCTCCCGTACGGTGCAACTCCACCGCGAACTCCAGGCTCACCCGGTCCAGCCGGAACCGCCAGTCGCTCCGCTCCCCTTCGCGCTCCGCCTTCGCCAACTCCCGCCGCACCTCGGCGATCGCGTCCGCCAGCCCCACCAACTCGTCGCCCTGCGCCTCGTGCGCCATCAGTGAGCCCCCTTCACCTCATGACTATCTGTCATTGAGCCGTGCCAGAGTGTAGAGGGGAGCCGCCGGGAGCGTTATCGTCAGCCGTCATGGGGGATCGGGCTGCCGCGGAGGGAAACGGCTGGCGGCTGCGGCTGCGCGCCGGCGGCAGGGTGCTGGGCGCGGGCATCCTCATCGCCCCCGACCGGGCCCTGACCTCGGCACACGCCCTCGACGGCACCGACGGCGAGCTGACCGTCGACTACGCCGACTACCGCGGCGCCGTCGCGCCCAGCCGGGCCCGCCCGCTGCCCGGCTCCGTCAGGCCCTGCGGCACGGAACCGGCCGACGGCGACGTCGCGCTGCTGTCCCTCGACCCGCCCCGCGCCGGGGCCCGCCCCGCCCCGCTGCGCCGCATCCCCCGCTACACCGGCGCGAAGGTGCTCATCGGCGGCTTCCCCGCGAGGGGCGACGAGGGGTTATGGGTACGGGCCCGGGTGGAGGGCCCGTACGGCGCCTGGTGGCAACTGACGCCGGAGAACCAGGTGATGGTCCTCGAAGCGGGCTTCAGCGGCGCGGGCGTCGCCTACGCCCAGTTGGACCAGGTCTCCCCCGAGCCGCCGCCCGAGGTCCTGGGCATGGTCGTCAGCCGGTTCTACGACGACGGGCAGGTGCCGCAGTTCGAGAAGCGGCACGGGCACATGATCCCGCTGGACCGGATCGCGGAGCTGCTGCCGGAGGTGGACCGGCTCATCGGCGGGCCCGCGCCGCGCGACCCCGCGCTCTCCGCGGTCGTACCGGCCCGCCCCGGCACCGGCGCGGACGCCGGGCTGGCCGCGCGGCTGGCCGGCTGGGCCGCGGGCGCCGGGCCGCCGGTGCTGATCGCCACCGCGCCCGAGGGCTCCGCCCGGGACCTCGCCTTCACCGCCGGTCTCGACCGGGTGGAGATCGCCCTGGACGCCGCCGGGAGCAGGGCGGACGACCTCGCGTACGCGCTGGGCGAGCGGCTGCGGCTGCCGGAGCCGTACGGCAGCGCCTTCACGGCCTGGCTGCGCGGCGGCGGCCCGCGGCCCGCCCTGCGCGACTCGGGCCGGCAGCTCGACCTGCCGGTCAGGGTCGCCGTGGCCGGGGCCGACACCGCGGCGGAGCCGGTCGCGGCCCTCGGCGTGCTGACGCAGTTGGCGGCGCTGGGCGTCCGGCTGCTGGTGGTACTGCGCCGCCCCGGCACCGAGTTCCTGAAGGAGGCGGAGCGGCGGGTGGAGTGCCCGGCGCTGCGCGCGTACGCCCGCGGGCTGGTCCGCCGGGTGATCGCCCTGGAGCGCGGTCGGCCGGGACCGCGGGTGGCCAACGCCCGCAACGCCGCACTCACCGCGCACGACTGCGCCCGCGACCCGGTGGCGGTGCTCCGCGAGCTGACCGAGCGGCTGCGCGCGGACATCGCCCGTCTGGAGGGGCCCCGATGACGGACCCCGGCGTACGGACCGGCTGCCCGCACCGGCTGTTCTCCGGCGCCCGCTGCACCGGCGAGCTGCTGCCCGCCGGCTACTGCACGGGCTGCGGCCGGCACCGCGACGCGCCGCGGCTGCCGGAGCCCGACGGCGGCCCGGCGCAGCCGCTGGTGCTGCCGGAACTGCCCGCGGAGGATGCGTACGACTCGGTGATCCCGGAGAACGCCCCGCTGGCGTACGGCAAGCGCTGCGGCAACAAGGCGTGCGGCGCCCTGCTCGCCCCGCCGCTGGTGGAGCCGCCCGTGCCCAACGAGGGCCACTGCCCGGCCTGCGGGCACCGCTACTCGTTCGTGCCGCGGCTGCGCGAGGGCGACATGCTCGGCCAGTACCGGGTGCTCGGCTGCCTGGCCCACGGCGGCCAGGGCTGGGTCCACCTCGCCGAGAACACCCGCCTCGAAGACACCCAGGTCGCGGTGAAGGAGCTGCTGAACCGGCACGACAAGCAGTTGGCCGAGCTGGCGGAGAGCGAACGCCGCTACCTCATCGCGCTCGACCACCCGGACATCGTGCGGATCCTCGACTATCTCCGCGAGGAGCGCGGCGGCACCGAGCAGCCGATGAACTACATCGTCATGGAGTACGTCGGCAGCAACACCCTGGAGAAGATCGTCACGGAGGTGCGGCGCGGCCGGCGCGGGCTCGACATAGAGGAGGTCATCACCTACGGCTGCCGGATCCTCGACGCGCTCGACCACCTGCACCGGCGCAAGGACCCCATCGGGCCGCTGGCGTACTGCGACATGAAGCCGTCCAACGTCATCCACCACCGCGACGGGCTCAAGGTCATCGACCTCGGCGGCGTCCGCCGCATCAGCGAGGCCACCGCGCCCGTGCGCACCGCGGGCTACGCCGCGCCGGAGGTCGACCGCACCGGGCCGACCGTCGCGCACGACCTGCACACCGTCGGCCGTACGCTCCAGGAGCTGGCCCGCTTCGCCGCCACCCGCGACATCCCCGGCACCGGCATCACGTCGTTCCGGTACGTCGTGCGGTGCGCCACGGCGCCCGAGCCGGGCGACCGGTTCGCCTCCGCCGCCGAGATGAGCGAGCAACTGCGCGGCGTGCTGCGGGAGATCCGGGCACTGCGCGCCAAGCCCGACCGGCCGGAGCCGTCCGCCCTGTTCGTACCGACGCGGCGGCTGCTCGACGCCGGCCTCGGCCAACTGCCGCCGCTGCGCCGCTGGCTGGAGCGGCCGGCGCCGCGGCGGGGCCCGCGGCAGGTGTCCGAGCCGCTGGACACCCGCCCGCCCGCGGCGGGCGACGTGGCGGCGGCGCTGCCCGTGCCCAGACCGCACGCGGAGGACGGCCAGCGCGGCCTGTTCGGGCTGTCGTCGACCCATCCGGGCAGGAAGCTGCACCAGCCGGCGGACGACCCGTCCGCCGAGATCTGTTTCCACAACGTACGGATGCATCTGCAGGCCGTGCCGGCGCCCGCGCTCGCGGAGGCGGCGGCGGAGCTGGCCGAGGCGCGCGAGATCCTGGCCGGCAGCCCGCACCGGACCTGGCAACTCGACTGGTACGAGGGGCTGCTCGACCTGGTACGGGCGCAGGCCGCCGCGGACGGCGGCGGGACCCGGGTCCTCCCGGAGGGTGAACAGGGCCCGGGCGACGCGGTGTCACCCGAAGTGGCGGCGCTGAACCGGGCCTTCGGCCACTACGAGGCGGTCTACCGGCGGCTGCCCGGCGAGTACGCGCCGAAGCTGGCGCTCGGCTACTGCGCCGAGCGGCTGGCCGCCGCCGCGGCGGCCGCCCCGGCCGGGACGGCCGGCGGGCGCACGCCGGAGGAGCTGCGCCGGATCGCCACCGACCACTACCGCACCGTCTGGTACCGCAACCGCATGCAGGGCAACGGGGCGTTCGGCCTGGCCCGGCTCGCGCTCGCCCGCGGCAGCCGGCAGGAGGCGGTCGACGTGCTGGACAACATGCCGATGGACTCCCCCGACCACGGCGCCGCGTGGATCGCGACCCTGCGGGTCTCGGCCGCCCGGCTGGGTGCCGGCGGCCCGGCGCTGCCGCCGCTCGCCGAGATCGGCAGGGCCCGCGCGCGGCTCGCCGACGCCGCGGACACCGGCAGCGCGGCGCCGCTCCATCTGGCGCAGGAGCACGGGCTGCTGCTGGAGGCGGAGTTCCTGGAGTGGGCGCTGGACCTGGTCACGGGGCCGGACGCGGCGGGCGGCGGCGACGGCTTCCCGTACCGCCGGCTCTTCGGCGAGCCGTACCGGCCGCGCGCCGGCGAACGCCCCCTGCCCCGCGCGCTGCCGTCCCGCCCGGCCGCCGCCCGCGACACCCCCGAGCGGACCATCCGGCTGCTGCTCGCCGCCTGCTACCGGAAGCTGTCCCGGCACTGCCGGGACGACGACCGCGCGAAGCTCATCGAGCTGCACAACGCGGTCCGCCCGCCCACCGTCGTCTGACCCGCCACCTGGAGGCGCATCCCGATGGACACGCTGCGGTTCGGCGTCACGCTGGCGGACGCGGCGGAAGCGCAGCACCGGCTGCGCGCCGACGCGGCCGCGCACACCGTCGACAGCACCGTGGAGATCACCGCGGAGGCCGCGGGCGGGCCGCTCCCCGCGGCCGCGGACACCGGCGTCATCGTGGCCCTGGACTTCGCGCCGCAGCGGCTGGCGGAGACCCGCCGGGCGGTGGCCGCGGCGATCACGGCGCTGCCGGACGGCGTGGCCTTCGCGGTGCTGCACGGCGGCGGCACGCCGCGGATCTGCTACCCGTACGACGCCGGCGAAGTCTGGGCGTACGCGGACGACATCAGCCGGAACACCGCGCGCTTCGAGGCGGAGCGGCTGCTGCCCGCCGGCGGCGCGGCCACCGCGGGCGGCGGCACCGGGGGCTACGCGGCGTGGCTCGACGCCGCCCGCGCGCACGTCGCCAGGCAGCCGCGCCGGATCGCCCACCTGCTCGTGATCACCGACGGCCGCGGCCACGACGACGGCCGCCTCGACGCCGCGATCGACGCCTGCGCCGAGGTCCTGACGTGCGACGTCATCGGCGTCGGCGACGACTGGGAACCGGCGCTGCCGGCCCGGATCGCGACCCGGCTGCACGGCCGGGCGGAACTGGCGGAGGGCGCGGAGCCGCTGGCCGCCCGGCTCGCGGACATCGCCCGGCGGCTGCGCGCGACGCGGGTGCCGGCGGTGCCGGTCGAGGTGCGGCTGCGTACCGGCGTGACGCTGCGGTCCTTCCGCGAGGCGGCCCCCGTCAGCCGGGAGCTGCGGCCCGACCCGCACCCCGTGGGCGCGGACCCGTGGCGGCATGTCTTCAGCACCCGGCTGTGGGACGCGGGCACCCGCCGCTACATCCTGTCCTTCGAGGCCCGCCCGGACGGCGATCCCGCGGCCGGGCGGGAGGCCGACATGCTGGAGGCCGACCTGCTGCTGGCCCAGGTCGCGCTTGGTCCCGGGGTCGCGGCGCTGCCGGGGCGGGCGGCGGCGGTGGTGCGGGTGCGCTGGTCGTACGACGCGGCTCCCGGCCGGGTGCGGGCCCGCGGCGCCAGCGCGACGTACCTGCTGCGCGACGACCTGGCCGAGGCGTTCAACGCGGGCTGCACCGCCATCTCCCGCGGCGATCTGCGCACGGCGGCGGAGATGCTGGGCGCGGCGGCGAAGCTCGCGTACGCGCTCAGGGACCGGGACTTCCTCGACCACGACCTGAACCGCGTCGCCGAGGTGCTGGACGCGGCCAACGGCGTCGTACGGGTACGGGCGGACGCCGCGGTCGACCGGCCCGCGGTGCTGCGCAGCCGGCTGTCGCGCGGCCAGGACCGCCCCCTGGACACGGCCCCGCCCGCGCCCGCCGGCATCCCCTGCCCCGCCCCCGGCTGCGGCCGGCTCGCCACCGCCGCGGCCGCGTTCTGCGTCGCCTGCGGCGCCCGGCTGGCGGCCGCCGGAAGCCCGGGATGAGGGCGCGGCTGCGGCGGCTGCTGCGCGCGCTGCTGCTCCCGGAGACCGTCAAGTTCCGGCTGCTGCGCCACCTGGCGGCGGTACTGGTGCTGGGCGCGGTCGGCAGCACCGCGCTGCTCGTCTCGTACGACACCGTGCACCGCGTGCCGGCGGAGCTGCAGGCGCGCTCGGTGCCGGCGGTGCAGGACGCGGTGGCGTTCCGCAAGGCGCTGGACGAGGCGGACACCCAGGTGCACCGCTCGTACGTGGACGGGCTCATGGACACCGTGGGGCCGGGCGAGCGCTACCAGCAGCAGAGCGGCGCCGCCGCGCAGGCGCTGTCGCGGCTGTCCGACCGGCAGATCGAGGGCGACGACGGCCGCCGGGTCGTCGAGGTGCTGAACGTCCTGCACAAGGCGTACCAGGACGCCGTCAACGAGGCCGCCTTCTACCGCGGCCCGGAGAACCGGCTGATGCGCGAGCAGAAGCTGCGCGAGGCGGAAACGGTACTGCGGCGCGAACTCACGGGCATCCAGCCGCGGCTGGAGGAGCTCCAGCGCGCTCAGCTCGCGAGCATCGAGGACGAGACGGACGTGACCGCCGCGGAGAAGGCCGGCTGGATGGTCGCCGTGACGGCGCTGCTGCTGCTCGCGCTGGTGCTGCTGCTGGCCTGGCGGGTGCTGTGGCGGTGCTGCGGACGGCTGTTCAGCGGCTGGCTGGCGGTGGCGCTGGTGCTCGTCGGCCTCCTCGCCGCGCTGCCGCTCGCGGCGACGTACGGCACCCAGGAGAAGCTGGACGCCGTCCACGGCGCGCTGGTCCGCGTCGAGCGCACCGACGCGCAGGACCGCATCGACGCCGAGGCCGCGACCGTGCGCGAGAAGATCGCGTCCACGTCGGCGGCGACCCGTGCGCTGCCGTGGCTGGCGGCGGGCTGCGGGGTGGCGGTCGTGTGCGCCGCGGGCGGGCTGCTGTGGCGGCTGTACGACGACTACGGGAGGGACTAGCCGTGCTCCGGACGTCCCGGCTGCGCCGGGTCCTCGTGGCGGGGGTCGCGACGGCCGTGCTCGCGGGCTGCGTCGGCGGCCAGCCGCCGGTCGACGAGGCGGTGGACCGCCCGGTCACCGTGCTCGGGCCGTGGACGGGCACGCAGGCCAAGACGTTCGAGGACCTGCTGAGGAGCCAGGGCTTCGACTACGTCTACCAGGGCACCGCCGCGCAGCGCGAGGTGCTGCTCTCCCAGGCGCAGGCAGGCACCCCGCCGGACATCGTGATCATGCCGGGCCCCGGCGAGCTGGCGGAGTACGCGGCCGAGGGCCGGCTCGAACCGCTCGACGGGCGGGGGCTGTACCCGCGGGAGCAGTACCACGCCCCGTGGATCCCGCGGGCCACCGGGAAGTCCGGCGAGCGCGTGTACTGGGTGCCGGTGCGCGCGGCGCTGAAGAGCATCGTCTGGTACCGGGCGGCCAACGGCAGGCCGGAGACCGTCGGCGCCCGGGAGTGGTGCGTGGGCATGGGCGACGACGGCGCGGCCGGCTGGCCGGGCAGCGACTGGATCGAGGACCTGCTGCTCCAGACCGCCGGGCCGCGGACGTACGCCCGCTGGGCGCGCGGCGAGCTGGAGTGGACGGCCGAGCCCGTCGTACGGGCCTGGACGGCGTGGGGGACGCTGATGAAGTCGGAGGGCACCGGGCCCGCGCGCTGGGCGCTGCTCAACGACTACCGGGGCGCCGACGGGAAGGACGGGCTGCTGTTCGGCGGGCGGGTGGAGACCGACGAGCGGTGCGTGGCCGAGCACCAGGGCTCGTTCGCCCGCGACCTGTACGGGGATGCCGCCGGCCGGGCGGACTACCTGCCCTCGACGCCGTTCCTGCCGGACACGACGGCGGCGCGCGGGCGGGAGGTGAGCGGGGACTTCGCGGCGCTCTTCGACGACCGGGCCAAGGCGCTGGAGGTGTTCCGGTTCCTCGCCTCGCTGAAGGGGCAGCGGGCCTGGGCCGACTTCTCGGAGTCGCCGGTGTACAGCGCCAACTCCGAGCGCGGCACGCCGCGTTCCGCCGACGCGGTGACGCGGCGGATCGTCCGCGACCTGGAGGACACCGCCCTGCCGCGCTGCCTGGACGCCTCCGACGTGATGCCGCCGGCGGTGCGCGACGCGTTCTGGAACGCGGCGCTGCAGTACCTGGCCGCGGACGGGCTCGACCCGCTGCCGTGGCTGCGGAACATCCAGAAGGTGCAGGAGTTCGAGGAGCGGCGGCCCTGGATGACGGGCATCTGCGGCTGACCCGCGCGCGTACCACCCCCGAACTGCGAAAACGGCAGCACCCCGCCCCTCCCGGAAGAAGCGTTCCGCCGTTAGGGTCGGCTCCATGACCGCCGCGATCTCCGTCACCGGCCTGCGCAAGCGCTACGGCGGCGTGCGCGCCGTCGACGGGGTGAGCTTCGAGGTCCGCGAGGGCGAGTTCTTCGGGCTGCTGGGGCCGAACGGCGCCGGCAAGACCACCACCCTGGAGATGGTCGAGGGCCTGCGCCGCCCCGACGAGGGCCGGGCGGTGCTGCTCGGCGAGCCGTCCTGGCCGCGCAACCAGGCGCTGCTGCGGCGCATCGGCGTCCAGCTCCAGGCGTCCGCGTTCTTCGAGAAGCTCACCGCCCGCGAGCAGATACGCACCTTCGCCTCCCTCTACGGCATCCCCGACGAGCGGGCCGACGCGATGCTCGCCGAGGTCGGCCTCACCGAGAAGGCCGGCACCCGCGAGGACAAGCTCTCCGGCGGCCAGGCGCAGCGGCTGTCGATCGCCTGCGCGCTGGTGCACGACCCCGAGCTGGTCTTCCTCGACGAGCCGACCACGGGACTCGACCCGCAGGCCCGGCGCAACCTGTGGGACCTGCTGCGCGGCATCAACGCCGCGGGCCGCACCGTGGTGCTGACCACGCACTACATGGACGAGGCCGAGGTGCTCTGCGACCGCGTCGCGGTGATGGACGCGGGCCGCATCCTGCGCGTCGGGAAGCCCGCCGAGCTGGCCGCGGAGCTGGAAGTGGACTCGCTGGAGGACGTCTTCCTGCAGTTGACCGGGCGGGAGTACCGCGAGTGAAGCCGTTCGTCAGCCTGTCGAAGGCCATGGCCCTGGGGCTGCTGCGCGACCGGGCCTCCGTGTTCTTCATCCTGGTCTTCCCGCTCATGTTCCTCGCCCTCTTCGGCGTGCTCTTCAAGGACGCGGGCGTCTCCCGCGCCACGGTGGTGCAGGTCGGGGCGGTCGAGGTGTTCGACGAGATGCCGGCGAAGGCGCGGGCCGGCCTCGACGAGGTGCTGGAGATCGAGAAGTCCGGGGACCGGGCGGAGGCGCTGGCGAAGGTACGGGACGGGGACGCGGACGCCGCCGTGTGGGAGGAGCCGGGCGGCAAGGTGCAGATGCGGGTCTCGGCCGCCGACCCGGTGCAGGCGGGCAGCGTCGGCGGGGTCCTCAGGTCGGTCGTGGACCAGGCGAGCATCGCGGCGACCGGGCAGCCGCCCGCGTACACGCTGACCGGCGGGCAGGTCGAGGACGAGTCGCTGCAGGCCATCCAGTACTTCACCCCCGGGCTGCTGGGCTGGGCGGTGGCGATGGGCGGGGTGTTCAGCGCCGCGCTCGGGCTGGTGAGCTGGCGCAAGAAGCGCATCCTGCGGCGGCTGTGGCTGGCGCCGGTGCGCGCCGGCCCGGTGATCTCCGCCCGCCTCGGCGTGAACATGCTGCTGGCGTTCGGCCAGACCGCGATCTTCCTGCTGGTGGCCACGGTGCCGTACTACGGGCTGAAGCTGACCGGCGACTGGTGGCTGGTGATCCCGCTGGTGGCCTGCGGGAGCGTGGCGTTCATGTCGATCGGCTTCGCGATCGGCGCGTGGGCGAAGACCGAGGACGCCGCCAACGGGCTGGCACAGATCATCGTGCTGCCGATGGCCTTCCTGTCCGGTTCGTTCTTCCCGCTCGACGAGGCGCCGCCGTGGGTGCGGACGATCTCCGAGGCGCTGCCGCTGAAGCACCTGGTGCAGGCGATGCAGGACGTGCTGACGCGCGGCGGGAGCTGGTCGGACGCGCTGCCGACGATGGGCGTGCTGCTGCTGACGGCGGCGGTGTTCACGGCGCTGGCGCACCGGTTCTTCCGCTGGGACGCGGCGTAGCTCCGGGCCCCGGCACACAGCCCGACTGCCGCCTCCGGTCAACCTCAGTGAAGCGTCGCCTTTTGCGCCCAGCCGTGGAGAGAGACCTGTGGGCCGTTCTCCAGGTACCGGTGCAGCGCGCTGGCGGTGGTCTCGGCGAAGTCTTCCGGGAGGGAATCGATATCGATCCAGCTCACCTGGGCATGTTTGCGGGGCTCACGGTTCTCCGCCACGCCGGTCCATGTGTCAGCGGTGAAGACGATGGTCAGGAAACCGCTGGGAGCTTCCACTCCCCAGGCACCGTGGATCACGTGGGCCACCTGGAGTTCCTCAGGGTCTACTGTGACGCCGGTCTCCTCGTACAACTCGCGCACAGCGGTTGCGGTGATGGGCTCTCCGGGCTCGGATTTCCCGACCGGCAGGTCCCACTTCCCGCGGGCGAACTTGGCATGTAGGCCGCGCTGTAGAAGGAGGACCCGGTTGGTTGCCTTGTCATGGACGATGACAGCCGCGACGAGCAGCGTCATGGAGTCGGTGGCGGGCCGGAGAGCGCGTGGGTGATCGTCGGTGTGGTTGCCGGGCGTGCGACCGCCGTTCACCTTCTTGGCCACAGACGTGGGGATCTCCATCACTCTCGGACATCGAACTTGCCGTCTCGAACGTCGGCGAGAAAGCCCGCGACCGAGGACTCGGGGAAGATCAGCGCGGGAGCCTCCGGGTCCTTCGAGTCCCGGAAGGCCCGCATGCCGGCGAATGGTACGGCTGTCAGAGCAGCGACCTCGACACACTGCCCGTTGGAGTCTCCGCTATAGGAAGACTTTCTCCAGGCGAGGCCAGTCTGCTCAGCAATGCGGGTGTAGCCGGTTATCATGGCTCCCCTTTGAGTTGCGAACGGGACGGACTAGAGCACGTCGAGCTCTTCCCTCTTGACGGCCGCGATGAAACCGCTGAACGCCTCGGAAGTGAACAGCAAGGCTGGGCCTTCGGGGTCCTTCGAGTCGCGAACCGCTATGCGGCCATGCGTCTGGGTCACGTCGGCGCACTCGACGCACTGGCTTTCACTTCCTCCGCTGCGTGAGGACTTCCTCCAGACAGCGTCCTCCAGCTCCGATGCCATGAGGGCACGCCCGATCTTCGTAGTCACTTGCGCAGTCCTTCCAGGTAGTCACTGAGAACTTCCCGCGATTTGTCTACGGGGAGTGCGATATCGGCGATGGCCGCAAACTCCTTGCCCAGGAAGCTCACCTGCTCCACGTCGTCGATGTGGCTGCCACCAAGCGAGTTGTCCACACTCGCCACCTTCACCCACGGGTGCCGGTAGGACAGGACGGTGATGGCGCCCAAGGATCCGAACGTTGGATGGGCCGTGAGCGGAATCAGTTGAAGATCGACGTTCGTCATCTGCGAAGCGTCGAGAAGTTTGCGGATCTGGTCCCGCATGATTGCCGGCCCTGATTCGAACTTGGCATGCAGCGCCGACTCCGGCACCAGAGCGTGCAGCGTCGTTGCCTTGCTGAGCACGGCCTGACGCGCCAGACGGATCGACACCAGCATTTCGGCATGGGCCGGCGACACCGTCGTGGGCCTGCGGGTGATCATTTCCCGCATGTACCCCGGGGACTGGAGCAACCCGGGCACGATCACCGGGTGTTGGATCTGGAGCGTCTGGGCCTCGGCTTCCAACTCGATGAAGTCGAGGTAGTTCCGGCCGATGCGACGGGCGTAGGCGGCCCACCAGCCTTCACCGACGGGTTCTTCGGCGGCCCGCGCGACCTCGTCCACGCCGGCCGGGTCGTCCACCCCCAACTTGCCGCAGAACGCCCGGACATCGTCCCCAGAGATCCGGTACGTCCCACGCAGGATGCGGCTCAGCCTCGTGGTGTCCCACCCCATGAGCCTCGCGGCGTCGCCTGACTTCATCGGCTCCATCCACCGACGCAACTGACCGCCAACTCGCCGACGTTTGATGGTCGGCGTTGCTCTCTTCTGCGCCATGGCAGCAGTGTGACACGTCGGCGATTCCACTCGCTATGGACACATACGCTCGATCCTTTTGTGAGTCGGTTGTTCGTGTTGCAACCTGACCGCCAAAAGGCGCATGCTTTGAGCCCAACGAGAAACGCCTGCACGGCGATTCCTGATCGTTGGGCAGTCCACCCTGCACTCCCCAGAGCAAGGAGCGTGGTGATGACGTCACTCAACCCCGTCGAGGTGCCCCACGGCGAGCAAGATGCGCCGCGAACCAGGGACTTACGACATGACGTGGCGCCGCTCCCGGCGTCGGTCCCCGAAGGGTGGATGCGCTCATGATCCGGGAGCGGGCCGCGAGCGCCGCGGCCGTCACCCACGACCTCCTCGCGGTTCGGGCAGCCGTGCGGCGCGACCGGCGGCGGGCCTCCGCCGTATTGCCCGGGGGCTCAGCGACAACGCCCGAGTGTGCGCGGGGCATTGTCCGGTCGTGGCTGGCCGCCTGGCAGGTCCCGCCCGAGCCGGCCGACGACACCGTGTTGATCGCCAGCGAGCTGACGACCAACGCAGCGGTGCACACGGATAGTTCGCAGATCGTCGTGGCGGTCCAGATCACCGGCCGGGAGCTGCGGCGGCTGACGGTCAGGGTGATCGACCAGGGTCCGTCCTCGCCGGGCTGGATCGATCGCCACACCGACCGCACCCGGGCCACGGCCCGGGGCGACGCGCTCGCCGTCTCCGGGCGCGGGCTGTTCCTGGTGGGAGAACTGGCCGATCGGTGGGGCGCGGTCCGGAGGCTTACCGGGACCAGCGTATGGGCACAACTGGCCCTCCCCGCGACCACGGGGACGCGCGGCGGTGGGCGGTGAACCGCTTCCGTGACGTGCTCGTGAGGGTCCGGTGGGTCCTGGCGGAGACCCCGGCCTGCCGCGAGTGCCCCGCGCTGTACCGGCAGGTCCACGCCTGGCAACCGCCGCCGCGCGAGCTGACGCCGGCGGAGGAGGAACGCATCGCCGACAAGGTCGCTCACCGGCCGGAGGCCCACGTGCTCTTTCCTCCCGAACGCGCGGACCGCGAGTTCCGCGAGGCCCTGCACCGGGTCCTGCGCCGGGCCGCGGGCCGGCGTCCCGTTCCGCCCGCTCCATACGACGAGACGAGTACAGAATGACCAACGGCAGGTTCGAAGCCACGGCCGGGCAGCAGCGGGTGCCGTCAGGAGTCCGCCCCGAGCGTCCGAACCGCCCCCCGGCGGTCCACGTCACGAGCTTCACCTACAGGCACGGCCCCATCCCCGTCGCGGACATCACGCTCGACCTGCGCCAGTTCGGCGAAACCGCGCAACTGAAGCCGGACGACCTCACCAACGGAACCCGCTGCGACACCTGCACCCCCCTGGCACCGGAAGCGGACGGCCTGCCCGAGCTGATCGAGGGGGTCGTCCCCGTGGTCAGCGCGTACCGAACCGGACCGGGCGACGGACCGGTCACCGTAGCGGTGGGCGGCTCGGACGGCCACCTGCCCGCAACCGTCGCCACCGCGCTGCAACGGCGCCTGGCCCGCCACGTCCACGCAACGCTGGCACACCACAAGCCCGAGGCAGCCGGCCACGACTGATGCCGCAGGCGGTCCGACGACCCCCCGCCGCCCGCTGCGGGTGTCGCCCGTGCAGCGGGGTGCTGAGCTGCTACGTGGTGTGGGTGCGGCCCGGGTGCGGGGGTACGGCGCCGGGCTTGCGGTGCTGCGTGAGGTGGGCCGGTGTACGTGGGCGCGGCGTCGGGGTGGGCGGTGGTGCGTAGGTGGGCCGGTGGACGGGGGTGGCGGCGAAGGGAAAAGGGGCGACGTTGGGGCTCCCCCCGGGCCACCCCGCTTTTGACGGTGCGGGCCTGCGTCCGGTGTCAAGGCGCTCCTCTCCGCTTCGCTGCGAGGAGCGTCGCTTCGCGATGGGGCTTCGCCCCACCCTTGACACCGGACTCCGGCCCGAAAGGCTTGGCGGCTACGGGTGGCCCGGAGGGAGCGGGCACCCTCGAACGGGACTACGGAGGCGGAGCCCCGCGGACGGGG